>NZ_SSOK01000058.1:0-213683 GCF_029871195.1 Pseudomonas sp. BN415
GGTGGCCGACAAGTTGGCCCCCATAAAGTTCGCACCGGATATCGCCCGGCAGATGCGGCGCTGTGCGGCGGAACAAGGGCATGGCGATGCCGCTACAGACTTGGGTGTTGATCTCAAGTATCACAAGCATTTTCAAGAAGCACTTGAGGCGTTTCAGCTAGGAGTTGCTGCAGGGGATGAAACGTCGGCAGGTTATCTGGATGACGGCTTTCGCGGCCTCCCCCCGACAGACAACGTGAATTATCTGGGCCAGGAGAAAGACCTTGAACGTGCCGAACGCTACAAAGCAATCTGGAGCATTCTCGCGGATTACTCCTACGCCAAGCCCTCAGTACCCGAAATCAACGACATCCTGCCCTTGCCACCCGCCCAGCTGCCGCCCTGGGATGGCAAGCTCCAGTGGCTGGAGGAACGCAAGGCCAATATCCCGCCGCCCAAGCCCAGCGAAGCCCTGATTAGCCAACTGGCGCAGGCCCGGCAGCTCGACCCGGCCACCGGCCGTCCGCTGCCCAGTTCACCGAGCTTCATCGCGGTATGGTGTGGCCCATTGTGGGGGCGATTTCAATCGCCAACCGGACCGTAGGGCCGGCCTTCGTACTGGCAGAGGATGCTGCGCAGCCCTTGGCGAATGAATTCGCCTCCACAGAAAGAGAAAAGCCCGGCCCCTTTACGAAGGCCGGGCTTTTTCACGAGAGGTGCGGGCATCCTTGCCCGCCGGGGAAAGGGGCCGACGGCTGACCCCGCTTCAATCAGCTGGCCTGGGGCATCTCGCCACGGGCCAGGCGTTTGTTGATGTCGTCGATCACAGCCGGCAGGTCGGCGATGGTGTCGATCAGGTAGTGCGGACGGGAGCCTTCGAACATCTGGCCGATGCGGGCGCGTTCCTGGTCCAGCTTGTCCGCTGGCAGGGCCTTGAACTGTTCGTAGGTCAGGCCGAGGGCGTTGCCCGAGCAGGTCAGGGCCACGGTCCACATGCCGGCGCTGCGGCCTTCGAGGATGCCCGGCCAGGTGTCGTCCACCTTCACGCAGGCGGCGACGTCGTCGATGCCCAGGGCGATCACGTTGGCCAGGGCCTGGGCCGGGTGCGGGCGGCCGTTGGGCACTTCGTCGGTGGCGACCACATGGTCGGCGACGTAGCCGTTCTGGCGAGCCAGCTCCACCACCTTGATCATGACCACGGCCGGGTAGCCGGAGCAGGAGCCGATTTTCAGGCCCTTCTCGCGCAGGGTGGCGATGGCGTCGAGGGCACTGGGGATCAGTGCCGAGTGCAGGGCGATCTTCTCGATCTGCAGCGGCATGAAGCGTTCGTAGATGGCGGTGACGTCGTCGTCCGTGGGCAGGCGGCCGAAGGCGGCGCGGTAGCGCTCGCCGATCGCTGGAATGTCGCAGAGGGTGCGGATGTGGTCCCACTTGCCCATGCCCATCGGGCCGCGGGCTTCTTCCAGGGAGACGGCGACGCCGAACTCGGCGAAGGCCTCGACGAAGATCTGGGTCGGCGCGAAGGAACCGAAGTCGACGACGGTACCGGCCCAGTCGAGGATGACGGCTTTGAGTTGGGTGGGTTGCTTGTAATGCATGGTGATGACTCCAGCGGATTGCAGGTTGGCTAAGGGAATTCAGGTCTTGGCACCGGCCAGGGCCGGTTGACCGGTGGCCGGGAAGCTTTCCGGCGCTTTCAGGGTTTGCGGGCGGCTGTTCCAGAAAGGCACCAGCATCAGGCTGGCCAGCAGTGCCGCGGCGGTGAACACGACGAACACGGTGGTGGTGTCGAAGTAGCCCGGCAGCAGGCCGCCGAGAATCGCGCCGATCGAACCGCAGCCGTTGACGAAGCCCGCAGCGGTGCCGGCGGCTTCCTGGGTGCCGAAGTCGATGGCGGCGGAGCTGCTGATCATTGAGTCCGGTCCGTAGAGGGTCATGCCCATCATGAACAGCAGGCCCACCACCAGGTACAGGCTGCCGCTCTGCATGGCTGGGACGAAGAGCGCCAGGCAGACGGTGAGGGCGATCAGGCTGAACACGCAGGCTGGCATGCGGCGGGCGCCGAAGAGTTTGTCCGAGGCAATGCCGATCAGGATCGGGCCCACCAGGCCGGCCAGTTCGAAGGCCGTAGGGACGATCGCCGAGGCCACCTTGCCAATCGACGGCATGCGTTCGTAGACGATCACCGGGCCCCATAGGAGGATGGCGTAGCGCGCGGGCTTGAGCAGGAAGTAGGCGAGGCCCAGGACCAGCACGGTGCGGTTCTTCATCACCTTGCGCAGGGCATACCAGTGGCTTTTGCGAGGGCCGTTGCTGGTGGGCTCGACTTCAACCGGGGCGTGACCGACGTCTTCCGGCCGGTTGCGCTGCAGGAGGAAGAACAGCACGGCGACAACGCCGACCACCAGCGCGCTGGAGAGGAAAGCCATGCGCCAGTCGTGGAACACGTCGTAGGCCCACCAGCCGGCGAAGGGCGTGGCCACCAGGCCGCCGAAGGCGTAGCAGGTGCTCCAGTAACCCAGCACGCGGCCACGCTCCTGGGTGGCGTAGAAACTGCCGATGTTCTTGCACAGCCCCGACCAGCCGGTGGATTGGGCCAGGCCCTGGACCAGCATGCAGGTCGCGAAGATCGGCAGGGTCGCGAAGGTGCCCATCACTACAGCGGCCAGGGCCGAGACGACCAGGCCGCCGAGTACCACCACGCGGGGTCCGAAGCGGTCGGCGAAGATGCCCCAGGTGAATTGGCCCACGGCGTAGGCGGCCAGGTAGAGGGCGTCGAGGTTGGCCATGGCGGCCTTGTCGAGTTCGAAGCTTGGGTCTTCGCCAATGCCGAGCTTGGCGACGGAGAAGGCTTTGCGGGTGAAGTAGAAGGCGGCGTAAGCCAGCCAGGTGATGAGGAAGATCTGGACACGCCAGCGCTGGAGGGACTTCCAGCCGCTTTCGAAGGCACCTGCGTTGTTGTTCATGGTTCTGACCCCGTGTGGGTATGCCGGACAGTGCAAATAGGGAGGTTGTTGTTGTTTTCAGTACTGCTGGGCTGTCTTAACGCACGGCCTTGGTCAGATGGCAGCGGTCGTGGCGTCAGGCGGGTTGATGACATTCGGCGCTAACTTTGGCTCCTGCCCGGCGCTGCCGAGCGGCTGGTTTACTACAGCGATGTTTCAGAAAAAGGTCACCGCACCACAGCCCCGCTACCCGCAGCGGGAACCGTCTCAGGACGGTGGGTGACCTTGAATGGGTCTACCTGTCGACTCAGGCGACCGTTTGCTTCATGTCCACGCCCATGGCCTCAAGGGAGTCGGCGATGGCGCGCAGGAGCTGGCGCACGATGTGTTCGTCGATTTGCCCGATGCAGCCAATGCGGAAGCTCTCGGCCACGGTCAGCTTGCCCGGGTAGATGACGAAGCTGCGGGCCTTCAGTTCTTCGTAGAAGCGCTTGAACTCGAAGTTCGGGTGCTCCGGGCTGAAGAAGGTGGTGATGATCGGCGACAGCCACTGGTCTTCCAGCAGCGTCTTGAAGCCGATATCACGCATGCCGGCCACCAGTACGTCGCGGTTGCGGCTGTAGCGCGCCAGGCGCCCTGGCACGCCGCCTTCCGCGGCGTGCTGTTCCAGTGCGGCGCGGAAGGCCACCACGCTGTGGGTCGGCGGGGTGAAGCGCCACTGGCCGGTGCGCTCCATGTAGAGCCACTGCTCGTAGATATCCAGGGCGAGGGAATGGGCGCGGCCCTTGGCGGCTTCCAGCACCGAGCGACGGATGATCACGAAGCCGAAGCCGGGGATGCCCTCGATGCATTTGTTGGCGGAAGACACCAGCACGTCGAAGGCGACTTCATTCACGGTCAACGGTACCGCACCGAAGGAGCTCATGGCGTCGACGATCAGGCTCTTGCCGTGGGCCTTCACCACATCGGCGACCGCACGCAGCGGGTTGAGGATGCCGGAGCTGGTTTCACAGTGGACCAAGAAGACGTTGGTGACGTCCGGGTTGGCCTTCAGCAGGGCGTCCACTTCATCCGGTTGCGGTGGCAGGTAGTCACCCTTGTCCAGGGTGATGTAGGCGCGGCCCAGATAGTCCAGGGTCTTGGCCGCGCGCTGGCCATAGGCGCCGTTCATCAGGATCAGGCACTTGCCGTCGCGGGGGATGGCGGTGGCCAGGGCGGCTTCCACCGAGAAACTGCCGCTGCCTTGCAGGGGCACGCAGGCAAAACTGTCGTCTTGCACGCCGGCCATGGAGAGCAGTTCCTGGCGGACTTCGGCGGTCACCAGGTTGAAGGCGCCATCCCACGAGCCCCAGTCGCGCAGCATGGCTTCCTTGGTGGCTTTGGACGTGGTCAGCGGGCCGGGGGTCAGCAGGTAGGGCTCGCCGAGGGCGGGGGCTGCCAGCGGTTGGGCGTTGGTGGGGAATTCGGCTTTGGTCATGGTCGTCTCCAGCGTTGTTCTGGTGAGGGCGCGTTGCGATGGAGAGATAAAACCAATTCCTAAAAAATAAATAAAATCGATTTATAGTATTTCAAATATAAGTTGAGCTTATTTATTGAGGGCAAGCAGATGGCGGTTTCCCAGGCACAGCTCAAGGCCTTCCATGCTGTGGCCGTACACGGCAACTTCACCCGCGCGGCCGAGGCGCTCTTCCTCAGCCAGCCAGCGGTTTCCGACCAGGTGCGCAAATTGGAGGAGCGTTTCGGCATCCTGCTGTTTCACCGCAACAAGCGTTCCGTGCAGCTGACCGACTTGGGCGAGCGCCTGCTGACCATCACTCAGCGCCTGTTCGCCGCCGAGGCAGAAGCCCAGGAGCTGCTGTCCACGTCGCGGGCGTTGGAGACCGGCAGCCTGACCTTGGCGGTGGATTCGCCAGTGCACCTGCTGGGGCACATCGCGCGCTTCTGTGAGCGCTATCCGGGGATTCGCGTCAGCCTGGTCACCGGCAACAGCGACGAGTGCCTGCGTCGGCTGCAGGAGTACAAGGCGGACTTCGCCCTGCTGGGGCGGGTGGTTGAGGACGAGGGCCTGATCACCCAGGTGCTGAGCAGCGAGCCGCTGGTGGCCTTCGTCGCCCATTCCCATCCCTGGGCATCGCGCGACTCCATCCTGCTCGCCGACCTGCAGGACATGCCCATGGTGCTGCGTGAGCGCGGCTCCATGACCCGGCAAATTCTCGAGAATGAGATGCAGCGTGCCGGTATCGCCATCCGCCCGGCCATCGAGGTGGAGGGCCGCGAGGCGACGTTCGAAATGGTCGCCGCCGGCCTGGGCGTCGGTTTCGTCTCGTCGGCCGAAGTGGGGGCCAGCGCCAACGTCCATGTACTGCCGATCCGCGATTGCCTGCAGCGCATGACCGAGACGCTGGTGTGCCTACGTGAGCAGGGGTCGCGCAGGATCATCGAGACCTTTTTCGAGATGGTGAGGTCGAATCGCGGCTAATCGGTTCGCTTCTTCCTTTTAGGAGCGAACTCATTCGCCAACGACCTCGTAGCGGTCCTTGGGACATACATGACAGGCCTTTCGCCTGCTTGGCGAGTGAGTTCGCCCCGAGGCCAGCCTCCTAGGCTCCAGGGAGGGCCGCTGTGCTAACCTGCGACAAGTTTTTTCTTGGGCCGGGCGGCCCGTTTCAGAGGTCATCCATGCATATCCACATCCTCGGCATCTGCGGCACCTTCATGGGTTCGCTGGCGGTGCTGGCCAAGGAACTTGGCCACCGTGTCACTGGCTCCGACGCCAACGTCTACCCGCCCATGAGCACCCAGCTGGAGGCCCAGGGGATCGAGCTGATGCAGGGGTATGAACCCGCCCATCTGGAACCCGCTCCGGATCTGGTGGTGGTCGGCAACGCGCTGTCCCGCGGCAACCCCGCCGTGGAGTACGTGCTGAACAAGGGGCTACCCTACGTTTCCGGCCCGCAGTGGCTGGCCGACCATGTGCTGCAAGGGCGCTGGGTACTGGCTGCGGCGGGCACCCATGGCAAGACCACCACCAGCAGCATGCTGGCCTGGGTGCTGGAGCATGCCGGTATGAGTCCGGGCTTCCTGATCGGTGGTGTCCCACAGAACTTCGGCATTTCCGCGCGCCTGGGCGGCACGCCGTTCTTCGTGGTCGAAGCTGACGAATACGACAGCGCCTTCTTCGACAAACGCTCCAAATTCGTCCACTACCGCCCGCGTACCGCAATCCTGAACAACCTGGAATTCGATCACGCGGACATCTTCCCCGACCTCGCTGCCATCGAGCGGCAGTTCCATCACCTGGTGCGGACCATCCCTGGCGAGGGCCTGATCATCCATCCCACTTGCGAAACCGCGCTCAAACGCGTGCTGGACATGGGCTGCTGGACCCCGGTGCAGACCACCGGCGACGGCGGCCAGTGGCAGGCCCGTCTGCTGGCCGAGGACGGCTCGCGCTTCGAGGTACTGTTCGAAGGCCAGGTGGCCGGCACGGTGGACTGGGAGTTGACTGGCCAGCACAACGTCGCCAATGCCCTGGCTACCCTGGCCGCTGCTCGCCACGTTGGCGTGGTGCCAGAGCTGGGCGTGGCCGCGTTGAGTGCTTTCAAGAGCGTCAAGCGGCGCATGGAGAAGGTCGCCGAGGTTAAAGGCGTGACCCTCTATGACGACTTCGCTCACCACCCCACCGCCATCGCAACCACCCTCGATGGCCTGCGCAAGCGCGTCGGCGACGCTCCGGTGATTGCGGTGATCGAACCGCGCTCCAACTCCATGAAGCTCGGCGCGCACCGTGACGGCCTGCCGGAGTCGGTAAAGCTGGCTGACCAGGTGTTCTGGTACGCGCCGCCGAACCTCGGCTGGGACCTGGCCGCTACCGCCATGGCCTGCCCGGTGCCGGCGCAGGTCTGCACCTCGCTGGAGAGCATCATCGCCGAGATCAAGGCGCTGGCGCGCCCAGGCACCCAAGTGGTGATCATGAGCAACGGCGGATTCGGCGGCCTGCATGGCAAGCTGGCCAAGGCCCTGGAAGATTAAGGAACTGGCGATGACCGGACCCTCCCGCATCACCCTGGCGATGACCGGCGCTTCCGGCGCCCAGTACGGCCTGCGCCTGCTGGACTGCCTGATCCAGGAAGACCGCGAGGTGCACTTCCTGATTTCCAAGGCGGCGCAGCTGGTGATGGCCACCGAGACTGACGTCACCCTGCCGGCCAAGCCCCAGGCCATGCAGGCCTTCCTCAGCGAATACACCGGCGCGGGGCCGGGGCAGATCCGTTGTTACGGCAAGGAAGACTGGATGTCCCCGGTGGCCTCCGGCTCCGGTGCGCCCGCCGCCATGGTGGTGGTGCCGTGCTCCACCGGTACGCTGTCGGCCATCGCCACCGGTGCCTGCAACAACCTCATCGAGCGCGCGGCCGACGTGACCCTGAAGGAGCGTCGCCAACTTATCCTGGTACCACGCGAGGCGCCGTACTCCAGCATCCATCTGGAGAACATGCTCAAGCTGTCCAATCTCGGCGCGGTGATCGTGCCGGCCTCGCCGGGCTTCTATCACCAGCCGCAGACCATCGATGATCTGGTGGACTTCGTGGTGGCGCGCATTCTCAATCTGCTGGATATCCCGCAGGACATGCTGCCGCGCTGGGGTGAGCACCATCAGGGCGTCGATGACTAAGCGCCTCGCTTCGACCTTGCTGGCATTGGTGCTGTTGCAGGGCTGTGCCAGCGTCGGCACTCTCAACGCCGCCAAACCGGGGGCGCCGATCATTTATTCGGGCACCCGCCTGGACTGGTATTCGCTCCATGGCGGTTGCTGCCCCATGGATCGATTCGGCGCCTTGCCGCCGAAGTATCCCGCCCTCGACCTCCCCGCCAGCGCTTTGCTGGACACGCTGCTGCTGCCCTTCGCGGTAGCGGCGGAACTGGGCGTGACGCTTGGCGTTACTGGTGGGTATTGAACCTGTAGGGGCGAGTTCATTCGCCAACCGGGGCGTAGGCTCGGCCCTTGGGTTTGCAGGGGGATGCTGCGCATCCCTTGGCCAATGAATTCGCCCCCACAAGAGCGGCGGTGGCTCGTGATTCAGCTCGGCTCCTGGCAGACATCCACCCATTGGGCTTCCACCAGTTCGGCCATGTAAGCCGGGGCGATACGTACCGCGCTGTGCAAGGCGCCAGCGGCTGGCACCACTTCATCGAAAGCCTGCAGGGAGCGGTCGCAATAGACTGCCAACGGGGTGGCGAGGCCGAACGGGCAGACGCCGCCAACCGGGTGGCTGGTACGCGCTTCTACCGTTTCAGCGTCGAGCATCTTGGCCTTGGCGCCGAAGGTTTCCTTGAACTTGCGGTTATCGATGCGCGCGTCGCCGCGGGCCACCACCAGTACGGTGTCTTCTCCGACTTGGAAAACCAGGGTCTTGGCGATGCGGCCGGGCTCTACACCATGGGCTTCGGCCGCCAGGGCTACGGTGGCAGTGCTGGTCTGCAGTTCGATGATGTCGATTTCCGGCGCCTTTGCGGCGAAGAAGGCGCGGACCGATTCAAGACTCATGGACGATCCCTCTGAATAAAGACCGAATCCTTGTCGACCGCCGGCCCGGCGTAAACCGGGCCTGCAGGTCGCTTCAGGCGGCGAGGCCGCGAACCTTGGCGAGGCTGTCGGCCAGGCTGTAGCGGCCTTTGGCATCACGCACCACGCGGCCCATGGCGATGGCCGGGTCGTGGGTGAAGACCAGACGGCCGTTGCGCATGAGCAGGTCGGCCAGCAGGGCTTCCTTCTCTTCGATCAGGCCTTCGGGGAAGCGGTCATAGCCCATGGTGATGGGCAGGTGTACCCAGGGCGCGCCAGGAATCAGGTCGCCGCTGAACAGCACCGGGCCGTCGGGCATATCGACTTCCGGCAGAAGCTGGCCGGGGGTGTGGCCGTCGCTCCAGTGGAAGCGCCAGCCGGAACCGAGGGTGTCGCTGCTGCCGCTTTCCTCGATCAGCTCCAGGCGACCGCTGCTTTCCAGCAGCTCGAGCAATTCCGGGATGTAGGAGGCGCGGTCACGGGCGTGGGGCTTGCAGGCCCGTTCCCACTGACGGCGACCAGTAACGAAGCGCGCCTTGCGGAATAGCAGGCGCGCGGGCTGGCCCTCTTCCCAGGGGGCGAGCAGGCCGCCGGCGTGGTCGAAGTGCAGGTGGGTGAGCAGGACGACGTCGATGTCAGCGTCGGTGAGACCTACCTCGGCCAGGCTGTCGAGCAGCACATGGCGCGCTTCCTGGACGCCGAAGCGCTGCTTCAGCTCAGGGGAGAAGAAGGCGCCGATGCCGGTTTCGACCAGGATGTTGCGGCCGTTGTCCTGGACCAGCAGGGCGCGACAGCCGAGGTCGATGCGGTGCTCGGCGTCCGGGGTCATCCAGCGCTCCCAGAGCGCGCGAGGGGCATTGCCGAACATGGCGCCGCCGTCGAGTTTCTGGCTGTTGCCGAGCAGGGTGGTGAGGGTACGCATGAGTGAGGTTCGCAATCGCTAGCAAGGGGGCAAGGCTAACCTGAACGTTGGGGCGGTGGTCAATCCGCCCATCCGCGATGGACGAAGGTCATGGCGCGTGGACCGGGCAGGTAGCTGCTGTGCAGTTCGCCGATTTTGAAACCACCGGCTTCGATCAGGCGAGGAATGTCGCGGTCAAGGTGACAGCCGCCAGCCAACGGCTTCCACAGCGGGGTGAGCCGGTGCTGCCAGCGAACCACGGAAAGATCCGGCGCCAGCCCATGTTCGGCGAAATGCAGGCGCCCACCGGGTTTGAGCACGCGGCGCATTTCGCCCAGCGCGGCCAGGGCATCGGGAATCGTGCAGAGGGTAAAGGTGCAGACGATGCTGTCGAAGCTGGCGTCGGCGGCCTGGATCTCTCCGAGTTCCAGGGCGATGGTGTCCACCGGGATGGCGATGGCCTCAGCACGCCGACGTGCCAGGGCCTGCATCTGTGCGGCAGGGTCGACGCCGGTCACCCGGCTGACGCGGGCCGGGTCGTAGAAGGCGAGGTTCAGGCCGGTACCGATGCCGATTTCCAGTACCTGCCCTTCGGCACAAGGCACCACCAGGGAACGGGTCTTCATGACGTGTCCCATTCCGCAGGCGAAGTCGATCAGGCGTGGCAAGACGTAGCGATCATAGAGGCCCATGCTGGTTCTCGACGGTGAGTGATCTCGCTCACCTTAGCAGCGGACTTCACACGGGGCGCGGGGATTTCGGCCAATGACTGGTCGCCGTCAACGACCGAGGCGGCGCAACTCATCCGACTCGATGATGCGTACGCCGTCTTCTTCTTCGAGCGCCAGACGCCAGAGCGCACGGGCCAGCGTGCAGACGCCGATACCCCGGTATTTTCCCGGCAGCCATCGCATGAAGGCCGAGGCCAGGCGTTCGCCGAGGCGGAACTCGCTGCGCGGCCCCATCAGCAGTGAGGGGCGGGCGATGGTCAGCTGCGGCCAGTCCATGGCTTTGAGGGCTTCTTCCATCTCACCCTTGACCTTGTTGTAGAAGATTGAGGATGTGCGATTGGCGCCTACCGCGCTGATTACGATGAAGTGCCGTGCGCCCAGCTCACGGGCGCGCCGGGCGACGGCCAGGACCAGCTCCAGGTCCACCGCGCGAAACGCTTCCTGGGAGCCGGCCTGGCGAATGGTACTGCCCAGGCAGCAGAAGGCGACGTCAACCCGGTCGTGCAGCTGCGGCAGCAGTTCGGCAAGCGGACCGACAGGGTTTTTCAGGTGCGGGTGCTCGGCCAGTGGGCGACGGGTCGGCGCCAGGACTCGGGCGACCGTGGGTTCGTTGAGTAGCCGGTCAAGCAGGTGCTCGCCGGTCAGACCAGTGGCGCCGGCGAGCAGTATGTGCTGGGGCGTCAGATACATGTTGTTTCTCCGCTGATACACGCTGAGCTTAGTGGCTACGCGCAGTTTTGTCGGGGTTCGCGGCGCTCTGGGCTGTCAGGGCCTGCTCTGCCTGATGCTCGCGCAATGCGCGCCAGCGGGCAGTGACGGCCTTGGGAGCCCAAATCTGAGGTTCGGAGGCTTCGAAGTCGTCGGCCTTCTCGCGCGCGGCGACTTTCTCCTTGGCGATTCCGAATGCACGCTCCAGATCGTCCGTCTCGCTGAAGGCGTCGGCGAACAGGGCGCGCCCGAAGTAGGTGAAGTCGCTCTCTTCGGAGCAGCCAAAGGACACGCGGTCAGAGCGGGCCGCCGTCATGATCAGCGTCTTCTCGTCCTTCAATGGTGGAATGAAGCCGCCGGAGTAGCAGGCGGAGATCACCAGCACCTTGTACCTGCCCTTGAGAGGAGCAAGCAGGTCGGCAAGTTCCTGCGCCGGTAGGTGACCGAGCTGGAGGCCGGGTTGCTCCAACACCAGTTCGTGGGTCGGTGAACCGTGGCTGGTCAGGTAGATGAAGACGAGGTCTTCCGGGCCACTTCGCTTGGCGACGGCCTGGATCGAGCGGGACAAGCTTTCGCGGGTGGCCAGCGGTCGGTCGGCCATGTGTTCGCGGTGGTTGACCAGGTTGATCTGGCCGTGGGCGCCGAAGCGTTCGGCCAGGAGTTTGGAGACGTAGTCCACTTCACGCAGGAACACGCTCTGACGGCCATCGCCGGCGAGCGTGATGGTATAGAGCTCCACCTCAGGCGTGGAGGCCGGCACCGCGTCGATCGCCTGATCGAGCAAGCGGCCCTGGGCCAGCAAGCCGATTTCCAGGGGATCGGGCAGAGCCTTGCCCTGTTCGTCGCGGATGCGAGTGCCATCCTGCCAGATGCCGGTTTCAAGCTTGCCATCCGATTGAGTCAGGCTGCCGGTGCCGCTGTAGAGCCCGTCGTTGAAATGGCCGTGGTAGCGGCTGCCGTCGGCCAGCGAAAGCGTGCCCTCGCCCTGGTAGCGCCAGTGCCGGAAGTGGCCCTGGTAATGGCTGCCATCGGCACCGGTGAACTCGCCCTGGTCAATCAGGTTGCCTTCCTTGAAGGTACCGCTCCAGACATCGCCATCAGCGCTGGTGAAACGTCCCTTGCCGTCGAACAGGCTGTTCTTGAATTCGCCGATGTAGTGGGAGCCGTCTTCGCCCTGGTAGGCGCCCTGTCCTTGCAGTTGGCCCTTCTTGAAGCGTCCGCTGAAGCGGTTGCCAGCCTCGTCGGTACGAACGCCTTCGCCGTCCGGCTGGCCGGCGCGGAACAGGCCCTGGTAGTTGCTGCCGTCTGGCCACTCAAGGCTGCCGAAGCCTTGGTACTTGTCGTTGCGGAACTGGCCGCGATAGATCACGTCACCCTGACGCAGGGTGCCTTCGCCATCGAACTGGTTGCGAGCGAAACCGCCTTCGTAGGTGCTGCCATTGCCGTAGCCGAGGCGCCCCTGGCCGTGAAACAGGCCGGCTTTGAATTCGCCGGTATAGACCAGGCCGTTGGGACCGTGCCACTCGCCCCGGCCTTCCGGCTGACCGTCCTTGAACTGACCTTCGAACCAGGTGCCGTTGCTGTAGTCCAGGCGCCCAGGCCCCTGCAACAGACCGTTGACCAGTTCGCCGCGATAACGGGAACCGTCCGGCAGGCGGGCGTCCGGCGGGGTCAGGGGTTCTCCCTCTCCGCAGGCCGCGAGCAGCAGGGCGAGGGTAAGGGGCAGAAGCGGTTTCATTGGGTGTCCTTGTCCAAACATCTGCCTTTCAGTGTGGCGCAAAAAAGCCCGCGATCGCGGGCTTTTTTACCGTTGGTCGTCTGGCTCAGACGAAGCAGAGGCTCAGGGATTCGGCGATGTAGGCAGGCTTCTGCTGGCCTTCGATTTCGAGGGTGCAGAGGGCCTTGATCAGCCACTGGCCGGGGTTCTTTTCGGTGACGTCGATGACCTTCACGGCCAGTCGCACGCGGGAGTCCACCTTCACCGGCTGGATAAAGCGCACAGTGTCCAGGCCGTAGTTGACCACCATCTTCACGCCTTCGGGCAGGACCAGCAGGCCGTCGATCAACTTGGGAATCAGCGACAGGCTGAGGAAGCCGTGGGCGATGGTGGAGCCGAAGGGCGTCTGCTTGGCGCGCTCCGGGTCGACGTGGATGAACTGGTGGTCTTCGGTGCACTCGGCGAACTGGTTGATGCGGTTCTGGTCGATGGTCACCCAGTCCGAGTGGCCCAGTTCCTTGCCAACGTAGTTCTTCAGTTCTGCTACTGGTACGAACGCCATGCGTCATCCTCCGTGGATGCAGTGTTGTAATTCTTCTAATCCGGGGGCTTTGCCCCTCCCTTGCGTGCAGGGCGTAGATCAGCATGTCGGGCGGGCCCGGTCAAGACGGCATGCCCCCTGCGAATGGCGGGTTATAGCGTGAGGGCAGGCAAGCCTATAATGCCCCGTCCCGGCCGAAGCCCGCCCGGCCGGACCTGACCCATGGAGATTTTCATGCTGTTGCGCGGACTGACCTTGCTGGTGCTGTTCCAGCTGATCGGTAGCGGGCTCAATGCCCTGTTCCTGTCCATGCTGCCCGGACCCATCATCGGCCTGGTGCTGCTCTTTCTCTATTTGCTGGTGCGTGGCGAGGTGAGCGAGCCTCTGAGCCTGGCCGCCAGCAGTCTGTTGCGTTACCTGCCGCTGCTGCTGGTGCCGCCGGCGGTGGGCGTGATGGTTTATGCCCAGGCCATCTGGGCGGACTTCTGGGCCATAGCCGGCGCTCTGGTGCTGTCGCTGCTGGCGGCGTTCCTCTTCTGCGGCTGGTTGATGCAGAAGCTGATCGATCGCCAGGTACGCCGCCGGGAGGACGCATGAACCTCGACTGGCAAGCCGCGGTGCAGGCGGTGGTGCACCATCCGTTGTTCGGTTTCGGCATGACCCTGGCGGCGTACCAACTGGCCCTGGCCGCCTACGAGAAGACCCGCTGGGTGTTCCTGCAGCCGGTGCTGCTGTCCATGTTGCTGCTGATCGGCGTGCTGCTGGCCTTCGGTATCAGCTATCAGGAGTACCGTGAGAGCACCCAGTTGCTGACGGTCTTCCTCGGCCCGGCCACCGTGGCGTTGGCGGTGCCGCTATTTCTCAACCTGCGACGGATCCGCCAGCTGTTCTGGCCAACCCTGCTGACGCTGGTGTTCGGCGGGCTCTTCGCTACGCTGTCGGTAGCTGCGCTGGGCTGGTGGTTTGGCACCGAGCGCATGGTGCTGATGACGCTGTTGCCGAAGTCGGTGACTTCGCCCATCGCGATGCTGGTGGCTGAGCAGCTCGGCGGGGTAGCGGCCCTGGCGGCGGTGTTCGTGCTGATCACCGGCGTGCTGGGCGCGATCCTTGGCCCGGAGCTGCTGCGCCGCTGTGGCGTGCGTCATCCCGCCGCCCAGGGCATGGCGCTGGGGCTCACGGCCCATGCCGTGGGTACTGCGCGGGCATTGCAGGAAGGCGAGGAGTGCGGTGCTTTCGCCGCCCTGGCAATGAGCCTGATGGGCGTTGCCACCGCAGTACTGCTGCCGCTCGCCGTTGCCATGATTGCTTGAGGTCGATGCATGAAGTTGCCGTTGTTTCCGCTCAACACTGTGCTGTTTCCGGGCTGTGCGCTTGACCTGCAGATATTCGAAGCGCGCTACCTGGACATGATCGGGCGCTGCATGAAGCAGGGCGAGGGCTTCGGCGTGGTCTGCATTCTCGAAGGCCAGGAAGTCGGCGAGGCGGCCAGCCGCTTCGCCGCCATCGGTTGCGAAGCGTTGATCCGCGACTGGCAGCAGCGCCCCAACGGTTTGCTGGGTATCCGCGTAGAGGGCGGACGGCGTTTCCACGTTGGCAAGGCGGAGGTGCTACGCGACCAGTTGACCCTCGCCGAGGTGGAGTGGCTGGATGATGAGCCCGAGCGGCCGCTGCGTCCGGAGCATGCTGACCTGGCGGCGTTGCTCAATGCCCTGGCCGAGCATCCCATGGTCCAGGGGCTGGGCATGGGAGGCGTGGTGGAGGGGCAGCAGGCGTTGGCTAACCAGCTGTCGTACCTGTTGCCGTTCCACATCAAGGAGAAACTGCACCTGCTGACCCTGGCTGATCCCGTTGAGCGCCTTGACTTCCTCCAGGGCTTGCTGGATCAGTTGCAGGGGGAGTCCATCGCTTAAGCGCTTGCCTGTCCCTCAATAGCTGTAGCGCGCCAGCGCATCCGGCAGGGCCCAGGTCGCGATGCCGCCCAGCAGGGCCAGGCAGGCCGGAAGGATGAGCACCCATACCCGTGGGGTCATGGCCGTCAGGGGCGCCGCGCGTTGCATCAGCGCCAGCCCGGCGGCCGCGATCCCGCCTGCCAGCAGGCCGCCGGCGAGGATGTCCGTAGGCCAGTGCACGCCGAGATAGACCCGAGACAGGGCGATGGCCAAGGCCGGCAGGCTGGCCAGCAGCAGCCAGGTCAGGCGTAGTCTCCCGGGCTGGCCGCGGCCAGCGAGAATGCCCAGCACCAGGAAGAAGGCGAAGGCCGCTGAGCTGTGCCCGCTGGGGAAGCTGAAAGTGTTCAGCGGCTCGGCGAGAACCTCGGGCCGTGCCCGCGCGAAGAGATGTTTGAGCCCGGTGTTGGCCAGTGCCGTGGTCACCAGGGTGCCGATGGCGAAGCAGGCCGGGCGCCATTGACGCAGTACCAGCAGCAAAATCGCGAGCAAGGCGCCGGCAAGGAGCTGGGTCTTGAAGTCGCCCAGGCGGGTGACCAGCACCATCAGTTGGTCCAGGCTGGTGTGACGCTGTTCCTGGACCAGAGACATCAGCCCCTGATCCAGCGCTTGCAGATGCGGCCAGCCGATCAGCAGGGCGCCCAGGGCCAGCAGGCAGAGCCCTGCCGCCAGTGGGTTGGCCGAGCGTTTCTCGAGCAGGGTGCTATGAGCGATCAGCCCGAGAATGGCCAATACCACGACAATCACCACCCCTGCTTCGCCCCAGAAACCCTCCGGCAGCGGCAGGCGCAGGGCCGCACCCGTGGCCCAGCCGGGCACGAGGTAGGCCACCGCCCAGCCGGCGGCGGCCAGCATGCTGACGACAATGAAGCGCGGGAAGGGCATGTCGAGCATGCCGGCCACCATAGGCAACATGGGCCGCAACGGGCCAATGTAACGGCCCACCAGCAGGCTGGCGACGCCATATCGCTGAAAGTAGTTCTCCGCGCCGCTGATCCACTCCGGGTGGTTGCGCAGCAGCGGTAGCCCGCGGATGTTCTGGTGGAAACGCCGGCCCAGGCCGTAGGAAATCAGGTCGCCCAGCAGGCCGCCGGTGTAGGCCAGGAGCAGCGTTTCCCAGAGTTCCAGGGCGCCGCTGCCGGCCATCACGCCGACGGCGAACAGCAGGGCGACGCCGGGCACCACAATGCCGGCAATGGCCAGGCACTCGATGCAGGCGATCAGGAAGATCGCCAGGCCCAGCCATTCCGGGTTGGCGCCTAGCCAGGTGGTGACTTGGTCTAACCATTGACTCATGGGTGATTGTCCTCGATCAGCAGGTAGTCGCATCCTTCGACCTGTCCGCGGCGCAGTGGGTTGCGCGAGCAATGGCGGGCGTAGGTCGCATCGACGAAGCGGTAGGGCAGGTGTTCGTCGCGGCCGTGGGGAATGCCCAGGCGCGCGGTCTGGATGATGCGGGAGGGGCGCTCGCCGACGTCTTCGACGAACAGGCGTTGCCAGTCGAAGCGCTGGCCGTCCCAGTCCGGTACCTTCAGACCGAGGGCCTTGCACAGCAGCGTCTGGCCGGCACAGAGGCGTTCGGTCGCGCGCGCCTGGCCTTGGGCGTCGGGGTTATTGCGTTGCATGGCCGCCAGGGCGTCGGCGGGGGAAATGGCGTCGACCCAGGGGTGGCCGGACTTGATCAGAACCGCGTTACCGGCGCCATGGGCGCTGAAGTTCAGTGAATCGCCGCCACGGGCGTAATACATATAGATGTGCCCGCCGTCGAGGAACAGTGCGCGGCGCTTGTTGGTGTAGCCGAGGGATGCGTGGCTGCCCTTGTCCACCAGATAGTAGGCCTCGGTTTCGATGATGCGTGCCGATAACCAGCGCCCGTCGATCCGGTGACGGATGACTTTGCCCAGCAGTTCCTGCGCGACTTGCTGGGCATCGCGGTCGAAGAAGGCGTCGGGCAGCGGACGGGCGCCGGGCCAGGGCAAACTTAGGATGGGATCGCGGGACATGGGGCTGTCGCAGGGTCACGGGTCGGAATAGGCTCGCGATTATACGGAAGCATGCTGAGCCGAAGCTGAACACCGGCATCGGAATCGTCACGCAAAATAACAAGAGCCCGTTGCCATGTCCCGAGCTGCCCGTCTTGACAGTGCCCACATCACCCCCAGTGCGCACTACACCGGTTACGTGTGGTATCGCCACCGCCTGGCCGAAGAGCCTTTCGTCACTCCATTTGGGCGATTTGCCCATGGCGTGCTGACGCCCATCAGTTGGGGGGCGCGGGTGGCGTTCGGGCTGGATGTCGAGCGTTTCCTCCTGCAGCGTCATCTGCTGATCGATGCCTTGTTGCGCGAGGCCATCGAGCAGCATGGCGTGCGCCAGGTGGTGGAGATTGCCTGCGGCCTGTCTCCCCGGGGGCGGCGTTTTTGCTCCCGCTACCCGGATCTGCGTTACCTGGAGGCCGACCTGCCGCCCATGGCCGCCCGCAAGCGCCTGCTGTTGCACGAGGAAGGCTGGCTGGATTCACGGCATCAGGTGCGCCCTGTGGATATCCTCGCCGAACAGGATGCAAACGACCTGCAGGCACTGTTCTCAGGGCTGAATCGTGACGAGCCGGTGCTGGTCATCACCGAAGGGCTGGTGAACTATTTCGAACTGCCGGTGATAGAGGCCTTCTGGAGCCGGCTGGCAACGCAGTTGCGCCAGTTCCCATCGGCCACTTACCTCACTGACCTCTATCCCGACCTGCGCGAGCATCCGCGTTACCGTCAGTTGCGTTGGGGCATCGATCTCGTCGGCCGGCTGACCCGGGGTCGTTACTACCTGCACTACCGGGGAGACGCCGCCATAGTCGAAGGGTTCGAAGGCTGTGGTTTCGGCAAGGTGTGTGTGCATGACCCGAAGGCGCTGGAGTCTGCCCCGCTGGATGCCTGGCCGGCGCTGGTGCGGGTGGTGGAGGCTCGTACCTGAAGCCTCCTCAGGCATAGGCCACTGCCCGTGGTTCCGTCTGGACCACCTGGGATGCCAGCGCGTCGCTGGCCCCCGCGTCGGTGTGGGGAAAGACCAGGGCCAGACTATCGCCTTCATGGCGTAACGGAAGTGCATCCAGCGCTGGCAGGTCGCCGGCTTGCAAACGCCAGCCCCGATTCGGTAGATCGGTCGGCAGTTCGCCGCGCACCAGCCCGCCAAAGAAGCCCAGTTCGCTGACCTCCACATGGAACTCGCCAGCCTCGGCATGCAGCAGTCGGCCGCGCCGGTTCAGTGGCGCTACGCGCGCCTCCTGGCGTCGTTCCAGATGGTCCAGGCGGTTGCGTGCCAGGCGGGTCGCACCGGGGCTGGCCAGCGGTAAGGCGACGCCCTGGAGAAAGGGGCGATAGAAGCTGGCGCAGGCTTCGCGTTGTTCGAACTGGGCCAGGTGATCGCCGTTGTGGATAAGGGCGCAGTCGGCATCGGCGCAGGCGGCGGCAAATCCAGCATGTTCCCAGGGTTGGGTGAAATGATCGTATTCGCCGGCCAGGACCAGGGTAGGGCAGGTCGGGTGGTGGTCGAAACCGGAAAAGTCCAGTAGACGGCGGCTGTTCTGCCGGTAGCGTTCGAGTTCCTGCGGAGAAAGGCGCTGCATCTGCCGCAAAAGAGCCTTTCGGAACACCAGCGAGATGCCGGTTTCCTCCAGGCGCAACGGGTTGATCAAACCGGTCAGTGCGCCTTGGGCGAAGTGCAGTACCTGGCCCTCGGACAGCAGCTCCAGGCCTTCTTCCAGCATGCGCCGGGCGCCAGGACGACCGAATGCGGTGATTCCGGCCAGCAACAGGCGCGCACAGCGTTGCGGATGGCGCACCGCGAACAATGCCGCCAGGGCCGAGCCGTAGGACAAGCCGATGGGCATCAGCGGCGGCAGTTGGAGCTCTTCGGCAAAGGCGGCGATCAGGTCGGCCAACTGTTCCAGGGAAAGCTCCGGTGCGAGTTGCAGATTGCCGCCCTGGCTCGGAAGGTCGAGGAGGATCACCGGGTGGCGTGGCAGAAGCTCCTGCACCTCGGCACTGAAGGAGCGGAAGCTCTGGAAGGCGCCGCCGAGCATCAATAGGGGCTCGCGCTTGTCCATGGCGTGCTGCGAAAAGGCCTGATAGTGCAGGGTCCAGGGGCCGATCTGGATAGTGCGGGGCGCGTCGGCCAGCTGTTGGGCGGCGAAGTCGGTCTGGTAACGCATGGCGGATTCTCCGGCGCCGGGGCGCTTCTTGTTCTTCTGCGACGACTGCAATTGGAAGGTAAACAGCGGAGACACTTTTGTTTACCCAACCTTCGGGCGGGCGTGTTTTCCGGGTGTCACCGTCCCAGCCGCGGCCCGCCTGGGCCGCGAACTGCACCGTTACCGGTGAGGCCCGTGGAATGACCTGTCTACCATCCGCCCGGCGCCGCTGGGCGCGGGCGAGCGCGACCGCTATAATCAGCCGCTTTCCTTTCGCCAGAACCCGAGACCATGACCGAGTCCGTTCTCGATTACATGACCCGCCTTGGCCGCGCCGCCCGCGCCGCCTCGCGTGTGGCCGCCCGCGCCAGCACCGCGCAGAAGAACCGCGCCCTGCTGGCTGCCGCCGATGCCCTGGATGCAGCTCGTGCCGAGCTGACCGCCGCCAATGAGCAGGACTTGGCCAATGGCCGGGCCAATGGCCTTGAGCCAGCCATGCTCGATCGCCTAGCACTGACCCCGGCACGCATCGACGACATGATCGAGGGCCTGCGTCAGGTCGCCACCCTGCCGGACCCCATTGGCGAGATCCGTGACATGCGCTATCTGCCGTCCGGTATCCAGGTGGGCAAGATGCGCGTGCCGCTGGGTGTGATCGGGATCATCTACGAGTCGCGGCCGAACGTGACGATCGATGCCGCCAGCCTTTGCCTGAAGTCCGGCAACGCCACCATCCTGCGCGGCGGTTCCGAGGCCATTCATTCCAACCAGGCAATCGCCATCTGCATCCAGAAGGGCCTGGCCGAAGCCGGCCTGCCGAGCGAGCTGGTACAAGTGGTGGAAACCACCGACCGTGCCGCCGTTGGCGCGCTGATCAGCATGCCGGAATACGTGGACGTGATCGTTCCGCGCGGTGGCAAAGGTCTGATCGAACGCATCAGCCGCGAGGCCAAGGTGCCGGTGATCAAGCATCTGGACGGCATCTGCCACGTTTACATCGATATCGCCGCCGATCTCGACAAGGCCATTCGCGTGGCCGACAACGCCAAGACCCAGCGTTACGCGCCGTGCAACACCATGGAAACCCTGCTGGTGCATGCCGGCATCGCCGCGCGCGTGCTGCCGCCGCTGGCCGCCATCTACCGCGACAAGGGCGTGGAACTGCGCGGCGACGCCGCCACCTGTGCGCTGCTGGGCAAGGATGTGCTGGAAGCGACCGAGGAAGACTGGCGCACCGAGTACAACGCGCCGATCCTCTCGATCCGCATCGTCGACGGCCTGGACCAGGCCATCGAGCACATCAACACCTACGGCTCGCAACATACCGACGCGATCATCACCGAGAACTTCAGTGATGCCCGGCGCTTCCTCACCGAGGTGGATTCCGCTTCGGTGATGGTCAACGCCTCGACCCGCTTTGCCGATGGTTTCGAGTACGGCCTGGGCGCTGAGATCGGCATTTCCACCGATAAGCTGCACGCCCGTGGCCCGGTCGGTCTGGAAGGTCTGACCAGCGAGAAGTATGTGGTCTTCGGCGACGGTCACGTACGCACCTGATGGGCAAGCGCATCGGCCTCTTCGGCGGCACCTTCGATCCCGTGCATATCGGCCACCTGCGGAGTGCCGTTGAAGTGGCCGAGCAATTCGGTTTCGACGAGTTGCGCCTGATTCCCAGTGCGCGCCCGCCGCACCGGGAAACCCCCCGGGTGTCGGCATCCCAGCGCCTGGAGATGGTGCAGCTTGCAGTGGCAGGTGTTGTGCCGTTGGCGGTGGATGATCGCGAGCTCAAGCGCGAGCGGCCGTCCTGGACCATCGAAACGCTGGAGTCCCTGCGCACCGAGCTGGATGCCGAAGATCAATTGTTCCTGCTGGTCGGCTGGGACGCGTTCTGCGGCCTGCCGAGCTGGCACCGCTGGGACGAGCTGCTGGACCATTGCCACATCCTGGTCCTGCAGCGTCCGGATGCCGACAGTGAGGCGCCGGAAACCCTGCGTGACCTGTTGGCCGCACGCAGCACGGTCGATCCTCATTCCCTGCAGGGGCCTGCCGGGCAGATCGCCTTTGTCTGGCAGACGCCCCTGGCGATTTCCGCCACCCAGATTCGCCAATTGCTGGGGGAGGGGCGGTCGGTGCGCTTTCTCGTGCCCGACGCCGTATTGGCCTATATCCATGCGCACGACTTGTACCGTGCGTCGAACTGATTCACTGAGGTAGTTGAACCCGATGCAAAACGAAGAACTCGTCAAGGTCGCCATTGCGGCCCTGGAAGACCTGAAAGGTCAGGAAATCACCACTATCGACGTGCGTGGCAAGACCAGCATCACCGACTTCATGGTGATCGCCAGCGGTACCTCTGGCCGCCATGTCAAATCCCTGGCCGAAAACGTGCTGGAGAAGGTCAAGGAGCAAGGCGTCCGCGCGCTGGGCAGCGAAGGCCTGGACGGCGGCGAGTGGGCCCTGCTGGACCTGGGCGACGTGGTGGTGCATGTGATGCAGGTTGCCACCCGCCAGTTCTACGATCTGGAGCGCCTGTGGCAGGGGGCCGAGCAGAGCCGCGCCCACCACAGCCACGAGTAAGCGGGGCATCCCTTGCGTCTACGTCTGATTGCTGTTGGTACGCGGATGCCGCGCTGGGTGGAAGAGGGGTGGCAGGAGTACGTCAAGCGCCTGCCGTCCGAGCTCAGCCTGGAACTGGTGGAAATTCCCCTGACCACGCGCGGCAAGAATGCCGACGTGGCGCGGATGATCCGCCAGGAGGGCGAGGCGATGCTGGCCAAAGTGCAGCCAGGGGAACGCATTGTCACCCTGGAAGTCGAAGGTCGACCCTGGAGCACCGAGCAACTGGCGGTTGAACTGGACCGCTGGCGCCTGGACTCGCGCACTGTCAACCTGATGGTCGGCGGCCCTGAAGGGCTGGCGCCGGAGGTCTGCGCCCGTAGCGAGCAGCGCTGGTCGCTGTCGCCGCTGACATTGCCGCATCCGCTGGTCCGTATTCTTGTCGGCGAACAGATCTACCGTGCCTGGACTGTGCTGTCCGGCCACCCCTATCACAAGTAAACCCTGTCCATGCCGCAACCGATCCGCCTGAAAGACCACGAGAAAGATGCCCGCCTGGTGCGTCAGCGCGTGATCGTGGGCGCCGTGGCAGTGCTGTTGCTGACTTGCGTGCTGATTGCCCGGCTTTATTACCTGCAGGTGATCCAGTACGACTACCACTCGACCCTGTCCGAGAACAATCGCGTCCACGTGCAGCCGATACCGCCCACCCGTGGGCTGATTTTCGATCGCAATGGCGTAATCATCGCCGACAACCGGCCCAGTTTCAGTCTCAGCGTTACCCGCGAGCGGGCTGGCGACTGGAAAGCAACGCTCGATGTGATTGTCGAAGTGCTGCAGATGACACCGGATGACCGTGCCCTGTTCGAGAAGCGCATGAGGCAGGGACGGCGGCCATTCGAGCCGGTGCCCATCCTTTTTGAACTGACCGAAGAGCAGATCGCCCGAGTGGCGGTGAACCAATTCCGCCTGCCCGGCGTAGAAGTGGTGGCGCAGTTGGTGCGGCACTATCCGCAGGGCGCGCACTTTGCCCACTCGGTGGGTTATGTCGGCCGCATCAATGAGAAAGAGCTGAAGCAGCTCGATCCGGTCAACTACAGCGGCACCCACCATATCGGCAAGACCGGGATCGAGCGCTTCTACGAAGACCAACTGCATGGCGAGGTGGGTTACGAAGAAGTCGAAACCAACGCTCGCGGTCGCGTACTGCGCGTGCTCAAGCGCACCGACCCGAAACCTGGCAAGGACCTGGTGTTGACCCTCGACGTGCGTCTGCAGGAGGCCGCCGAGCAGGCCCTGGCGGGACGTCGTGGTGCCATCGTCGCCATCGAGCCGTCCAGCGGTGACGTACTGGCGATGGTCAGTCAGCCGAGCTTCGACCCGAACCCGTTCGTCACCGGCATCAGCTTCAAGGCTTATGCCGAGCTGCGCGACTCCATTGACAGACCTTTGTACAACCGCGTGTTGCGGGGGCTGTACCCGCCAGGTTCGACCATCAAGCCGATGGTGGCGGTCTCTGGCCTGGACTCGGGGGTGGTGACGCCGGCTTCGCGCGTCTTCGATCCGGGCTTCTACCAACTGCCGAACTACGACCACAAATACCGCAACTGGAACCGTTCCGGTGACGGTTGGGTGAACATGGAAACCGCGATAATGCGGTCAAATGACACCTACTTCTACGATCTTGCCCATAAGATGGGGATTGATCGTCTGCACGACTACATGAGTCGCTTCGGTTTTGGCCAGCGCGTGGCACTGGACATGTTCGAAGAATCCGCGGGTCTTATGCCCTCCCGCGACTGGAAGCGCGCCCGCTACCGCCAGGCCTGGTATCCGGGGGAAACGCTGATCCTCGGTATCGGTCAGGGGTACATGCAGGCAACTCCGCTGCAACTGGCTCAGGCAGTAGCGCTGATGGCCAACCGCGGCAAATGGATCCGCCCGCACCTGGCCAAGACCATCGAAGGCCAACAGCCGCTGGACCCCAATCCGATGCCGGACATCATCTTGCGTGACCCGAAGTTCTGGGATGCCGGCCGTATCGGTATGGAGCAGGTAGTCCATGGTGCCCGCGGTACTGCACATAAGGTCGGTGCCACATCTGTCTACCGCATCGCCGGCAAATCCGGCACCGCGCAAGTGGTAGCGATAAAGCAGGGTGAGAAGTACGACCGTTCCAAGGTCCAGGAACGGCATCGCGACCATGCCCTGTTCGTCGCCTTCGCCCCGGCCGAAGACCCGAAGATAGCCGTTGCGGTAATGGTGGAGAACGGCGAATCCGGCTCGGGCGTTGCCGCACCTGTGGTCAAGCAGGTCATGGACGCCTGGCTCCTCGGTGAGGACGGCCAGCTGAAACCCGAGTTCCGCCCGCTGCAACCGTTGGCGGACCAGCAGAGCGCCATTCGATGAATAGCAACTTCGACCGCACCATCTCCCAGGAGGACGTGCTCAAGCGCCGAGCCACCCTTCTGCAGCGCCTGCACATCGATGGCTGGCTGCTGCTGATCATCATGATGCTGGCGGCCGGTAGCCTGTTCGTCCTCTATTCGGCGAGCGGCAAGCACTGGGAACTGTTGATGAAACAGGCGAGCTCCTTCGGCCTGGGGATCGGCGCGATGATCGTCATCGCCCAGTTCGAGCCGCGCTTCATGGCGCGCTGGGTGCCGCTGGCATACGTGATCGGGGTGGCCCTGTTGATAGTGGTGGAGGTCATGGGCCACACGGCCATGGGCGCTACCCGCTGGATCAATATTCCCGGGGTGATCCGCTTCCAGCCCTCGGAATTCATGAAGATCATCATGCCGGCGACCATCGCCTGGTACCTGTCTCGACACAACCTGCCACCCAAGCTCAAGCACATCACCGTCAGCCTGGTGCTGATCCTGGTGCCTTTCGTGCTGATCCTGAAGCAACCGGACCTCGGCACCTCTCTGCTGATCCTTGCCTCCGGTGCCTTTGTGCTGTTCATGGCCGGCCTGCAGTGGCGCTGGGTCTTCGGTGCGGTAGCGGCGGTAGTGCCCGTGGCAGTGGCCATGTGGTACTTCGTGTTGCACGACTACCAGAAGCAGCGGGTGCTGACCTTCCTCGATCCAGAGAGCGACCCGCTGGGTACCGGCTGGAACATCATTCAGTCCAAGGCAGCCATCGGCTCGGGGGGGGTATTTGGCAAAGGCTGGCTGCTGGGCACCCAGTCGCACCTGGATTTTTTGCCGGAAAGCCACACGGACTTTATCATTGCGGTCCTCGGCGAAGAGTTCGGCCTGGTGGGCGCCTGCCTGCTGCTATTGGTCTATCTGCTTCTGATCGGCCGCGGCCTGGTGATTACCGCCCAGGCCCAGACCCTGTTCGGCAAGCTGCTGGCGGGCAGTCTGACCATGACCTTCTTCGTATACGTGTTCGTCAACATCGGCATGGTCAGTGGACTGTTGCCGGTTGTGGGGGTACCCCTTCCCTTCATTAGCTACGGCGGAACCCATCTGGTGACGCTGCTGTCAGGGTTTGGGGTGTTGATGGCGATCCATACCCATCGCAAATGGATCGCCCAGGTTTGAATCGAGTGAATGATTTGAAAGCACTGCGCAAGTTGATGCAGTTTGGGGCCACCGGGGTGGCCTTGGTCGGACTGCTGGGGGCAGCCGCACCGGCACTTTCCGGGGACTACGAAGGTTCGCCGCAGGTGGCCGAGTTTGTCGCCGAGATGACTCGCGACTACGGCTTTGCCGGCGAGCAACTGGTGGACCTGTTCCGTGAGGTGAATCGCAAACAGTCCATTCTCGATGCCATCTCCCGGCCCGCCGAACGGGTCAAGCCGTGGAAGGAATACCGGCCGATCTTCATTACGCCGGCGCGTATTCAGAAAGGCGTGTCCTTCTGGAACCAGCACGCCGAGGCGCTGGCTCGCGCCGAGAAGGAATATGGCGTACCGGCCCAGGTGATCGTCGCGATCATCGGCGTCGAGACCTTCTATGGTGGGAATACCGGCAACTTCCGCGTGATTGATGCCCTGTCTACCCTGGGCTTTGACTACCCGCCGCGTGCCGATTTCTTCCGCACGCAGCTGAAGGAGTTCCTCTTGTTGGCGCGTGAGGAGCAGGTCGATCCGCTGATGCTCAAGGGCTCTTACGCCGGGGCCATGGGGCTGCCTCAGTTCATGCCGAGCAGCTTCCGCGCCTATGCTGTGGATTTTGACGGCGACGGCCATATCGACATCTGGAAAAACCCGGTGGACGCCATCGGCAGCGTCGCCAGCTACTTCAAGCGCCATGGCTGGACAGCCGGTGGCCCGGTGGTCAGCCGTGCCCAGGTTCGTGGTGATCGAATCGACGAAGGGTTGACCCAGGGACTGGACCCGGTGAAGAACGTCGGCGATCTTAGGACGCTGGGCTGGGCAAGCGGCAGCGCCCTGCGCGATGATGTGCCGGTGACGGCCTTCAGGCTCGAGGGGGATGAAGGAGCGGAGTACTGGATGGGATTGCCGAACTTCTATGTCATTACCCGCTACAATCGCAGCGTGATGTACGCAATGGCCGTGCATCAGCTTTCCGAATTGCTGGTCAGCGCAAGGGGCGGGCGTTAACCGATGCCACAATCGATAAGAGTCGCCGTCTACGGCGCCGTAGCATTGTTGCTGGCGAGTTGCTCGAGCAGTCGCGCACCCGAGCCGGTCCAGCCTGGCGGCCCGATCTCCGGCCCCGGTGACTATGCGCGCCCGCACCGGGATGGCGCGCCTTGGTGGGACGTCGACGTCTCGCGCATTCCCGATGCCGTCCCCATGCCGCACTATGGCTCGTTCAAGGCCAACCCTTACACAGTACTTGGCAAGACCTACTACCCGATGAGCGACGCGCGTCGCTATCAGGCAGTGGGCACTGCCTCGTGGTACGGCACCAAATTTCACGGCCAGGCCACGGCCAACGGTGAGGCCTATGACCTCTATGGCATGACCGCTGCACACAAGACCCTACCGCTGCCCAGCTACGTGCGGGTTACCAACCTGGATAACGGTCGTACGGTGATCCTGCGGGTCAACGACCGCGGCCCGTTCTACTCCGATCGCATCATCGATCTGTCCTTCGCCGCGGCGAAAAAGCTCGGTTATGCCGAATCGGGTACCGCCCGGGTCAAGGTGGAAGGTATCGACCCTCACGAGTGGTGGGCCGCCCAGGGTCGTCCGGTGCCGATGGTCCTCGCGCAGCCGAAGATGGTCGCCCAGCCACAGCCGCAAGCCAAACCCCAGCCGGCCGTCCAGGTGGCCAGCGCGCCGATCGAGCAGTACACCCCGCCGCCGCAGCAGCACGCCGCCGCGGTTCTGCCCGTGCAGATCGACGCAAAAAAAAACGATTCACCCGCAGCGTCTGGCCTGTATCTCCAGGTGGGCGCCTTCGCCAATCCGGACGCTGCGGAGCTTCTCAAGGCCAAGCTGAGCGGGGCGGTGAGTGCGCCGGTCTTCATCAGCTCGGTCGTGCGCAACCAGCAGATACTGCACCGGGTACGCCTGGGGCCGATCGGAACTCAGGGTGAGGCACAGCAGCTGCAAGACAGTCTGCGCCTGGCCAATCTCGGCCAGCCTACCCTGGTGAAGCCGGACTGACGGCTTCCTCAATTAGCCTGCAAGGGCCTGTTAGATCATTAGCTACTTCTCAGAGAGACGGATGAACATCTTCAGCTTCGCCAAACGCCTATTACTGCCCGCAGCCCTGCTCATCGTCGCGCCGGCCTCCATGGCGACCCAGCAGATCGTCCCGTCGCCGCCCCAGTTGGCTGCCAAGTCCTATGTGCTGATGGACGCCCAGAGCGGCCAGGTGCTGGTCGAAAACAACGGTGACCAGCGTCTGCCGCCGGCTAGCCTGACCAAGCTGATGACTGCTTACATCGCCACGCTGGAAATCCGCAAGGGCCAGATCGGCGAGAACGATCCGGTTACCATCAGTGAGCACGCCTGGCGTACCGGCGGTTCGCGCATGTTCGTCCAGGTCAATACTCAGGTGTCCCTGAGCGACCTGCTGCACGGCATCATCATCCAGTCGGGCAACGATGCCAGCGTGGCCGTGGCCGAGCACATCGCCGGCAGTGAAGACGCCTTCGCCGACATGATGAACACCACTGCCGAAAAGCTCGGCATGTCCAACAGCCACTTCATGAATGCCACCGGCCTGCCCAACCCGGAGCACTACTCCACCTCCCATGACATGGCGACCCTGGCCCGCGCGATCATCTACGAAGACCCGACCCACTACGCCATCTACTCCCAGAAGGAGTTCTTCTGGAACAATATCAAGCAGCCCAACCGCAACTTGCTGCTGTGGCGAGACAAGACCGTCGACGGCCTGAAGACCGGCCACACCGACGAAGCCGGCTACTGCCTGGTGGCTTCCGCTGTGCGTGACAACATGCGCCTGATCGCCGTGGTGTTCGGTACCAACAGCGAGCAGGCCCGTGCCGCCGAGACCCAGAAACTGCTGACTTACGGCTTCCGTTTCTTCGAAACCCAGACCTTCTATCAGAAAGGCGCCGAGCTGGCGAAAGCCCAGGTGTGGAAGGGGGCTACCCGCGAAGCCAAGGCTGGCCTGGCCCAGGATCTGACCCTGACCCTGCCGAGGGGCCAGGCCAAGAAGCTGCAGGCCAGCATGACCTTGAATCCGCAACTGATCGCCCCCATCAAGCAGGGTGACGTGATCGGCAAGGTGGAGGTCAAGCTGGAAGACCAGGTAGTCCACAGCGCCGACCTGATTGCCCTCGAGACCGTTGAGGAAGGTGGTTTCTTCCGCCGCCTGTGGGATAGCATCCGCCTGTTCTTCTTCGGCCTGTTCAATTGACCTACTGAGCCGACGCCTCGTGCCTTGCCAGGCCCGGGGCGTCCGCATCGCGGATCACGAGTCCGCCGCCGCCATGACCGACACTCCTGACGTACAACCTCCAAAAATCGAGTTCCCCTGCGAGCGTTACCCCATCAAGGTAATCGGCGATTCAGGCGAAGGCTTCGCTGACCTGGTGATCGAGGTCATCCAGCGCCACGCTCCAGACCTCGACTCCACGACCCTGGTGGTGCGTGACAGCCGCAATGGTCGTTTCCTCTCGGTACAGGTGCTGATCACCGCTACCGGCGTCGACCAGTTGCAGGCGATCCACATCGACCTGCGTGCCACCGGTCGTGTGCACATGGTGCTCTAGTGGCAACTGCCGAACTTGTCGTGCGCCATCTGGGGTTGGTGGACTATCTGCCGACCTTCGAAGCGATGCGACGCCTGACCGCCGAGCGCGACGAGCGGACACCTGACGAAATCTGGCTGCTGCAGCACCCCCGGGTATTTACTCAGGGTCAGGCTGGCAAGGCCGAACATCTGCTCGCACCGGGAGACATCCCGGTGGTGCAGGTTGATCGCGGCGGCCAAGTCACCTACCACGGCCCCGGGCAACTGGTGGCCTACCTGCTGCTGGATCTGCGCCGTCTCGGACTGGGCGTACGTGAGCTGGTCACGGCCATGGAGCAGAGCCTGGTCGATGTCCTGGCTACCTATGGCGTCGAAGCCGCGCCCAAGGCGGATGCGCCTGGTGTCTATGTCGCCGGCGACAAGATCGCCTCGCTGGGGCTGAGGGTCAGCCGTGGCTGCTCCTTCCACGGCCTGGCGCTCAATGTCGACATGGACATGTCGCCCTTCTGGCGGATCAATCCCTGCGGCTATGCCGGGTTGAAGATGGTGCAGCTCAAGGATCTGCTTGAGACGCCACCACCCTTCGATGAGGTGGCTCAGCACCTGGAGCGTGCTCTACGCCAGCGGTTGGGCTACAGCAGCTAGGCTGGGGCGAGGCGTCTCGAATACGCGGAAATGAAACGGCCCCCTCCCTTTGGGAGGGGGCCGAGTCTTTTATGGGCTTTCGGATGGTGCCTGATTGCTGGGTGAAAACACCCTTTCGAGCGGGCGGTAAATTGCCAGCTCAGCTCAGGTTGAGTGCCGGAATGATGCTGACGTCAAGGGGCTGTCCCGGCACCGGAACCGGCGCCGCCAGGCCCAGGTTGTTCTTCTCGAAGACCCGGTCAGCCCTATAGCTGGAACGCACCAGCGGGCCCGCCGCGACTTCCATGAAGCCCTTCTGTAGGCCGATATCGCGGAAGCGGTTGAACTCCTCCGGGCTGACCCAGCGCTTGACCGGCAAATGGTTGCGGGTGGGCTGCAGGTATTGGCCGAGGGTGAGGATGTCCACGCCAATGGCGCGCAGGTCATCCATGGTCTCGATGACTTCTTCGTCGGTCTCGCCCAGTCCGAGCATCAGGCTGGTCTTGGCCAGCACGTCAGGGTGGTGACGCTTGGCATGCTCCAGCACGCGCAGGGTCTTCTCGTAGCCGGCGCGCGGGTCGCGCACCACATGGGTCAGCCGCTTGACCGTCTCGACGTTCTGCGCGAAGACTTCGAGGCCAGAGTCCACGACCCGTTCGATGGCCTGAAGATCGCCGTTGAAGTCCGGGGTCAGGGCTTCCACGACCACTTGCGGCGTGCGCTCCTTGATCGCGCGCACGCAGGCGGCGTAGTGACTGGCGCCACCATCATGCAGGTCGTCGCGATCCACCGAGGTCAGCACGATATAGCGCAACGCCATCAGCTCGACGGATTTGGCGGTGTTCTGGGGTTCTTCCTGGTCCAGCCAACCGTTGGGGTTGCCGGTGTCCACGGCGCAGAAGCGGCAGGCGCGGGTGCACACCGAACCCATCAGCATGATGGTGGCGGTGCCGTTGGACCAGCATTCGCCCATGTTCGGGCAGTGCGATTCCTGGCACACGGTGCTCAGGCGATGTTCACTGACATTGCGCTTGACCGCCTCGAAGCGGCTGCCGCCCGGTGCCTTAACCCGCAGCCACTTGGGCTTGGGTTCGAATACCTGCGCCTCGGCCGAGGCTCGGCGCTTCTGGCCATCCTTGATCGCGGTGATGCCCTGCGCAGTACGGAACTTTTCGCCGCTGGCGACGGGTTTGGAGGTGTCTGTATCGGACATGAGAAAACTGGCTCCGCTAGAGGCTCCGTGGGCTGCCGCAGGGGCAAAAAGGGTGGCGCAGTGTATCACAAAGGCGTCTGCACGAATTGGCCGCCGTCCGGACGCGAGCGCGCCGGAGGCTGCGAGGAAGGCGGGGGCTTAGCGCCCCTCGCGCAACTGCATGAGCAGTTCCAGATTGGGGTAGCCGTCCGCTGGCCAGCCCAGGCGCTGCTGGTAGCCGCGAATGGCCTTGCGGGTGTTGGCGCCGATGATGCCGTCCGGCGCACCCGGGGAGTAGCCGGCGGCCGTCAGCGATTCCTGCAATTCCACACGCTCGCTGCGGCTCAGCGGGCGTTCGTCGCGAGGCCAACTGGCAGTGAGTTCGCCACGACCATCGAAGCGTTCGCCCAATAGGCTCACGGCAAGGGCGTAAGACGAAGAGTTGTTGTACTTGAGGATGGCGCGGAAGTTGTCCAGCACCAGGAAGGCGGGGCCGCGATAGCCGGCGGGGAGCAACAGCGAGGCAGACTCTCCGGACAAGGATGCTGCTTGTGTGCCGGTCTGTACGCCCAGGGCTTGCCACTGTGCCACGGGCCTGCGTATGTCGGCGTCGGCCTGGGCATAATCGAAACCTTGGGGTAGTTGCACCTGCAGCGCTGCAGGCTGGCCCTTTCGCCACCCGGAGGCTTGCAGGTAGTGCGCGGCAGAGGCCAGGGCATCGGCCGAAGAGCTCCAGATATTGCGGCGGCCGTCGCCGTCGAAGTCCACCGCGTGGCTGTTGTAGGTGGTGGGGATGAATTGGGTCTGGCCCATGGCGCCAGCCCAGGAGCCCAGCATGCGGGCGGGCTGGATATCGCCGTGCTGGAGGATCTGCAGGGCAGCGAGCAGTTGTGCGTGAGCGAAAGCCGGTCGACGACCTTCGTAGGCCAGTGTCGCCAGGGAGCGGATTACCGACTTGTCGCCCATGAACTGGCCGAAGCTGCTTTCCATGCCCCAGATGGCCACCAGGGGCTCGCGGTCCACTCCAAAGCGCTGTTCGATCGCGTCCAGCGTGGCTGCGTGTTCGATCATCAGGGCCTGGCCCTTGCGCACACGGTAGGGTGAGATGGCGCCTTCCAGGTACTCCCAGACCGGCCGAGTGAACTCGGGTTGGCTGCGATCGGCGGAGATCACGCTCGGGTCCGGGGTGATGCCGGCAAAGGCTCGATCAAAAGTGTTGGGGTCTATTCCGCTGGATAGGGCTTCGCGACGAAAAGCGTCACGCCAGGCGCTGAAGCTGACGGCCGGCATCACCATTGGGGCCTGGGCGGATTGCGCCGAGGTTGCAACGGGGGAGCTGGCGGGTTGACTGACCGGCGGCTGTGGTGCGGAAGCGGCCTTCTGTGCCGGGGCGTCGGCGCAGGAGCTGAGCAGAGTGAGGGCGGAGGCCGCGGCCAGGCTGCGGAACATCAGGCTGGGGGCGGGAGCGTCGAACATACGCGAGTCTCGAGGCAGACGAATCAAGCTGCGACCTTAACACGTCCGGGCCGATTTCCGCCTTTTCAGGCGGCCATAAGCGACGAAGCCTCCCAATCTTGGGAGGCTTCGCGGCGGTAACTTCCTTTGCCTTTCTGGGGCTTCTCCCGACGGCAGCGGAAGAGTGGCTGGGCTACCAGGGACTTTGCGCGCTCGGGCGCGCCTTGCTTGCGTTTCTTGGCCATGGCCGATCCTCGATTGCATCCGCACCACTGCGGGCGCGCGCATCATCAGCTTCTGTTCAGAAAATGTCCAGCTACTCGGCGGCCAGGGGCAGGCGTTGTCCGGCCAGCAGCAAGGCGAGACGTGCGAGGCCGTTCCAGGGATCACCTGGTGCCTGGCCCTTGATCTGCGCGTCAATGCGCTGGGCGTCCTGCAGCAACTGATTCCAGCGCGACGCCGGATGGCGCTGCAGGGCGCGGGTAACCAATGGCCGGCGTTTGTCCCACACGGGGGGGCGCGCGGCGGCAAAGGCTTTTTCCAGGGGGACGCCCTGGCTATATTGCTGGGCCAGGCCGGCGAGCAGGCGCAGTTCGCGGGCCAGGGCCCAGAGGATTACCGGTGGCTCGACACCCTCGCCGCGCAAGCCTTCCAGAGTGCGCAGGGTATGAGCGGGCTCGCCGTTGAGGGCGGCGTCTATCAGACCGAAGACATCGAAACGGGCACTGTCGGCCACTGCTGCCTGGACGGTAGCGGCATCGATCTGCCCACCTTCGGCCACCAGCTTGAGCTTTTCGACTTCCTGGGCGGCTGCCAGCAGGTTGCCTTCGACCCGTGCGGCTATCAGGTCTACCGCTTCCTGGTTGGCGGCAAGCCCGGCCTGGGACAGGCGCTGGCGAATCCATTGCGGCAGGTTGTGCGCGTCGATGGGCCAGATCTGGATGAACTGGGTATCCGGCCCGTCGATCAGTGCCTTTGCCCATTTGGTCTTCTGGGTGCTGCTGTCGAGCTTGGGCAGGTTCAGCAGTAGAACGGTATCTTCCGGCGGTCTAGCCAAGTATTCCAGCAGTGCTGCGGCGCCCTTGTCCCCGGGCTTGCCCGAGGGCATGCGCACTTCCAGCAGCCGCTTCTCAGCAAACAGCGAGAGGCTGGCGCCGGCTTCCAGTAGCAGGCCCCAGTCGAAGTTGGCTTCGGCGTTGAACACTTGGCGCTCGCTGAAGTCCCGTGCTCGGGCGCTGGCGCGAATGGCGTCACAGGCTTCCTGGCAGAGCAGTGGCTCGTCGCCGCTGACGACGTAGACCGGTGCCAGCGGGCCCTGCAGGTGTTTGCCCAGTTGTGCGGGATTGAGCTTCATAGGTGCAAATGACCGGGGCCGCTCGTGCGGCCCCGTATACTCACTGGATGGGCAGTTGCAGCGGCGATTGCTGCGGTTGCTGGGCCTTCTCGGCCTGGCGCGCGGCTTCCAGCGCTTCGGCTTCGGCTTTGGCCTTGGCTTCTGCTGCCTGTTGCAGCTGGTCGAGTTGGGCCGGGGTGATCAGCTGCAGGCGCATGAGCATCTGCTGGACCATTTCCTGGCGCATTTCCTGGCGCAGCTGGGCAGCTTCCTGGTCGGAACCGATCAGGTTGTTGCTGTCGTGCACGTAGTACTTCTGCACGGTCAGCTTGTCGTCCATCAGCAGCAGGTCGTTGTTGCCGTGGATTTCGTATTGCAGGGTCTGGGTCAGTTCGTACTCTGCGCTGCGGGCACCGGTGGTGTAGGAGGCGGTGCGCTGGGATTCGTCCTCGCGGGCCAATACGAGGGTGTAGGGCGCGCCGGCGTGGACATTCACGCCGTTGTCTTCCAGTGCTGCGCGCACGGCCTTGACGGTCGGGCCGTACAGGTTGCGGGCGGTCACGTCCATTTCGGTCAGGGCGAAGCTGGCGTCGCCAGTGCCGCGCAGCTGAAAACCGCACGCACTCAGCAGTGCGGCAAGGCCCAGGACCAGCAGATTCCGTTTCATCATTTCTTGCTTTCCCCTTGCGAGCAGTCCGGCGCCGTTCCTGGAGGAGGGCGCCGGCTTCGATCAGTTGGCGACGATATTGACCAGTTTGCCTGGTACGACGATGACCTTGCGGATGGTCAGGCCGTCGGTGAAGCGCAGTACGTTTTCGTTGGCGCGCGCAGTGGCTTCCACTGCCTCGCGGCTGGCGTCGGCCGGCACTTCGATATGACCACGCAGCTTGCCGTTGACCTGAACCACCAGTTGCAGGCTGTCCTGCACCAGGGCGGCTTCGTCCACGGTCGGCCAGGTGGCGTCGATGGAAGCACCGGAGTGGCCCAGTTCGCGCCAGACCACGTGGCTGATATGCGGAGTGATGGGGGCCAGCAGCAGCGCCACGGTTTCCAGGCCTTCCTGCAGCAGTGCGCGGTCTTCAGCGCTGGCTTGCGGGGCTTTCTCGAGCACGTTCATCAGGGTCATCACGGCAGCGATGGCAGTGTTGAACTTGTGGTGCTGGCCAATATCCTGGCTGGCCTGCTTGATAGCCAGGTGGATGGCGCGGCGCACGGCCTTCTGTTCGTCGTTCAGGGCGCTGCGGTCCAGGGCGGCCGGCAGACCCGCGGCGACATGTGCCTGGGCCAGGCGCCAGACGCGACGGAGGAAGCGGCTAGCGCCCTCGACACCGGAGTCGGACCACTCGAGGCTCATGTCCGGCGGCGAGGCGAACATCATGAACAGGCGGCAGGTGTCGGCCCCATAGGCGTCGATCATGGCCTGCGGGTCTACGCCGTTGTTCTTCGACTTCGACATTTTTTCGGTGCCGCCGATTTCCACCGGCAGGCCGTCGGTTTTCAGGCGGGCGCCGATGACCTTGGCCTTGGCGTCGCGCTCGACTTCGACGTCGGCCGGGTTGAACCAGTCCTTGCCACCGTTGGCTGCAATGCGGTAGTAGGTCTCGGCCACCACCATGCCCTGGGTGAGCAGGTTCTTGAACGGCTCGTCGGAGCTGACCAGGCCTTCATCACGCATCAGCTTGTGGAAGAAGCGCGCGTAGAGCAGGTGCAGGATCGCGTGTTCGATACCGCCGATGTATTGGTCCACCGGCAGCCAGTGGTTGGCTGCGGCCGGGTCAACCATACCCTTGTCGTAGTTTGGCGAGGCATAGCGGGCGAAGTACCAGGAGCTCTCCACGAAGGTGTCCATGGTGTCGGTTTCGCGCTTTGCCGCTGTGCCGCATTTCGGGCAGGTGCAGTTATAGAATTCGGGCATCTTCGCCAGCGGGCTGCCGGCGCCGTCCGGTACCACATCTTCCGGCAGGACGACCGGCAGTTGGTCTTCCGGTACTGGCACGTCACCACAGCTCGGGCAGTGGATGATCGGGATCGGGCAGCCCCAGTAGCGCTGGCGGCTGATGCCCCAATCGCGCAGGCGGAACTGGGTGCGGGCTTGGCCGAGTCCTTTCGTTTGCAAGGCCACTTCGATGGCGTCAAAGGCGCCCTGGTAGTCCAGACCGTCGAACTCGCCGGAGTTGATCAGTTGCCCGTGCTCGCCATAGGCGTCTTGCCAGGGGGCGGGCGTTTCGTCGCCGGCAGAGGTGCGGATCACCGGTTTTACCGGCAGGTCGTACTTGTGGGCAAAGGCGAAGTCACGCTCATCGTGGGCCGGCACGGCCATCACGGCACCTTCGCCATAATTCATGAGGACGTAGTTGGCGACCCAGACGGGCAGCTTGTCGCCGGTCAGCGGGTGTTCGACGAACAGCGGAGTGGGCAGGCCCTTTTTCTCCTGGGTGGCGATGTCGGCTTCGGCGACGCCGCCGCGTTTGCATTCGTCGATGAAGGCTTGCAGCTCAGCCGCCTTGTCGGCCGGCAGCTTCTGCACGGCCAGGGTGGCCAGCGGGTGCTCGGCGGCGACAGCGACGTACGTGGCGCCCAGCAGGGTGTCCGGACGAGTGGTGAATACTTTCAGTGCCCCGGCCTGGCCAATGCTGGACTGGTCGTAAGGGAAGCTGACTTCCATGCCGCGGGATTTGCCAATCCAGTTGCGCTGCATGGTCTTGACCTGTTCGGGCCAGCCGTCCAGGTCGTCGAGGCTGCTCAAGAGTTCATCCGCATAGGCGGTGATCTTGAAGTAGTACATCGGGATCTCGCGCTTCTCGACCAGCGCACCGGAGCGCCAGCCGCGGCCGTCGATGACCTGCTCGTTGGCAAGGACCGTCTGGTCTGCCGGGTCCCAGTTGACGGTGCCGTTCTTGCGGTAGATCACGCCTTTTTCGAACAGTTTGGTGAACAGCCACTGCTCCCAACGGTAGTAGTCGGGCTTGCAGGTGGTGACTTCACGGGACCAGTCGATGGCCAGGCCCAGGCTTTTCAGCTGGGTCTTCATGTAGTCGATGTTTTCGTAGGTCCACTTGGCCGGTGCGACGTTGTTCTTCATGGCGGCGTTTTCTGCCGGCATGCCGAAGGCGTCCCAGCCCATGGGTTGCAGCACGTTCTTGCCCAGCATGCGCTGATAGCGGGCAATCACGTCGCCGATGGTGTAGTTGCGCACGTGCCCCATGTGTAGCTTGCCGCTCGGGTAGGGAAACATCGACAGGCAATAGAAGGTGTCCTTGCCGGGCTGCTCACTCACTTCAAAGGATTTATGCGCGTCCCAGTGGGCTTGCGCGGCGGCTTCGATTTCGCGGGGCTGATACTGTTCGTGCATGGCTACTGGCGCTGGAGGATGGGGTTCCTCGGTCCGGTTGCGCTGGCCTTGGCCACGCTGCCGGACCCTGGAGGAAACAGAAATTCAAGCGACGTAGCATACATGACCCCTGTCGGCCTAGGGAAACCCTGAATGCACGGCTCGGCGTCCGTCGGCAATCCCGGCGCCGTTTGTCGCGGGCACCTTGCAGCGGGGAACCGGACGCTAAGCTTTTCATAAGCAACGCAAGCGTTTACGCAGTTCGAGGTGTTGGATGGGTGAGTTGCGGCGGACGGACTCAGGGAGCGGGCTCTACGAACGGTTGTTACACCGGCTGGCCCTGGCGCTGGATGAAGCGGATACGGCGGTTCGCTTGCGCGACGAGGAACCGCTCGAACTGGAACTCAAGGGACTGACTCCTGCTGAGATGGAGTTGATCCGCGCCTATCTGGATCGCGACATGCGCTGGTTGCGTGGCTGGCATGCCGCTGCCGAGGAGCTGGCGGCCATCGAGGAGTTGCCCCGTCGATCTCCGCGTGCCGGCAATGGCCCGTCCAAGAGCTTCGCCCTCAAGCCCAACCCCTTGTTCAAGCGCCGCCAGCAACTGTGCTGCGCCATGTGCGGTACGCCGGCCATCTGGCAGCGCGGCCAGGGTGTGCCGGCGTGCATGTCCTGCGGGTCGCAGCTTTTCCGTACGTCCAATCCCCGTTAGGCTCCGGGCACCCTGGAGGTGCCCATGCCCATTCGCTACATCATCAAGCAATTCCTGCTACCGCCCGGTGGCCTGCTGCTCCTGCTGCTGCTGGCCTGGTGGCTGCGTCGGCGCATGCCGCGCCTGTCTCTTGCCTGTTTCATTGCTGGTCTTGGGGGGCTCTGGCTAATGAGCCTGCCGATCATGGTCGAATGGTCGGCCAAGGCGCTGGAGCGCGACCCGCCCCTGGCCATGGCAGAGTGGGGTCAGTTGGCTGGACGGGTGGACGCCATTGTCGTGCTGGGTGGCGGCCGTGAGCAGGCCGACCCGGCCTGGGGTGCGGATCAACCTTCGCCCATGGCCATGGAACGCCTGCGCTATGCCGCGCGTCTGGCCCGAGCCAGTGGCCTGCCGCTATTGACCAGTGGCGGCCTGCACTTTGGCGAACCGCCCTCCGAGGCGCGGATCATGGCCGATACACTCTTGCGCGATTTCGGCCTGGAGGTGCGTTGGCAGGAAGGCAGAAGCCGCACCACCTGGGAGAACGCCACCTACAGTGCAGTGCTGCTCCAACCTGCCGGGGTGCGCCGGGTACTGCTGGTGACCCAGGCTTCGCATATGCCCCGGGCCCGCTGGAGTTTCGAGCGGGCGGGGTTCGAGGTGGTGGTGGCGCCCGTGGGTTACCTCGGCGTACCCAATGGTCGCCCGCTGGGCGGCTGGTTGCCGGAGTCCAAGGCGGTCTGGCAGAGCGGAATGTTGCTGAACGAGGTCATCGGGCTGCTGGCCTATCCACTGGCCTATGACTGAGCGAGCTGCGTCCTTGTCGGGTGTGAGTGCGTTCACCCCCAACAAGGAGCGGTCAGCGCCACTAAACCGTCTTGGCGATGCGGCTGGCCAGCAAGGCCCAGGCGAAGAGCAGACTGCAGAGGATCACCAATGGCCAGGCTCGCCACTGCAGGTAGGGCGTCAGGCCCTGCATGGGCAGGACTTCGCCGTAGAGCACGCCTTGCTGGAACTGCGGGATGCCTTCGGTGACCTGGCCGAACGGGTCGATCAGTACCGTTACGCCGTTGTTGGTGGCGCGGATCATCCAGCGGCCAGCCTCCAGGGCGCGCATCTGGGCCATCTGCAGATGCTGCAGCGGGCCGATGGAGGTGCCGAACCAGGTGTCGTTGCTCACCGTCAGGAGGATGTCGCTCTGGGCGGCCAGTCCGGCAGCGAATTCCGGATAGACCACTTCGTAGCAGATGTACGGGGCGATGCGGTATCCCTTGGCCATTAGTGGCCCCTGGCTGGAGTCGCCACGGGCGAAGTCGGACATGGGCAGGTCGAAGAAGGCGATCAGCCCGCGTAGCACTTCCTGCAGCGGCACGTATTCGCCGAACGGCACCAGCTTCTGCTTGAGGTAAGTCCCTTCGCCCTGGCCGACCACGGTGATGCCGTTGTAGTAGCGCTTCTCGCCCCGTTCATTGTTCTGGCGGATTGGTACACCCGTGATAAGGGCGGATTGTCGATCAGTGGCGAAGCGGCTCATCACACCAAGGTAGCCCTCGACGAATTCCTTGAGCACTGGCACGGCGGTTTCCGGCCAGATGATCAGGTCGGCCTTCTGCGCGCTGAAGGTCATGTCGCGGTAGAGCGCGAGCTGGGCGTTGAGTTGCTCCGGATCCCATTTCAGGTTCTGTTCGATGTTGCCCTGCATGGCGGCGACCTTCAGCGGCGCGCCGGCAGGCTGGGTCCAGGCGTGGCCCTTGAGTGCCAGGCCGCCGACCCAGGGCGCGATCAACAGCACGATGCCGGCACCAAGGAACGCGGGACGGCTGCGCAGGCGTGGAAGGTTCACCAGCAAGGCGGCGGACAGTGCCAGCGCGAAGGACACCAGCCAGACGCCGCCCACCGGCGCAAGGCCGGCGAGCGGGCCATCGAGCTGGCTGTAGCCGGCGTAAAGCCAGGGGAAGCCCGTGAGGAACCAGCCGCGAAAGGCTTCCTGGGCCAGCCAGAGGGCAGCGAACGCCAGGGTGTCGGCCAGGGCTGCTTCGCTGCGACGTATCCAGCGAGCCCAGACCAGTGCGGGCAGGGCGAAAAACAGGGCGACGCCGGCGCTGAATCCGATGGTAAGGAAGCTCGCCAGCGGCACCGAGGCGGCGCCGTAGTCGTGGATGCTGACGTAGATCCAACTGGTGCCGGTGCTGAACAGGCCAAAACCGTAGTACCAGCCGCGCCAGAAGGCGGCCTTGGGCGCCAGGTCACGCAGGCCGAGGTAGAACAGGGCCAGGGACAGCAGTTCCAGGGGCCAGAAGTCGAAGGGGGCGAAAGCCAGGGGGGTGAGGGCACCGGCGGCCAGGGCCAACAGGTTGCCCGGCCAGCCGGGGCGGGTGATCCAGTTCATGCTCGGTCCTTGGGCGGATGGGGAGCTGGAATAGCATGCGAGCGGAGCCTTTTTCCGGCTCCGGGCGCGATTATCCACGGGCGCCCCTCCGCTGTGGAGGGGGCGCGTATCAACGGGAAAGCGGGGAAAGGCGCAGCAGATGAATGCGGCGGCTGTCCGCGTTGAGCACGCGGAAGCGGAACTCGCCGATCTCGGTGGTTTCGTTGCGTTTGGGTAGATGGCCAAACGCACCCATGACCAGGCCGCCTACGGTGTCGAACTCGTCCTCGGAGAAGTCCGTCTCGAAGAACTCGTTGAAGGCATCCACCGGAGTCAGCGCCTTGACGATGAAGTCGCCACTGGGCAGCGGCTTGATGTAGCTGTCTTCCTCGACATCGTGCTCGTCCTCGATGTCGCCGACGATCTGCTCCAGCACGTCCTCGATGGTCACCAGGCCGGCAACGCCACCGTATTCGTCGATGACGACGGCCATGTGGTTATGGTTGGCGCGGAATTCCCGCAGCAGCACGTTGAGGCGCTTGGATTCGGGCACGAATGTGGCCGGGCGCAACAGGTCCTTGATGTTGAACGACTGGCCGTTGTCCTGAAGGATCAGTGGCAACAGGTCCTTGGCCAGGAGGATGCCCATGACGTCATCCAGGCTTTCGCCGACGACTGGGTAGCGGGAGTGAGCGGCGTCGATGATCGCCGGGAGGAACTCCTTGGGCGTCTGGTTGGCCCTGATGCTGATCATCTGCGAGCGCGGCACCATGATGTCGCGTACTTGCAGATCAGCGACCTGTATGGCGCCTTCGACAATCGACAGCGCTTCGCTGTCGAGCAGTTTGTTCTGGTGGGCTTCGCGCAGCAGCTCAAGGAGCTCCTGGCGGCTTTTCGGCTCATGGGCAAAGGCCTGGGTCAGCTTTTCCAGCCAGGACCTGTGCCCGTTGCTCGATCGATCTTCGCTCATATGTCCTTTGCTCGGTGCTTCTTATTGGTCTTCGTCGTCGCGGTAAGGGTCGGGGTGGCCAAGTTCAGCCAGCAATTCCCGTTCCAGTGTTTCCATTTCCTCGGCTTCCGCATCTTCGATGTGGTCGTATCCGAGCAGGTGCAGGCAGCCGTGGATCACCAGGTGCGCCCAATGTGCCTCCAGGGCCTTGCCCTGTTCGGCTGCTTCCCGTGCCACCACCGGCGCGCAAACCACCAAGTCGCCGAGCAGCGGGATATCCAGCAACTCGTCCGGTACGTCGGCAGGGAAGGAGAGCACGTTGGTAGCGTAGTCCTTGTGTCGCCAGGTGCGGTTCAGTTCGCGGCCTTCGGGCTCATCCACCAGTCGGATGGTCAGCTCGGAGTCGGCGCTGCGCTGGCGCAGGGCCAGTTCGCACCAGCGGCGGAAGTCCGCCTCGCTCGGCAGGCCCGGAGCCGTGCTTGCGAGTTGCAGGTCAAGTTCAAGCATTGTCGTTTATCGCGCCCGGGTCGTTGTCGGCCGGCTTGGCCTTGGCTGGCTGCTGGCGGCTGTCGAAGCGGTCGTAGGCTTCCACGATGCGTTGCACCAGCGGGTGGCGCACCACGTCCTGGGATTTGAAGTGGGTGAAGCTGATGCCAGGAACGTCGCGCAGCACGTCGATCACATGAGTCAGGCCGGATTTCGTGCCGCGCGGCAGGTCGATCTGAGTGATGTCGCCGGTGATCACGGCGGTGGAGCCGAAGCCGATACGGGTCAGGAACATCTTCATCTGCTCGAGGGTCGTGTTCTGACTCTCGTCGAGAATGATGAAGCTGTTGTTAAGGGTGCGGCCGCGCATGTAGGCCAGCGGGGCAACTTCGATGACCTGCTTTTCGATCAGCTTGGCTACCTGCTCGAAGCCGAGCATCTCGTAGAGTGCGTCGTACAACGGGCGCAGGTAGGGGTCGATCTTCTGCGAGAGGTCGCCAGGGAGGAAGCCGAGCTTCTCGCCCGCCTCGACCGCCGGTCGAACCAACAGGATGCGGCGCACTTGTTCGCGTTCCAGGGCGTCCACGGCGCAGGCGACTGCCAGGTAGGTCTTGCCGGTGCCGGCCGGACCGATGCCGAAATTGATGTCGTGATCGAGGATCGATTTCACGTAGCTCTGCTGGTTGGCACCGCGGGGGCGGATGTTGCCTTTGCGGGTGCGCAGTGTCACGGCTTCGGTCCTGGGGCTGGCTTCTTCCATTCCCGTTTCGCGGAGGAAGAGGTGTACCAGGTCGGGCGACAATTCGATGGCTTCGGTTTCGCGGTAGAGGCGACGCAGGAGGTTTTCTGTGGCGCGGGTGCGTTGAGGGTCACCAACCAGTTCGAACTGGTTGCCTCGGTTACGGATCTCGATTTCCATGCGTTGTTCGATCAAGCGCAGATGCTCGTCGAACTGGCCGCAGAGATTGGCGAAGCGGCGGGCTTCAAAGGGTTCCAGGGTGAAGCGGTGCAAATCCAGGGAGGCGTTCAATGTCGTGTGTTCGCCCTTGGGCGGTAGGAATGGAATGACTTGAAGAATAACCCCGGGGGGCCGCCTGGAAAAGCACGGACCCCGAGGGTCGATCAGTGCAGGGCTTCCTCGAGCAGGCTGCCGCGCAGGGAGTGGGGCAGGGCATCGTCGATGTGCACATCGACGAACTGGCCGATCAGGCGCGGGTTGGCGCTGCGGAAGTTGACGATGCGGTTGTTCTCGGTGCGGCCCTGGAGCATGCCCGGGTCTTTCTTGGAAAAGTCACTGACCAGGATGCGCTGGATACTGCCAACCATTCGTCGGCTGATCTCGAAACCCTGCTGGTGGATACGGCCCTGGAGTATCTGCAGGCGCTGCTTCTTCACCTCTTCCGGGGTGTCGTCCACGAGATCGGCTGCCGGGGTACCCGGACGAGAGCTGTAGATGAAGGAGAAGGAGAAGTCGAAGCCGACGTCTTCCACCAGTTTCATGGTGGCCTCGAAGTCCTTGTCGGTCTCACCAGGGAAGCCGACGATGAAGTCCGAACTGATGCAGATATCTGGCACCGCGGCTTTCAGCTTGCGGATGCGCGACTTGTATTCGAGTGCGGTGTGGTTGCGCTTCATGGCCGCCAGGATGCGGTCGGAGCCCGCCTGCACCGGCAGGTGGACGAATTTCACCAGCTCCGGTACTTCGGCGTGGGCCAGGATCAGCGCGTCGGAGAACTCCAGCGGGTGCGAAGTGGTGTAGCGGATGCGGTCGATACCCTCGACGGCGGCGACCACGCGGATCAGTTCGGCGAAGTCGGCGATGCGTCCATCATGGGTCAGACCGCGATAGCCATTGACGTTCTGGCCCAGAAGGGTCACTTCGCGGACGCCGTTGTCGGCCAGGTGGATGACCTCGGCCAGTACGTCGTCGAACGGACGACTGACTTCTTCGCCGCGGGTGTAGGGCACGACGCAGAAGGTGCAGTACTTGCTGCAGCCTTCCATCACCGAGACGAAAGCGCTGGGGCCATCGACACGGGGCTCGGGCAGGCGGTCGAACTTCTCGATCTCGGGGAAACTGATGTCAACCTGGGGTTTGCGGGTGAGGCGCGCAGCGTCGATCATTTCCGGCAGGCGGTGCAGGGTCTGCGGTCCGAACACCACGTCCACGTAGGGCGCGCGCTCACGGATGGCGGCGCCTTCCTGGCTGGCCACGCAGCCACCGACGCCAATCACCAGTTCCGGGTTCTGTTGTTTCAGTTCGCGCCAACGGCCAAGTTGCGAAAACACCTTCTCCTGCGCCTTCTCGCGGATCGAGCAGGTGTTGAGCAGTATCACGTCGGCTTCTTCCGCGCGTTCGGTGACCTCCAGTGCCTGATGTTCGCCGAGCAGGTCGACCATGCGCGACGAGTCGTACTCATTCATCTGGCAGCCGTGGGTTTCGATATAGAGCTTCTTGGCCATGCACTTCAGATCAGGTGGTTCGAAGAACCGCGCATTATAGTCGGCATCCCCCTGCGTTCCTAGCGCCGGCTGCCTGATGGCTATGCTATGATCTGCGCCCCCGAAAACGCCCCGCGACGACCCGCCGAACCGCCATGAGCAAGTCCACCCCAATCTACAAGGTGATCTTCCTGAACCAGGGCCAGGTGTACGAGATGTACGCCAAGCAGATCTACCAGAGCGATCTGTGGGGCTTTCTGGAGGTGGAGGAATTTGTCTTCGGCGAGCGCACTCAGGTAGTCGTCGACCCCAGCGAAGAGAAGCTCAAGGCCCAATTCGAAGGCGTGGTGCGCAGCTTCCTGCCGATGCATTCGATCATCCGCATCGACGAAGTGGAGCGCCTGGGCACGCCGAAAATCAGCGAAGCGAAGGGCAGCGGCAACGTTATGCCCTTCCCCATGCCGATGCCGGAGAAGTAAGCGGGTATCGGCAGGTGTGCCGCTGCCGTCAGGGCAGGGGCGAGAAAGGCGAGCCGCCGTCGGCGGCCTGCAGCTCAAGCAGGTAGTTGCGGAAGATCTGTCCCAGTACCTGGGTTGCGATTTCCAGCTCATCAGTACGCATTTGCGCGGCCACCAGGTCGGCGCTGTCCATCGCCTCGTCCGAACCGTTCACTGCGGCCATCTTCAGCACGATGTACGCCTGTACGTTGTTGGCCGGTACGCCTTCGCCCCGGAAGAACATGTTGCCCAGACGCAATTGAGCCATGGCGTGACCATTGAGGGACGCTTGCTCGAACCATTGCAGGGCCTGGGCCAGGTCGCGTGGGGTGCGTTTGCCGTCGTAGTAGAACTCGCCGAGCTCATACTGGGCCTCGGCATCGCCACCCTTGGCGGCCTGTTGGCAGGCGGAAATGGCTTCCGAGAGGTTTTCCGGCAGGCTGTTCAGGTTGCAGCGGCCGGTTGCAGGGATCAGCAGGGAGTTACCGCCGGCATTGGCCAGCAGCGGCAGGAAAAGCAACAGGCAGCCCAGAATAAGGGTGCGGCCGGTGCGGTTCATGGGGATCACAGCGCCTCGGAAGCAGTGCAGGCATCATGCCCGGCCGGCGAGAAACGCGCCGACCGTCACATTATGAAATAAGCCGGGGCGATCTTACAAAGCCTTTACTTTGTTTGCGTTTGTCTCGGTGCTGCGAAGGTGCAGCAGCAGCCAGGCTAGAAGCGGATAGGCGGGGGTGAGCAAGGCGTGGAACAGGTCGACTCGGTGTAACGGACCGATAAAGCCGTCAGTCCCCACGACCAGTCCGGCCAAGAGAAACAGGCCGATGGTCGCTAGCGCTGCCAGTAGCGGCAGGGGCTGCTCCGGTAGCCGGCCCAGGCCGGCCAGCAGAATCAGGGCAAAGGCGGCGAGACTCAACAGTAGGCGGTATTCGCTTAGCAACTCGAAGCGCCGGGCCAGTTCGAAGAAGACGCACAAGCCGATCACCAGGCGACCCCAGCCCGCGCGACTCCAGATAGCGCCCCTTGCGAAGGCGAAGATCGCCAGGGCGACCAACGGTAGCGCGAGGAAGGTCCCGGCCTGGCTGAACAGGCTGTGGATTTCGTGCCAAGAAGGATCGAGCGAGAAGCGCACGACCCCGCACAGGGCCGCGGCGGCCGGAATCAGCAGTCCGAGCAAGGCGCAGAACCAGGCCGGCCGCTCCGCGTCGGCGAGCGTCTTGCCCGCCCGGGCCAGTGCGAAGGCGCTGACCAGGCAGGCAAGGGCGAGGATGCCGTCGGAGAGGGCCGTGCTGTACTGCATCAGGCCTGCTTGAGTTTGGCGAAGGCGCGCTCGGCGGCGTCCAGGGTGATCGCCAGTTCCTTGTCGCCATGGGCGATGGAAGTGAAGCCCGCCTCATAGGCGCTTGGTGCCAGGTACACGCCGCCGTCGAGCATCAGGTGGAAGAAGCGCTTGAAGCGTTCGGCATCGCTGGCCATCACGTCCTGGAAGGTGATGATGTCGTCGGCGCCGCTGAAGTAGAGGCCGAACATGCCGCCCACCTGGGTGGTCACGAAGGGGATGCCGGCGGCATCCGCGCGCTGCTGCAGGCCGTCGAGCATGCGGGTGGTGTAGTCGGTCAGCTCTGCGTGGAAGCCAGGGCGGCTGATCAGCTTCAGGGTGGTCAGACCGGCGGCCATGGCCAGCGGGTTACCGGACAGGGTGCCGGCCTGGTAAACCGGGCCCAGCGGGGCGATGCACGACATGATTTCGCGCTTGCCGCCGAAGCAGCCCACCGGCATGCCGCCGCCGATGATCTTGCCGAAGGTGGAGAGGTCCGGGGTGATGCCGTAGTGGGCCTGGGCACCGCCGAGGGCGACGCGGAAGCCGGTCATCACTTCGTCGAAGATCAGCACCACGCCGTGCTTGTCGCACAGGCTGCGCAGGCCTTCGAGGAAGCCCGGGGCCGGTGGCACGCAGTTCATGTTGCCGGCCACTGGCTCGACGATGATGCAGGCCACCTCGTTGCCCACTTCGGCCAGGGTCTTTTCAACCGCGTCGATGTCGTTGAACGGCAGGGTCAGGGTGTGCTGAGCGAAGGCCGCCGGCACGCCCGGGGAGCTGGGCACGCCCAGCGTCAAGGCGCCGGAACCGGCTTTCACCAGCAGGGAATCTGAGTGGCCGTGGTAGCAACCTTCGAACTTGATGATGCTGTCGCGGCCGGTGTAACCGCGCGCCAGACGAATGGCGCTCATGGTGGCTTCGGTGCCGGAGCTGACCATGCGCACCATCTCCATGGATGGCACCAGGGAGCAGACCAGATCGGCCATCTCCACTTCCAGCGCGGTGGGCGCGCCATAGGACAGGCCGTGTTCCAGTTGCTTGCGCACCGCGTCCAGCACGTCCGGATGGCTGTGGCCGAGGATCATCGGGCCCCAGGAGCCGACGTAGTCCACGTAGCGCTTGTCATCCTCGTCCGTTACGTAGGCCCCGATCGCATGCTTGAAGAACAGCGGGGTGCCGCCGACGCTCTTGAAGGCGCGGACCGGCGAGTTGACACCGCCGGGGATGTGTTTCTGGGCGTTGGCGAACAGGGTTTCGGAACGGGACATGGGCAGGACTCTCTTTACAAGCGAATTCGGGTTCAGGCGGCGTCGAACAGGGCGCTGAAGGCGTGGGCGCGGCGTTCTACTTCAGCTGCAGAATCTGCGCCGAACAACGCGTGGACCACCGCCACCATGCTGGCGCCGCGGGCGATCAATTCGGGAGCGTTTTCCAGGGTCACGCCGCCGATGGCGACAATCGGCGACTGGAAGCGCTGCTTTGCCTGGTCCAGCAGGTCCAGGGTGGCAGCCGGCGCGCCCGGTTTGGTCTGGGAATTGTAGAAGCGGCCGAAAGCGATATAGCTGGCGCCTTCCTTGATCGCTGCGGCGGCCAGGTCGAGGCTGGCGTGGCAGGTGCCGCCGATGATGGCCTGGCGGCCGAGTAGGGCTCGGGCTGCGGCCAGGGAACCGTCACCCTGGCCCAGGTGCAGGCCGACGCCCAGGCGTGCGGCCAGTTCAGCGTCATCATTGATGATCAACTGGGCACCGTAGCGGGTGCACAGCTCGCCCAGTGCCTCGGCCTCGCGCAGGCGGCGGGCGTCGTCACTGGATTTGTCGCGATACTGCAGTAATTTGGTGCCGCCCTTCAGTGCGGCCTCGACATAGGGCAACAGCTTGCCGCCGGCCAGCAGCTGGCTGTCGGTAATGGCGTAGAGACCGCGCAGTTTCATTGGCAGAAGTCCAGCGGCAAGCGGCGCGGCACGTACTGGCCATGGCCGGGTTGTTCGGCGTCACGCAGGGTGCGCCAGGTGTAGTCGAGCGCGGTGCGCACGGCGCTGGACAGTTCCTCGCCCAGGGCCAGGCGGCCGGACAGGGCGCTGGCCAAGGTGCAACCCGAGCCGTGGTAGCTGCCGGGCAGGCGCTGGCAGGTGAAGGTGTGGCGCTGACCGTCCTGGGTGTAGAGGCGGTTGTGCACTTCAGTCTCGTCGCCGTGGCCGCCGGTGATCAGCAGGTTGCGGCAGAAGGGCAACAGCTTCTCCGCGCATTCGTCCGGTGTGCCTTCCGGCAGTTCGGCAAGGATGCGCGCTTCCGGCAGGTTCGGGGTGGCGATGGCAGCCACCGGCAGCAGGCGTTCGCGGATCGCGTAGCCCACCTCGTCCTTGCCCAGTGCACCGCCGCCTCCAGCACGCAGCACCGGGTCGCAGACCAGCGGAATGCCCGGCAGCGACTGCATGATTTCCAGTACGGTTTCGACCATCTGCACCGAGCCGAGCATCCCCAGCTTGACGGCGGCCACCGGCAGGTCGGCGATCACGGCATGGGCCTGGGCCAGCACCCATTCGCGATCCAGAACGCGGAAGTCGGAAACGTTGACGGTGTCCTGCACGGTCAGGGCGGTCACTGCCGGAGCAGCGTGGCAGCCTTGTGCGATCAGGGCTTCGATGTCCGCCTGGAGGCCGGCGCCACCACTGGGGTCGTGGCCGGAAAGGCAGAGGACTACGGGGCGAGAGTTGGTCGTTTTCATGGTCGGCGAGCTTACCATTAAACACCTCGCCGAGCCGCACCGGCGGCGCTTTGCCTCAGGGGTGTTCGGGGTGGCTTTGCCCTTCAGCCTGTAAGGCCCGGAATAGAGCTGTTTCGGCGTGATGGCAATGTGCAGCTTTCAGCCGCTCTGCGCTGTGCTAGAGTGCTGCTTTTGAATAACCTGGCCCCGGGTGGCGCGCCGAATAAGGAGGTGGGGCTCCCGGACGCGGTCAAGAGGCCATTGCGGGGCTGCATGCGTATCCTCCTTTTCCTATCTCTTTGCCTGCTCGCGGGGCTGGCCAATGCCGTGGAGTTCGACGAGCAGCTGCGCAGTCTTCCCCTGGGCAAGCACATGGATGTGTTCGAAGACGTTCGTGGCGATGCCGAGATCGACGACATCACGTCCCCAGCCCTGGCCAGTAGCTTCCGTCGCAATGACAAGTCTGTGCTCAATGCCGGCTACTCGCGCTCAGTCTTCTGGCTGCGGGTCGATCTGAACTACCGCCCGCTCGACCGGGGCGGCCAGCAGGACTGGCTGCTGGAACTGGCTTACCCGCCGCTGGACCACCTCGACCTCTACCTGCCTGACGGTCAGGGTGGTTATCGCCTCGCCCAGCGCACTGGCGATGCGTTGCCGTTCGACAGCCGTCAAATCAAGCAGAACAACTACGTCTTCAGCATCAGCCTGCAACCCAATCAGACCCGGCGCATCTATCTGCGACTGCAGAGCGAGGGCTCCATCCAGGCGCCGCTGACGCTCTGGTCGCAGAAAGCCTTCCTCGAGGAACAGCCGGAACGCATTTATGTGCTCGGCATCATTTACGGCGTGCTGCTGGTGATGCTGTTCTACAACCTGTTCATCTACCTCAGTGTTCGCGACACCAGTTACCTCTACTACATCCTTTATATCGGTTCCTTCGGGCTCTACCAGATTTCGGTCAATGGCGCGGGCATCCAGTACTTCTGGCCGGACAACCCCTGGTGGGCGAATGCGGCGACGCCTTTCCTGATCGGTTCGGCGGCACTGTTCGGCTGCCAGTTCTCCCGTAGTTTCCTGCACACCGCCGACCACAGCCCTTGGATGGACCGCGCTCTGCTGGGCCTGATGGCCCTGGGCGGACTGGCAATGGTCTTGGCGCTGACCGCCAGCTACGGCCTGGCCCTGCGCCTGGCCACCTCCCTGGCGCTGATCTTCACGGTGGTGATTTTCTCCGCCGGTGTGCTGGCCTGGTTGCGGGGAATGCGCGTAGCGCGCTATTTCATCATTGCCTGGAGCGCCTTCCTCCTGGGGGGGGCCATCAACACCCTGATGGTGCTGGGCTACCTGCCGAACGTCTTCTTGACCATGTACGCCAGCCAGATCGGCTCGGCACTGGAGGTGGGGCTGCTTTCCCTGGCCCTGGCCGATCGTATCAACGCCATGAAGGAAGAGCGTGCCCGCATCCTCCTGGACGCCGGCCGTAAGTTGGAAACGCTCAATCAGGAACTGGCCAACAGCAACCGCCTGAAAGACGAGTTCCTCGCCACCGTCACCCACGAGCTGCGCACGCCGATGAACGGTGTCATCGGTTCTCTCGAGCTGATGCAAACCCTGCCACTGGACGACGAACTGGAGCAGTACCAGCGCACCGCCTCCGGTTCGGCGCGGGACATGATGCGTCTGGTCAATGACATTCTCGCCATGACCGAGCTGCAGGCCGGCAAGCTTTACCCGCGGCGCGAGCCCTTCAGCCTGCGTGGCCTGGTGGACAGTCTGCGGGTGCAGTACGGCCCCCGCGCCGAGGAAAAGGGGTTGGTGTTCGACCTTAAGCTCGACCAGAAGCTGCCGGACACTCTCGAAGGTGACGCCGGCAAACTGGCCCAGGCGCTGGGCTACCTGCTGGATAACGCCATCAAGTTCACCAATCACGGCCGCGTCGGCCTCAAGGTCAGCGGCGAGGAGCCGGCTAACGGCAGTCTGGCGTTGCGCATCGAGGTCACCGACACCGGCATTGGCTTTGCGACTCCACCGGATGGTCTGATCTATCGGCGCTTCTACCAGCTCGACGGTTCCATGACCCGCGAGTACGGCGGCCTCGGCATCGGCCTTGCGCTCAGTCAGCAACTGGTGGCGTTGCTCGGCGGCAAACTTTCCCATCAATCCCAACCCGGTCGCGGCAGCACCTTCAGCCTGGACCTGAGCCTGGCCTTGCCGGCCCAGGCCCTGGTCGTGCCGGCGCGTCGTCCCAGCGGTCAGCCACAACGGCGACCGGAGCAATGCACCGTGCTGGTGGTGGAGGACAACGCCATCAACCAGTTGGTGACCCGCGGCATGCTGCTCAAGCTCGGCTACCGCGTGCGCACAGCGGACAACGGCGCCGAGGCCCTCGAACAGATCCGTCGCGAGCCCATCGACGCCGTATTGATGGACTGCCAGATGCCGGTGATGGATGGGTTCGCTACCTGTCGCGCCCTGCGCGCCATGCCTGGCTGCGCCGATCTGCCAGTGCTGGCCATAACCGCCCACAGTCACAGCGGTGACCGCGAACGGTGCCTGGCGGCGGGCATGAGCGACTACATGGCCAAACCTGTGAAGTTCGAGGAGCTGCGCACGCTGCTCAACGACTGGCTGCTGTGCAAACCGATCGAGGCTGCCAGGTCGCTGAGCTGATCGCTTCGGCAGGCGTATGGCGCTGGGTGGCGGCATATATGTCACCAAGCGCGGCATTTCTCCCGCTTTCTGCAAGGTCTGAATCCTGATTCACTGGGAAAAGTGAATCAGGATTCAGATCATGGCTTATCGCACTACTGCTTCCCGAATCGACCGTGATCAGGCGCTGCGCTGCCGCATTCTCGCGTGTGCCCACGCACGTGTGGTGGAAGGCGGCTTCGCCGCGCTGACCATGCAAGCCCTGGCTGAGGACGCCGGCATCGCCACCGGGAGTCTTTATCGCCATTTCGGCAACAAGGGCGAGCTGGCGGCGGAGGTGTTCGCCAGGGCCAGCCAACTGGAAGTCGACAGCCTGGCCGAGGTGCTGCGTGGCGAGGGACCGGCTGCCGAGCGCCTGGCGCGCGGTCTGCGCCAGTTTGCTGCGCGCGCCTGGCACAGCCAGCGGCTGGCCTTTGCTCTGATCGCCGAACCGGTCGACCCCGAAGTGGACGAACAGCGTCTGCTCTACCGCGAGGCCTACGCCGAACTGTTCTGCCAACTGTTGGCGGAAGGCCAGGTGCGCGGCGAGTTCCAGGTGTCATCCATATCCCTGACCGCAGCCTGCCTGGTCGGCGCTATCGCCGAGTCCCTGGTCGGCCCGCTGTCGCCTCCGGCCCGCGCCCTGCGCGAGTCCGGTCATGCGTCTGACGACCTCGAGGCCGTCTGCATCACTCTCGTCACTTTCTGCCTGCGCGCCTTGGGCGCCAGTCAATCTGCCCCTGGAGACTTGCGATGAGCCTGCACGAGTTCGCTGAAACCCATGAAGTTTTCAACCAGGTGCCGCCACTGGATGGCGCCAACCTTTATCGCGTCGACCTGCCGCTGCAGGAGTGGGTGCGTCGCTACCAGGGGGGGTGGGCCGAAGAGCGCCTGGATACCTATGGCGCCTTGGCCGGCGGCTCACTGATGGCGGCGGGTTTTCTCGCCAATGAGAACAAACCGGTGTTCAAGAGCCACGACCGCTTTGGCCACCGCGTCGACCTGGTGGAGTTCCACCCGGCTTACCATGAGCTGATGCGCGCTGCCATCGAGCACGGTATTCCTTCCATGCCCTGGACCGATCCGCGTGCCGGAGCCCAGGTCGCCCGCGCCGGGATGAGCTACCTGCACAGCCAGGCCGAAGCCGGCACCGGCTGCCCGCTGACCATGACCTTCGCCAGCGTGCCCGCCCTGCGTCTGCAGGCGAACATCGCCGAGAAGTGGTTGCCGAAGATACTGTCCACCGAATACGACCCGCGCAACCTGCCCATTGAGCAGAAGACCGGCGCCACCATCGGCATGGCGATGACCGAGAAGCAAGGCGGTACCGATGTCCGTGCCAATACCACCCGCGCCCACCCGATTGGCATTCCGGGGCCGGGCCAGGCCTACGAACTGGTGGGGCACAAGTGGTTCTGCTCGGCGCCCATGTGCGACGCCTTCCTTACCCTGGCTTACACCGACAAGGGGCTGTCCTGCTTCCTGCTGCCGCGTCACCGTCCAGACGGCAGCCGCAACGAGTTCTACATCCAGCGTCTGAAGAACAAGCTGGGTAACTGGTCCAACGCCTCCAGCGAGGTCGAGTACCGTGGCGCCCTGGCCTGGATGGTGGGTGAAGAGGGGCGTGGCGTCCCGACCATCATCGAGATGGTGGCCCTGACGCGCTTCGACTGCATGATCGGTTCCAGTGCCCTGATGCGTCAGGCGTTGACCCAAGCCGCCCACCACTGCGCCTACCGCAAGGTCGGTGGGCGCGTGTTGGCTGAGCAGCCACTGATGCAGAACGTGCTGGCCGATCTCGCGCTGGAAAGCGAAGCCGCATTGGCCCTGACCATGCGCATGGGCCGCGCCCTGGACAACGCCCACGACGAACAGGAAGACAAGTTCGCCCGCCTGGTGACCGCCGTGGGTAAGTACTGGATCTGCAAACGTGCCCCCGCGATGATCAACGAAGCCGCCGAGTGCCTGGGGGGCGCGGGCTACGTGGAAGACACCATTCTGCCGCGCCTCTACCGCGAAGCTCCGGTCAACTCCACCTGGGAAGGCTCCGGCAACGTGCAGTGCCTGGACGTACTGCGTGCCCTGTCCAAGGAGCCCGGTGTGCTCGACGTGCTGTTCGCCGAGTTGGGCGACGGCCACGGCGATGCGCGACTCGCGTCCTTCATCGGCAACCTCAAGAAGGGCTTCGCTGATACCGGCGATATTCAGTACCGCGCCCGCCAGCTCACCGAAGACGTGGCCGTAGCACTGCAGGCCAAGCTGCTGCTGGAAGCCGGCAACGCCACTGTCGCCGACGCCTTCATCGGCAGCCGCCTGAACGGTTACGGCCGTGTCTACGGCACCCTGCCGCGCGGCGCCGACGTGGAGGCCCTGGTGGCTCGGGCTACCCCACATCTGGCTTGATCCCAAGGTTCCTTCACCCGCCTCGTGGCGGGTGGAGCGAGCGGCAAGGCAACCTGCCGAATCGTTCTATGCCTTTATCTGTCCAAGCAGGCAAGATAGGTCCAGAGCGAATAGAAAGGATGCCTACCGTGAGCCTCGAACCGAACGATTTTGTGATTGCCGAAACCGCCGAGGAAGCTGTCGATCGCCTCGCCGAGCTGCACAGGCAGGCTACCGGAGCCCTCAGTCAGGCGCTGAAGCGCTATATCAAGGAACGCATCGAGCCGGATGCCGAGCAGCGCGCGCTGTTCCGCTACCCGCTGCTGCGCATCACCTACCGCTGCCAGGGCGAAGTGCCCTCCACCACCCGCGCGTACGCCAAGATCCAGGTTCCGGGCAACTACTGCGTTACCGTCACCCACCCGGACGCCTTCCGTAAGTATTTGTTGGAGCAATTGCGGCCGCTGATGCATGACTTCACCGTGCAGGTGGAAGTGGGTATCAGCCAGCAGAACATCCCGTATCCCTACGTGGTGGAGCAGGGCGACGAGCTGGCCGGTTCCGGGGTGACTGCCGCCGAACTGGCGCGCGTGTTCCCCAGTACTGATCTTTCCGCCGCCACCGATGGCGTGGCTGATGGCCTTTACGATTGGGAAAACGCCGACCCACTGCCCCTGGCGCTGTTCGACGCCGCGCGCGTGGATTTCTCGCTGCGCCGCCTGGTGCATTACACCGGTAGCGACTGGCGCCATGTGCAGCCGTGGATTCTGCTGACCAACTACCACCGCTACGTCGACCAGTTCATCCGTCATGGCATCGATCAACTGCACGAAGACCCTCGCTTCGTGCGCATGGTGCTGCCGGGCAACGTGGTGGTGGAGCGCGGTATGGATGAAGGCGAGATGCAGGCCATCGTCGACGGCGTGGTCTGGCACCGTTACCAGATGCCGGCTTACCACCTGATTGCGGCCGATGGGCATGGGGTGACTCTGGTGAACATCGGCGTCGGACCGTCCAATGCCAAGAACATCACTGACCACCTGGCCGTGCTGCGCCCGCACTGCTGGCTGATGATCGGCCACTGTGGCGGCCTGCGGCAGTCGCAGACCATTGGCGACTACGTGCTGGCCCACGCCTACATGCGCCGCGACGGTATTCTCGATCGGGTACTGCCGCCTAATATCCCGCTGCCGGCCCTGGCCGAAGTGCAGCAGGCACTGCAAGAGGCTGCAGCGCAGGTCACCGGTGAACGTGGCGAGGACCTCAAGCGCCGCCTGCGCACCGGTACCGTGCTCACGTATGACGACCGCAACTGGGAGCTGCGTTGGGCCCAGGAGCGACCGCTGATCAACCTGTCGCGGGCGGTAGCGGTGGATATGGAGAGCGGCACGATTGCGGCCCAGGGCTACCGCCTGCGGGTGCCCTACGGCACCTTGCTGTGTGTCTCCGACAAGCCGTTGCACAGCGAGATCAAGCTGCCTGGCTCGGCCAGTGCCTTCTACCAGCGCGCCGTCAGCCAGCACCTGCGTATTGGCATTGCAGCCCTCGACCTGCTGCGTACTCAGCTGAACGCATTGCACTCGCGCAAACTGCGCAGCTTTGATGAGCCGCCATTCCGCTGATCGACGCGATGACCTGATTGTCCAGGGCGCGAGTTCATTCGCCAAACGAAAAAAGAAGGGCCGCCCAGTGCGGCCCTTCTTCATTCAATCGGTCAAGGCTGGAATCAACCACTGATAGCCCGGAGTCGGCACACGGAAGGCAGTGGCGTCCACCTGCCAGTCGGCAAGTGCCTTGGTCAGGTCGCGGGGTGGAGCGAATTGACCTTCGTCAGTGAGGTTGAAGGTGCCGAAATGGATGGCCAGGCTGCACCCGGACTCCAGCTGCTTGTGGGCTTGCACGGCGTCGTCCGGGTTCATGTGGTTGTCGCGCATGAACCAGCGAGGTGCGTAGGCCCCGATGGGCAGGGCGGAAAAACGCATCGGCCCGAAGCGTTCGCGGATCAGGCGAAACTCCGGTCCCAGGCCGGTATCCCCGGGGAACAGGAAGGGGCCGTCCGGTGATTCGATCACAAAGCCCATCCACAACGTTTCGTTGGTGTCGCTGCGGGTTCGCGCCGACCAGTGCTGTACCGGCACCGAATGCAGTTTGAGGCCGCCCGCCAGCGGCAGTTCCTGCCACCAGTCCAGTTCGGTGACCTGCTTGAAACCAGCCTCGCGAATCAGCACCCCGTTGCCCAGCCCGCTGACCACGGTGGCCAGAGGGAAGCGCTCCACCAGCGCACGCAGGCTTTCCAGGTCCAGGTGGTCGTAATGGTTGTGACTGACCAGGATCAGGTCGATGGGCGGCAGCTGGTCCAGTTGCAGGCCTGGCGGGTGATGGCGCCTGGGGCCGACGAAGCTGAAGGGGCTGACACGCTGGGACCAGACCGGGTCGGTGAGGATATTCAACCCGCGATGCTGGATCAGCAGAGTGGCGTGGTTGATGTAGGTGACCCGCAGCTCGTCGCCCTCAACCCGGATCGGCACCTCGGGTGGGACGGCCGGGCCGGGCTGGTCGAGCCAGTCCGCCTGCTTCTCGCGGCTCAACTGCCAACGCAGGAAGGCGCGCAAGTCCTTGTGTGGCTTGGGTTCCAGGTTGCGAAAGCGCTGACCGTCGAAGTTGTCCGAGGCCCGACCACGATAGGGTGAGCGGTGATAACCCGCGAGGGTCATCAAGTTGATCAGCCAGATAGGACGCAGGGCACGCGACATGGCGTTCTCTCTTGCGGCAGGGGAGCACTCAACCTAGCATGCCTCTCCCATTCCCAGACCGCCAACCCGTTTCCAGGCATGTCGCGTCCAACTCGCCCTACCCGTCCCGCTTCCCGTCGCCCCGGTCCCGCTGCTCCTCGTCGCGTGGCCAAGGCGCCGCCGGCCGAACCGCGTCTGGTGCTGTTCAACAAACCCTTCGATGTGCTGACCCAGTTCAGCGACGGCGAGGGCCGCGCGACGCTCAAGGACTACATCCCCATCCCTGGTATCTATCCCGCCGGGCGGCTGGACCGTGACAGCGAGGGCCTGCTGCTGTTGACCAACGACGGCCGCTTGCAGGCGCGCATCGCCGACCCGAAGCACAAACTGGCGAAGACCTACTGGGTGCAAGTGGAAGGTGAGCCCAGCGAAGAGCAGCTCCGGCAATTGCGCGAGGGCGTGGAGCTGAACGACGGGCCGACCCTGCCGGCTGAAGCGCGGCGGATCGAAGAGCCGCAGCTATGGGAGCGCAACCCGCCCGTGCGTTTTCGCAAGAGCGTGCCCACTGCGTGGCTGGAGCTGGTGATTCGTGAAGGGCGCAACCGCCAGGTCAGGCGCATGACTGCAGCGGTAGGGCTGCCTACCTTGCGCCTGGTACGAGTGCGAATAGGCCCCTGGAGCCTCGATGGGCTGGGGCTGGGGGAATACAGAGAAGTGCCAGCCCAACTCTGACCGGCTTGCTGAGCCCGCCTTGGCTGACGGGCTCGGGTGCTGCGACTCAGATACCTTCCAGGCCGCCAATTACCAGTGTCTTGATGACGAAGCCCAGCACGCCCAGGCCGAGGGCAAGGAACAGGATCATGGTGCCGAAACGTCCGGCCTTGGACTTCTTGGCCAGGTCCCAGACGATGAAGGCCATGAAGGCCACCAGGCCGGCGATCATCGCCGTCATCATCAATTCTTCGAATTTCTCCGGGCTCATTTCACACCTCGTGGACTGAATACAGGCTGCACCCGGACGACCGAAGGGGCGGGCGGAAAGCGGGGCGGTGCGCTTGTGATTCTGTGAGCCGGAGGGCTCTTATGAGGCGGGGCCACGCGGGGTACAGCAAAGCGCGACGATTATACGCCAAGCCATCCGCCGCGGGAGGGCCGTTCAGCCGCGCAGATGGCCCAGGGGGAGCTCCGTGCTGCTCAGTACCTGGTTGAGCACGAAGCTCGAGCGCACGCTGGTCACCCCTTCGATTCGGGTCAGTTGCCCGAGCAGAAACTGTTGGTAGTGGTCCATGTCCGGCACCACTACCTTCAACTGGTAGTCCGCCTCCATACCCGTGACCAGGCTGCACTCCAGCACCTCGGGACATTGGCTGATCACCTCCTGGAAGTGCTCGAAGCGCTCCGGCGTGTGCCGGTCCATGCCGATCAGTACGTAGGCGGTGAGGCTGAGGCCCAGCTTCTTGCGGTCCAGCAGGGCGACCTGGCGAACGATATAGCCGTCATCCTCCAGTTGCTTGACCCGTCGCGAGCAAGGCGAAGGGGACAGCCCGATGCGCTCAGCCAGCTCCTGATTGGAGATGCGCGCGTCGCGCTGCAGTTCGGCGAGGATCTTGAGGTCGTAGCGATCGAGCTTTTCCATTGTGGTTGCCATTATTTGTATGGATTGCTGTATATATTGCTGTTTTAGTGATTAGTTGCGCAAGAGATAGCTTTGTGAGCAATATTAGCAATCATTCGTCGCGCGCCTGGACGTAAGATTTCTCTCAGTTTCACGGCCCGGACAGCAAGTCCACCCGACCCGCCCAATCAGGTGCGTCGGCGCCGCCGATCCAACCGGATCGAGCAGGCCCCCGGGTCCGCGCTGCCCAATCAGGCAGGCGATGAAAGCGGCGACACAATCGCCAGCACAGGACGAATTTCCCGAAGGGGGCCCGCAGTATGGGGCCCCCTTTTTTCTTGCGCGTATGAAGCGGGTGTCAGGCCAACCCTGCCAGCTTCAGCAGCCACCAGGCCAGGATCGCGACCTGAACGAAGAAGCCGGCAAACCTCAACCAGACGAAAAGCGCGCTGGTGCTGATCAGGTGCATGCAGCTCTGAAACAGCCGGGCGGCGAGAAGCAGGCCAGCGAGCGGATCGGTGATTGCGGTTTGCCCGGCAGCGATGACGTAGAGCAGAACGGCTGCCTGCATCGGCAGGTTTTCCAGGGCATTGGCATGGGCGCGTACCAGGCGCTGGCCGAAAGCTCCAGGGGTATTGCTGCCGTCAGCGGCAAAGGCGTTGACCTTCATCCGTCCAGCCAGCACCAGCAAACCGCGCTGGTTCACCATCAGGAAAACCAGCAGCAGGCTCCAGGCCACCAGCCCGAGCAGGGCGGCGGCGGATAGGGACAGGGGCATTGCAGACTCCTCGTTCTTGTTATGGAAGGAGGCAGTCTAGGATTCTTAGAGTAAATACTCTAGTCGTGCTTCACCACTTCGCTGGGGTCGGCATGCACCAGCACTTCTGCACGGGGGTACTGCGCTGTGATGGCATTCGCGGCCGCTTCGCAGAGCGCGTGGGCACGGGAAAGCGTCAGCTCCCCCGGAAGCTCCAGGTGCAGTTGCACGTACCAGTGGTTGCCGGAAATCCGCGTGCGCAGGTCATGTGCGCCAAGCACGCCGGGGACGGCGCACGCCAGCCGGTGCATGTCGGCGCTGATCGCCGGCGTCAGCTCCTCGTCCATCAGCACCGAAATCGATTCCCGCGCGATACCGATGGCACTCCAGAGGATGTAGCCGGCGATACCCAGGCCGAACAGCGCGTCGGCCTGTTGCCACCCCAGGCTGGCCAACACCAGGGCGAGGAGAATCCCGCCGTTGAGCAGCAGGTCGGAGCGGTAATGGAGGGAGTCGGCGCGGACAGCGGTGGAGCCGGTAGCGCGGATAACCCTCCGTTGCAAAAGGAGCAGTGCAGCGGTGAGGGCCAGTGACAGGATCATCACGCCGATACCGAGCATTTCCGCCTCGAGCGGCTGCGGGGCATTCAGGCGCTCGTAGGCCTGGGCCGCCACCAGCACGGAACTGACGCTGATGAATAGCGCTTGTGCCAGCCCCGCCAGGGCTTCGGCCTTGCCGTGACCGTAGCGATGGTCGTCATCAGCAGGTTTCAGGGCGTAGTGCACTGCAAGCAGGTTGAGCAGGGAGGCTGCGCTATCCATCAGCGAATCGGTCAGGCCGGCGAGCAGGCTGACCGAACCATTCATGGCCCAGGCAATGGCCTTGGCTATGACGAGGATGATGGCGACGGCAAGGGAGGCTCGGGTGGCCAGGCGCAGCAATTGCGCGTGCCGGCGGGGTGAGGTCATGCCGACTCCGGCTTGAAATAGATGAAGTCCATGGCCGGCGTCTCCAGGCCCAAGGCCGAAAGCGCGGCGGAGGCCTGGCCGCGGTGGTGGGTACCGTGGTTGACCAGATGGGTGACGATATCTGCCAGAGAGCGGCGCTGGGGTTCGCCGCGCATAGTGCGGTAGTTCAGTGGACGCAGCAGGGCGTCGCCCTCCAGTCCGGCCAGTTGCGTCTGCCAGGCCTGCACGCCCGCCGCCAGGCAAGCGGCAAGTTCGTCGCGCCCATTGGCCACTTCCACGTCCAGGCGGTCATAGGGTGGCGGCTCCTGGCGTACCCGCGCCAGCCAGATGCGATCCACTGCCACCAGATGGTTCAGGGTCCCGTGCAGGCTGCCGAAGAACAACCCGCACGGCGCGCGGAGGGCCGCATCATCCACGGGTCGCAGGCTCTCCAGCAGGCGCTGGTAAGCCCAGGCGTGGTAGGCCAGCAGATGCTGGAAGTGCCTGGCCAGCGCGTCCATTTCAGGCGGCTGGGCGCAAGCCCAGGGTGGCCAGTTGCTGCAGGTTGCCGCTGCGCTGAAGCAATTGCGGGTTGTCCAGCGGCAGGTCATGGCCGGTTTCGCGGGCGATGATCGATTTCAGGCGTACCGGGTCGATCTTGCCGTCGGCACCGATGGCCTCCTGGAGCTTCTCAGGGGCGACCTGGGCATTCTGGCCCTCGGGCAGGTAGATGGCCCCGGTGGCAAAGTCGACGGCGAAGGCGATCAGGCCAGGGATCACGAAGAAGAGAATGCCGATGGCATCCATGGCTGCTACGGCCGGGTCGATCTTGCCTTCGATCTGGCCGCGACGATCCGGGTAGAACAGGGTGCCGCAGGCGGTGAGCTGGGTGAACAGGGCGGCGGCGACGGCGCCGCCGATCCAACGGGAAGCAATGCGCATAAGCATCTCCTGGTCGAAAGATCGCAACTATATCAAGGCTGTTGTTGCAAAACTGCCTGACATAGCTAAGACCCCGGCAAGGAACTGGCAGTTCGCCGGTATACTTTCGCGCCAGTCTGGAGCGCCCATGAATCCGTTACCCATCGATGCCGTCCTGCCCGCCTTGCGCGCCGCCCTGCAATCTCGCAACGAAGCCGTGCTGGAGGCGCCGCCCGGGGCCGGCAAGACCACGCGCGTGCCGCTGGCGTTGCTGGACGAGCCCTGGCTGGCCGGACAGAGCATCCTGATGCTGGAGCCCCGCCGCCTGGCTGCCCGCGCCGCTGCTGAGCGTCTGGCGAGCGAGCGGGGTGAGACGGTGGGCGAAACCGTTGGTTACCGCATCCGTATGGAATCCAAGGTCGGCCCGCGCACCCGTATCGAGGTGGTTACCGAGGGCATCCTTGCGCGCCGCCTGCAGGACGACCCGGCGCTGGAAGGCGTCGGCTTGGTGATCTTCGACGAGTTCCACGAGCGCAGCCTCGATGCAGACCTTGCCCTGGCGTTTTGCCTGAACGGACGCGCCCTGCTACGCGACGATCCGCCGCTGAAGGTGCTGCTGATGTCCGCCACCCTGGAAGGCGAGCGTCTGTCGCGTCTATTGGATGAGGCTCCGGTGGTCCGCAGCGAGGGTCGCATGTTCCCGGTGGAGCAGCGTTGGGGCCGACCCAGCCAGCCGGGGGAGGCACTCGAGCCAAAGGTTGTGCAGACCGTGCTTCAGGCCATGGCCGACGAGCCCGGCAGCCTGCTCGTGTTCCTCCCCGGCCAGGCGGAGATCCGTCGCGTCGCCGAGCAATTGGCAGAGCGTCTCGACGGACGCCCCGACATCCTGCTTTGCCCGCTTCACGGCGAGATGGACCTGGCGGCCCAGCGCGCCGCCATCGAGCCAGCCCCGGCGGGCAGGCGCAAGGTGGTGCTGGCCACCAACATTGCCGAAACCAGCCTGACCATCGATGGTGTGCGCGTCGTGGTGGACGCCGGCCTTGAGCGGGTGCCGCGTTTCGACCCGGCCAGCGGCATGACGCGCCTGGACACCCAGCGGATTTCCCGCGCCTCTGCGACCCAGCGCGCCGGCCGTGCGGGGCGCCTGCAGCCGGGTGCCTGCTATCGCCTCTGGTCCGAGGCCCAGCACGAACAGCTGGCCGCCCACGGCAGCGCGGAAATCCTCCAGGCCGACCTCGCCAGCCTGGCGCTGCAACTGGCGCGCTGGGGCGTTGGAGACCCCAATGAACTGGCCTGGCTCGACCCGCCGCCCAGTGCCGCCTATGCCCAGGGACGTGATCTGCTGCAACGCCTCGGCGCTCTGGCTGAGGACGGCAGCCTGACCCGCCACGGCCAGGCCATGGCCGAGCTGCCTGCCCATCCGCGCATTGCCCATCTGTTGCTGCGTGGCCAAGCCCTGGGACTCGGCGCCCTGGCTTGTGACCTCGCGGCGCTGCTGGGCGAACGCGACATCCTGCGCGGCGGCGGTGCTGATCTACATAGCCGCCTCGCCCTCCTGGCTGGTGGCGATCGGGCCGCTCGCGCTGCTCGCGGCGGCGTGCAGCGAGCCCGCCAACTGGCGCGACAGTTCCGCTCGTATCTGCGTGGCCCGGCCAGTGACCCCGTGGCCGACCCGGATCACCCGCGCTGGCTCGGGTGCCTGCTGGCCTTCGCCTACCCCGACCGTATCGCCCAGCAACGTCGACCAGGCGGCGCCGACTACCGCCTGGCCAATGGTCGAGCGGCCACGTTCGGTGAGCCGGATGCGTTGATGAAGGAGCCTTGGCTGGTGATCGCCGACCTCGGCAGCCGTCAGGGCCAGCGCGAAGAGCGCATCTACCTGGCCGCCGATCTCGACCCGGTGCTGTTCGACGGACCTTTGGCCGAGCAGGTGAGCCATCAGGACTTGCTGGACTGGGACGAACGCGAAGGCGTGCTGCGTGCCGAAAGGCAGATCAGAGTCGGCGAACTGGTACTGGCACGAGAGGCCTTGGCCACACTGGACGAAGAGTCCCGTTCGCGAGCGCTGCTCGGCCTGGTGCGACGCAAGGGGCTTGAGCTGTTGCCTTGGACCCCGGAGCTGCGTCAGTGGCAGGCGCGCGTAGCGCTGCTGCGCCGCCTCGACCTTGCCGACAAGGGCAACAGCGAGTGGCCGGACCTCTCCGACGGCGCCCTGCTGGCCAGCCTGGAAGACTGGCTGCAGCCCTGGCTGGGCAAGGTCAGCCGCCTCAGCCACTTTGCCAACCTCGACCTTGCCGGCATCCTTCTGAGCCTGCTGCCCTGGCCGCTACCGCAACGCCTCGACGAACTGGCGCCACGTACCCTGGAGGTACCCTCCGGTTCACGCATCCGAGTGGACTACAGCGATGATATGCCGGTGCTGGCCGTGCGTTTGCAAGAGCTGTTCGGCCTTGCTGATACCCCCCGCATCGCCGCTGGCCGCCAGGTCGTCAAACTGCACCTGCTTTCTCCGGCTCAGCGTCCGGTGCAGGTGACCCAGGATCTGGCCAGCTTCTGGCGCAACACCTACACGGACGTGAAAAAGGACCTCAAGGGACGTTACCCCAAGCACTACTGGCCGGATGATCCCCTGGTAGCCGAGCCGACCGCGCGGGCAAAGCCGAGGAAGTGAGCCTAAGTTTGCTGCTTGGCAGCTGCTGTGGGCTATCCGGCCTATGGAGTAGCGTCTGGCTTGGAGGTGCTGGTTTCAGAAGTGCCTGATTCACTGCGCCAGTGCGCATCGAGACTAGCTGGTTTATCTGCAATGCCGGTCGGTGAAATGGGTTGAGCCAGGAGCGATTCCAGTTCGCGGGCGGTACTTGTAAGTCACGCTTTGGGCGCGCGCTGGTGTGTCGGTTCCTTAGTTCCGGCTGCTGCCGCTTCCTGCTATCACGCGACTCTTCAGTCAGCTGTTTGGCCCTTGCCAGAGCGGCCAAGAACTGTTGGTATGCGCAGCTATTCCCTATGACAGGTCATTCACAGGCCTGAACAACAATAAGAGTGGCGCAGGACGGATTCTGCGGAAGTACTATGAATACGCTCATTCTCATCGGCTCCAAGATCAATCAGGAAAGCATCCAGCACTCGCTTGGCAAGCCTGAATACAGCTACTTCTTCCTGATGAAGGAGTTCATTCCGGCACTGCAGCGATTGGGCACTGTCGTCGAGGTCAAGAGCCTGGACGAAGTCGACGCCCTCTACGACCTGCACAGTGCTCAGGGACGCAAGGTCATCTTCCTCAGCTTCAGCCCGCCCCAGCAGACGCCATTGGGCCTGCGCTGCCCGACCGTGCCGGTATTCGCCTGGGAGTTCGACAGCATTCCCGACATGCCCTGGGAGGGCGACCCGCGTAATGACTGGCACTACGTCTTCGAGCGTATCCAGGGTTGCATCGCCACCAGTAGCGAGGCCGCCGAGCTGGTCCGTGCGGCGACGCAGGGCCGGTTGCCGGTCCTCGCCGCCCCCGCCCCTGTATGGGAGCGTTTCGGCGAGCACGAGCGTCACCAGGGCCAGTTGCCTCTACAAAGTCCTCGCCATTTCTCTTTTTCCGGCGTGATCATCGACAGCCCAATCCTCGGCCTGAGTGCTGATGGGCTGGTGCGCAAAATGGAGCCGGCCGCTGCTCCCGAACCGGTTGTCGAGGCCGTGGCGCAACCGGGGATCGAGCAGGTTTCCGAACCGGTGGTGGTATCGCGCTGGGCGGAATACCGTCGCATCAGTCAGGTCCTGTTTTCCGACTGGTGGCTGGAGTTCACCAGGCGACCCAGGAACGTCAAGGAGCCCGTGGCCGTCATAGCGCCGCCTCCCGTGGCCGTCACGACCACCAACCTGCAGGTCGAGGGCGTGGTCTACACGACCGTGCTCAATCCGGCTGACGGCCGCAAGAACTGGATCGACCTGATCACCGCCTTCTGCTGGGCTTTCCGCGACGAGCGTGGCGCCACGCTGGTGGTGAAGATGACGCACCACAACCTGGAGTATTACCGGGTAGTGCTGATGACCTTGCTCTCGCGCCTGGCGCCTTTCTCCTGTCGCGTGGTGGTGCTCCACGGTTTTCTGGAGGATGACCAGTACCGCCAACTGGTGGACGCCAGCGACTATTACGTTAACGCCTCGTCCTGCGAGGGGCTGTGTCTTCCTTTGATGGAGTTTCTCTGCGCCGGCAAACCTGCCCTGGCGCCGCGGCATACGGCAATGGCGGATTATCTGGACTCGAGTCTGGCTTTCCTCGTGCGGGGGGCGCTGGAGCCCACCTGCTGGCCGCATGACCCGACCGGGATGCTCTCCACCCACCGCTATCGCCTTGATTGGCAGTCCCTGATGGAGGCCTTCCGGGCCAGCTATGCCCTGGCCAGGGACGACGCCAGCGGTTACCAGAAGCTGTCCGCTGCAGCGTTGAGGCGAATGAAAGCGTTCTGCGCCTTCATGCCAGTGACCGATGCGCTCGGCGCGTTCTTCGAACAGGTGGTCGATGACTCGCTTGGCGTCGAAACCCGAGTCCGGAGCGTGGCCAGATGAGGCTCCTGGTTTACTCCGAAGTTGGTGCGGCGCAGATCGCCAGCAGCCTGGGGCTTCCCGACTACAGCTATTACTTCGTATTGAAGGAGTTCCTCCCGGTCCTCCAGGAACTGGGCGAGGTCATTGTGGTGGAGCAGCCTTTGAGCGAGGTCGATCCGCTCTATGACGAGGCGTGCGCACGCAATGAGAACTGCCTTTTCCTTTGCTTCACGCCTCCGCACAAGACCCCGGCGGGACTGCGTTGCCCAACCATCCCGGTCTTCGCCTGGGAGTTCGATTCCATTCCGAACCAGTCCTGGCTCGACGATGAACGACAGAACTGGGCAACCGTGCTTGCCGAATGTGGACAGGCCATCACCCATTCGCAACTGACCGTGCAGGCGGCCCGCGCAGAGCTGGGGGAGGACTTCCCGGTGGTGTCGATTCCAGCGCCCGTTTGGGACCGATATGCCGGTATCCGTGATACCGCTCCGGCGCAGCACATGGAGAGCCGCATCCAGGTGGCCTCGGGTGTGTTGTTGGATAGCCACGACCTGTCTCTTACACCCTACATCCCCAATGTCGACGCTGTGGCCAGGGCGGTCGCCAGCGCCCGCGAGCGTGAGCGCGCGGCTCGTCCGCAGGAGGCCCCCGTGCCGTCTGCCGTGCCCTTGGCCGCTCCGCAATCGCGTGTGCGCATTACCGTGCGCTATCTGGTCGAGTGGTACCGACTGGTATTTCTTGACCTTCTGCGGCCTTCGCGAGGCGCTCCGGCGGTAGGAGTCGAGCCTGAGAAAGTGGACGTACCACTGGAGCCGATCAACCCGGTAGAGCCGGGCGGACTGCCCGAGGTTCCCGGCGAGGTCGCCGAAATGCCCGTCTGGTCACCGGCCGAGTACAGCCTGCAACTCAGCGGCGTGGTGTTCACGGCGGTTTTCAACCCCTATGACGGCCGCAAGAACTGGGTCGACATGCTAACTGCGTTCTGTAGCGCGTTCCGCGATACCCCCGATGCCACGCTGCTGTTCAAGCTCGGACACCGTGACTATCAATCGGCCATGAACGACATGCTGATGTGTATGGCCCGAATGCCGGCATTCAAGTGTCGTGTCGTTCTGTTGCATGGATTCCTTGAACGCGCCGATTACGATCAGTTGGTCCGTTCGACCGCGTTCGTCATCAATGCGTCCCACGGCGAAGGGCAGTGCCTGCCGCTGATGGAGTTTCTCAGTTGCGGCAAGCCTGCGGTGGCACCGCAGCATTCGGCGATGGCGGATTACATTGACGATCAGGTGGCCTTCGTCGTTGATACCTGGCTGGACGCAACCGCTTGGCCGCATGATCCTCGCCTGGCCTACCGTACCCTTCGCCACCAGATTGACTGGGCCTCCCTGGTGAAGGCCTATCGCGATGCATATCGTTGCTACATCGATACTCCTGAGCGGTACCAGCACATGGCCGCCACGGCCATTGAGCGCATGCATGCGCACTGTTCCCGAGCGACGGCCAAGGAACGGCTGTTAGCGTTCATCGATCGCCGTGCGGAGGCCTGTGCATGAGTCTGTTCAGATCCTGGCTGCGAAAACTGGGACGGCGACTCGCCGGGCCTGATCCGCTGCCCACCGACGAGCGGGTCCGCTCCCTGGATTGTGGATTGGTGGATGCGGTCATGGCCGGCTGGTTCCAGAACCACAGCAATGAATTGTTCCGCGGCTTTCCGATCAGCCCCGACGACGTGGTGCTGGATGTGGGCTGTGGCGCTGGCGGTGCCACTCTGTTCTGTGCTCGACGCGGTGCCCACGTGATCTTCACCGACTCCGACGCAGGCAAGATCGCGGCCTTAGAAGAACGAGTCAGAGACAGTGGCGCGCGCAAGGTTGAGGGTTGGGTTTCCGACAGCCTGCCGCTGCCGGTGGCGGATGGAGAGGCTAGCCGGGTCGTGGCGCTGGAAATGCTCGAGCATGTAGAGCAGCCGGGCGCGATCCTGCGCGAGCTGTTCCGTGTCGGCCAGCCAGGCGCGCTGTACTTCCTTTCGGTTCCGGCGCAGGTGAGCGAGGAATTGCAGCGCCCGTTGGCGCCCGCCGCGCATTTTCAGGCACCGAACCACATCAACGTGTTCTCCGAGGCAGCATTCGCCCAGTTGGTGACTGACGCCGGATTGGTGATCGAATCACGGCATTCCTACGGTTTCTACTGGACGCTGTGGATGATGCTCTACTGGACGCTTGCCCGCGCGGAGGGGCGTTCCTTCGACGGCGCAACGCATGACCAGCTGGCGCCGCCGCACCATGTGCTGCTCGATGACTGGGCGACCCTGTGGCATCGCGCGATCCATTTGCCTGGCGGCGATGTGCTGCGCGAAGGACTCGACCGGATGCTGCCCAAGACCCAGATCATCCTGGCACGCAAGCCACTCGACGCTTGTCCATGAAAGCAGCCGGAGCCGGAATGACGATGCATGGAGAGCGCCACTGGCGCGCACACCTGATAGCGGCTGGCCTGCGCGCCGTTCGCTCAACTCGAAAGCAGTTATCCAGGAGCTGAGATGCTGGAGATCCTCAAGCGCTTGTCAGGACGTGCGGCGGCCCCCGTGGCGGAGCCCGTTGCTGAACCCGTTGCTGAACCCGTTGCGGAGGCCGTCCCCCCCGCCAATGCCGACAACGTCGACTTGTCGACGCTTGCCGATACCTCGCTGAGCGGGTGGTTCCGTCAGGAGAGCAACGAGCTGTTCGAAGGCTTCCCTATCTGTGCGGAAGACTCTGTGCTGGACATTGGTTGCGGCGATGGTCCCTTCGTACAGTTCTGCGCCCAGCGCGGCGCTGAAGTGATCTTTGCTGATATCGACGCCGACAAGGTCGCGGCGGTGGAGCGGGCGCTCCAGGGTTCTCCCGCACGCGCGATGACGCCGCTGGTCACCAATGCCAATCCGATCCCGCTACCCGATGGGCGGGTCAGCAAGATCGTGGCGATGGAGGTGCTCGAACATGTCGAAGATCCCCGCCAGTTCATGAGCGAATTGGTGCGGGTCGGCCGTCCTGGCGCGCAGTACTTGATCACGGTTCCCGATCCGCTGGGCGAGAGTGTCCAGAAAGACCTGGCCCCGCCCGCCTACTTTGAGCATCCGAATCACATCCGGGTATTCCAGCGCGATGAGTTCGAGCGCTTGATCGAGGAAGCCGGCCTGGTGATCGAGCGCAAGGCCCAGTACGGATTCTACTGGTCGGTCTGGTGGTTCTTTTTCTGGGCCTGCAAGCAGGACCTGTCGCCGCCCTGGCACCCGCTGCTGGATAGCTGGACCCGCACCTGGAACATGCTGCTGTCGATGGAGGACGGTCCCCGTATCAAACAAGCGCTTGATCGGGCTATGCCCAAGAGCCAAGCGATCATCGCTCGCAAGCCGGTCTGACAGGTAGCACGTATGAGTAACGGAAAAAACATCGAGATCGAGTACCTGCGTGCACTCGCAGTGGGGTTGACGCTGCTCTCCCATTTGCCGGTCTTGTTGCCGTTCCATCAGACCTTCTTCAATTCGTTGTTCAGCGTTTACATGCCTTGGACCGGCGTCGATCTGTTCTTCTGCATTTCTGGTTATGTCGTGAGCAAGGCTTACCTCGACTATTTCGACCAGCACCGGCAGCAGGGCCATTTTGGAGTTGCCGCCCAGAGTTTCTGGCTACGCCGGCTCTATCGCCTGCTGCCGACGGCTTGGCTATGGATACTGATTCCCCTGGCGTTGTCGATCCTGTTCAACCAGACCGGCATCTTTGGCTCCTGGTTCGACAACCTGCGCAGCTTCACCGCGGTGGCGACTTTCAGCGGCAACCTGGCCAACCAGTACGGCGCGATTCTCGGACCCAACTCGGTGTACTGGAGCCTGGCCCTGGAAGAGCAGTTCTATTTCCTCTTCCCTCTATTCCTGCTGCTGGTGACCTCGACGCGCTGGCGGGTCATTGTCCTGCTGCTATTGATCGCGGTGCAGTTCGGCCTGGATCGCAATCCCTTCGGCACGCCCACCAGCGCCATGCTCACCTCGTTCCGTCTCGACGCCATGATGTGGGGGGTGTTGCTCTGCCTGTTCAGCCGTACCCCGCTGTTCCGTCAGTTCGAACCCACCTTCCTAGGAGAGAGTGCCTGGTGGCGCCTGGGCCTGATGCTGGTGCTGTTCTACCTGCTGGGCGCTATTCCGGGGCAGATGATCGCCGTGCCTGTCGCAGTGGGGTTGGTCGCGTTGGTGTCGCTGGTACTGGTGTGGATAGCCAGCTACCAGCAGGGCTATCTGTTTTGCCCTCCGCTGCTGTCAAAGCCGCTCGAATGGCTCGGTTCGCGCTCCTATGCGCTCTACGTGATCCATGTCTGTGCCTACCACTTCAGTGTCGAGTTGTGGACCCGTTACGCCACGGTACAGGGCCTGACACTCGACAAGTCCTTCACCGTCGAGCTGGTCCTCACCTCCATCATGTTCATGGTGGTCGGAAGCGAGCTGAACTACCGCCTGGTTGAACAGCCCCTGCGGCGCAAGGGGGCCGAAATCGCCCGCCGTCGCCTGCAACGTTTCACCGGGGAGCGGATCGTCGCCGTACAGTCGACCACCGAGACAGCATCGAGAGGTGAACTTGCCTAGGAAACTATTCGTCACCGGAGCTAGCGGTTTACTCGGTCAGCCCGTCATCCGTCACTTGCAGGCCGTGCCCGACGGGGTTCGCGGATTGCTTGGGCGTCGAGCTGAAGCTGGCCCAGAAGGCGCACAGAACAACGTCGGGTTTGTGCCAGTAACGTCAAGCTGCAGCAGGCGACAGGCTGGAAGCCGACCATAACGATAAGACAAACCCTCGAGACGATGCTGTCTGATTGGGAAACACGGGTGTTGCAAGAATGACAAAAAATGCACTGATTACTGGGGTTACCGGCCAGGATGGCGCCTATCTCGCCAAACTGCTTCTGGAAAAGGGTTATCGCGTCCACGGCCTGGTCGCCCGGCGCAGCACCGATACACGCTGGCGTCTGCGCGAACTGGGGATCGAGGGGGAGCTGGTCTATCTCGACGGCGATCTGGCTGATGCCTGCTCCGTGCAGCGTGCCGTGATCAAGGCGAAGCCCGACGAGGTCTACAACCTCGGTGCGCAGAGCTTCGTCGGCAGCTCCTGGGACCAGCCCGTCACCACTGGAATAGTCGACGGTCTGGGTGTGACGCACCTGCTCGAGGCGATCCGCCAGTTCAGCCCCGAGACCCGTTTCTATCAGGCGTCCACCAGCGAGATGTTCGGCCTGATCCAGGCGGAAAGGCAGGACGAAAGCACGCCATTCTATCCGCGCAGCCCGTACGGTGTGGCCAAGCTCTACGGCCACTGGATCACGGTGAACTACCGCGAGAGCTTCGGCCTGCACGCGTCCAGCGGCATCCTCTTCAACCACGAGTCACCGCTGCGCGGCATCGAGTTCGTGACCCGCAAGGTCACCGATGCCGTTGCCCGGATCAAACTGGGCAAACAGTGTGAACTCCGGCTGGGCAACATCGACGCCAAGCGCGACTGGGGTTTCGCCGGCGACTATGTAGACGCCATGTGGCGAATGCTGCAGCAGGAAAAGCCCGACGACTACGTCGTGGCCACAGGCGTCACCACTACTGTGCGTGACATGTGCAGGATCGCTTTCGAATACGTCGGACTGAAATACCAGGATCATGTCGTCATCGATCCTGCGTTCTTCCGCCCGGCTGAAGTCGAAGTTCTGCTGGGTAATCCCGGCAAGGCCGAGCGTGTATTGGGCTGGAGCCCGCAAACCAGCCTCGAGTCGCTGATCCACATGATGGTGGATGCCGACCTGCGTCGCGTGAGCAAGGAGTAGTTCATGCTGATTCCCGTCATTCTTTCCGGCGGCGCTGGCACGCGCCTGTGGCCGGTATCTCGCGAAGGTCAGCCGAAGCCCTTCATGGTGCTTCCAGATGGCCAGACGCTTCTGCACAAGACCTACCATCGAGCCGCCGGTCTACTGAGGGAGGGCGGTGACATCGTCACGGTGACCAACCGTGACTACTACTTCCAGAGCAAGGATCACTTCCAGGCGGCTCGCCTCAGCCAGCGTGGGCATTTCGTCCTCGAGCCTGTCGGACGCAACACCGCGCCAGCGATCGCCATGGCCGCGTTGACCCTTCGCGAGCGCCATGACGACACGGCTGTCCTAGTGGTGATGCCGGCCGACCATCTGATCCGCGACACCAGCAGCTTTGGCCGCGCCGTGGAGCATGCGGCGGCGCTGGCGGCTGAAGGCTACCTGGTCACCTTCGGCGTGGTACCGACCGCGCCGGAGACCGGTTTCGGCTATATCGAAAAAGGCGAGGCCATCGACGAGCGGGGCGGTTCCATGGTCCAGCGATTCGTCGAAAAGCCTGATCTGGAAACGGCGAGGCACTTCCTCGAAAGCGGGCGTTTCCTGTGGAATTCCGGGATGTTCTGCTTCAGCGTCGGAACCCTGCTGGGTGAACTGGAACGTCATGCACCAGAGCTGCTGGCCCGCGCGGTCGACTGCCTGCACGCCAGCGCCAGCGACGAGCTGGGCTGCATCCTCCAGCAGGAACTCAATGCCGAGCATTTCGCAGCTTTACCGGATATTTCCATCGACTATGCGCTGATGGAACGCTCCGACCGGGTGGCGGTCATCCCGGCAGCGTTCGACTGGAGCGACATCGGTTCCTGGGGCGCGCTCAGCGCCCTGGTTGAACCGGACGAACAGAACAACCGGGCGGCTGGCAACGCGATCTTCGTCGATTCACGCGGCACCTACGTGCAGAGCGACCAGCGGCTGGTGGCCACGGTCGGGGTCAGTGACCTGATTGTGATCGACACCGCTGACGCCATCCTGGTCGCCCATGCCGACCACGCTCAGGATGTCCGCAAGGTGGTCAAGCAGCTGAAGGATAGCGAGCACGAGGCCTACCGTCTGCATCGCACGGTTGCCCGGCCCTGGGGCACCTACACCGTGTTGGAGGAAGGCCCTCGCTTCAAGATCAAGCGGATCGTGGTCAAGCCGGGGGCCTCCCTGTCGCTGCAGATGCACCATCACCGCAGCGAGCACTGGATCGTGGTTCGGGGCATGGCCAAGGTCACCACGGGCGAAGACACGCACCTGGTCAATAGCAATGAGTCCACCTACATCCCGGCCGGGCACAAGCACCGCCTGGAGAATCCGGGGGTTATCGACCTGGTGATGATCGAAGTGCAGAGCGGTGAGTACCTGGGGGAGGACGACATCGTCCGCTTCGAGGATATGTATGGCAGGGCCCGCTAGATGATGTTCGAAGTGATCCGTTCAGTCTGGAACTATCGGGGATTCATCGTTGGCAGCGTCATGAGGGAGTTCCAGGCGCGCTACCGCAACTCATTGCTCGGTGCGTTGTGGACGGTACTCAACCCGCTGGCGATGATCGTCGTCTACACCGTGATCTTTTCCCAGGTCATGCGTGCGCGCCTGCCAGGACTGGACGACGGCTTGGCCTACAGCGTGTATCTCTGCGCCGGCCTGCTGACCTGGGGGCTGTTCGGCGAGATCACCACGCGTAGCCTGACGATGTTCCTGGACAACGCCAACCTGCTGAAGAAACTGAGTTTCCCGCGGATTTGCCTGCCACTGATCGTGCTGCTCAATGCATGCGTGAACTTTGCAATCATCCTGGCGCTGTTTCTCGGCTTCCTGCTCATCACTGGACGCTGGCCGGGCATCGCACTGCTGACATTGCCGGTGTTGCTGCTACTTCAACTGCTGTTCGCTGCCGGGCTGGGCATGGTACTCGGCGTACTCAACGTGTTCTTCCGCGACGTTGGCCAGTTCTTCGGCATCGGCCTGCAGTTCTGGTTCTGGCTGACCCCCATCGTCTATCCATTATCGATACTGCCGGAGTCGATCCAGCGGCTGGTGTTCCTCAATCCGATGACGGCGCTCATGCAGGCTTACCAGGAATTGTTCCTCAAGGGCGCCTGGCCGAACTGGGCGAGCCTGATGCCGCTCTGTGTCATCAGTCTGCTGCTGTGCGCCGCTGGCCTCGCCTTGTTCCGCGGGCGGTCCGGTGAAATGGTGGATGAACTCTGATGGGCAAGATCTGCGTCAATGGCCTGGGCAAGGCCTACAAGCATTACCCGACGCGCTGGTCGCGCCTGCGCGAATGGCTGTGGCCGTTCTCGGGACCGCGGCACTCGCTTCACTGGATCCTGCAAGGGGTGGAGTTCGAGATCAGCCCGGGGGAGGCCGTCGGTATTGTCGGCGTCAACGGTGCCGGCAAGAGCACCCTGCTGAAGATGATCGCCGGGACCACGCAACCGACCACCGGTGACATCCGGATCGAAGGCCGCGTGGCGGCCCTGCTCGAACTGGGCATGGGGTTCCACCCGGAATTCACCGGTCGGCAGAACGTCTTCATGGCCGGCCAGTTGCTGGGTCTGACCGTGGAGGAGATCCAGGCCATGATGCCGGAAGTCGAACAGTTCGCCGAGATAGGCGACGCCATCGACCAGCCGGTGCGCACCTACTCAAGCGGCATGCAGATGCGCCTGGCGTTCAGTGTCGCCACGGCGCGCCGCCCTGATGTGCTGATCGTGGACGAGGCGCTGTCGGTAGGTGATGCCTACTTCCAGCACAAGAGCTTTGAACGCATTCGCAGCTTCCGCCGCGCCGGTACCACCTTGCTGATCGTTTCCCACGACCGCAGCGCGATCCAGTCGATCTGTGATCGCGCCGTGTTGCTCAATGAGGGGCGAGTCGCCATGCAGGGCCATCCGGAAGCGGTGATGGATTACTACAACGCACTGCTCGCCGAACGCGAGCGCGTCACGGTGCGCCAGGAAATGCTGGCCGACGGTAATGTCCGCACCATCTCCGGCAGCGGCGAGGCGGGTATCGCTGATGTTCGTCTGCTTGACGAGCAGGGCCAGCCACTGGAAGTGGTCGAGGTCGGGCAACTGGTCGAGCTGGAAGTGAAGGTAGAGATCCGCCAGCCGGTCGAGCGCCTGGTGCTCGGGTTCATGATCAAGGACCGTTTCGGCCAGCCGATGTACGGGATCAATACGCACCGGGTCGATCAGCCACTGGACGGCCTGGTGGCCGGCGAGCGGATCACCTACCGCTTCGCCTTCCCCATGCGGCTGGGCAAGGGCAACTACTCCGTGGCGTTCTGCCTGTCGCGCCTGGACTCGCACCTAGACCGGAACTACGAGTGGCGCGACTACGGCCTGGTGTTCCACGTCATCAACCTGCGCCAGGAGGATTTCGTCGGCTGTTCCTGGCTGGAAGCGCGAACCAGTATCAGTCGTTCGGCCAGCGCTTCTCCTGTTTCCGTTCCAGAGGGCCTTTCATGAGTCGTCTGCTCGTCGAATGCACTTATGTGTTCGAACACCCCCATATGAACTCGGGCATCCAACGGGTCGTGCGCAATGTGATCCGACAACTCGAGCACATTCACAAAGATGTCGAGTGCGTTCCTGTCGTATTCCTGCAGGGGCGGATGCATCGGGTGCTCAGCCTGGCTCCCCTGCCGGGGAGAGGGCTTCCCTGGCACACGCGCATGAGTGTGACTCTGGAGCAAGCGCGCCTGGATTTCTGGATGTGGCATGCGCGCCTGGACCGCTGCTGGCCGATGACGCGCTCGCACAATGCGCGCCGTGTGCTTTTCGTGCTCAGCAAGCTGGCCAGCCTTGGGATTACCTTGCCGCTGCGCGTTGCCAATTTCTTCAGTCGTCGGCATCAAGCTCCCCAACGCTCGGTTCCTCTGGAAATCCAACCCGGTGACCAACTGTTGCTGCTCGACTCGTCCTGGCACGCGGATTTCTTTCCAATTGCCGAACGCCTAAAGGCTAAGGGCGTGGGCATCATTTCAGTGATTTACGACCTGATCCCGCTGACCCACCCACAGTTCTGCGATAACAACCTGGTCAAGGTGTTCGATCGCTGGTTCGACTGGATTGCCGAAATGGCAGACGGCTTTATCTGCATTTCCACCACGATTCGCGACCAGGTGCGCGCGGAGATCGAGCGCCGTCGCGGCGCCGAGTGGGTCGAGATGCTCTGGTTCGAGCACTTCTACCTGGGTTCGGAACTCGATCTGGCCAGCAAGCGCTCGGAGCTCGATCCGGCGTTGTTAGCGATGTTCGCTGACGGTAACCCGGTGTACCTCATGGTCAGCACCATCGAACCACGCAAGAACCATGTGTACCTGCTGGATGCGTTCGAGAGGCTGTGGGCAAATGGGGCTGCGGCGCGGCTGTGCATCATCGGGCGGGTGGGCTGGAAGTGCGACGATCTGATGGAGCGAATTCGCAAGCATCCCGAGCGGAACAGGCGCTTGTTCATGTTCAACGAACTCAATGATCACGGCCTGGAACATGCCTACGCGCATGCGCGCGCATTGGTGTTCCCGTCCTACGTCGAAGGTTTTGGTCTGCCCCTGGTGGAAGCCATGCAACGGCAGTTGCCGGTCATGGCCAGCGACATTCCTGTGTTTCGTGAGATCGGCGGGGATTTCGTCGCCTACTTCGATCTGGACCGGTCCGCAAGTCTGGCCGAACTGGTCGAGCGCTTCGAGAGCAGTGGCACCTTCCCGGCGCAGCGCAGTGTCACCGACTGGACCTGGATTGGTTGGCGAGAGGCCAGTGCGCAGCTGATATCACGCGTCGTTGCGGCGTTGCGTCGCCCGGTGCGAGCTCAGTCACCGGTGGTGGAAGTCGAACATGCGGATTGCCCATAGCATCAGCATCCCGCAACCGCCGCGCACGGAGGTCAACCAGTACGTCGCGGGGCTGGCCTGGGTCCTTGCGGGCCGCTCGGCCTGACCTCAACCTGAAGTTGTTCCGCCGCCGGGGCGGCTGGAACCTATGCCGAGCTGTGCAATGCCGAGGGCACGAGCGAGGCGATCTCGTGGTTGCTCGAAGACCATATGCAATGGCAGCGGTTGAGTGCCCTGGGCATCCGTCGGGCCAAGAACTTCACCTGGCAGCGTTGTGTGGACATCACCGTCGCGACCTACCATCAGGCCGTGAGGGGCTGAATGCGCGTACTGCATTTCTTCAAAACGTACCTGCCGGTTTCTCGCGCAAGCCGACTGGATAGTCGCTGCATCGCCGAATTAACTCGGCACCGGCTATCCCGTCGTAATCGTGGGCGCTGGGCCGTTGGAGAAGCAGCTGAAAGCCCAGGCGGCGGCCCTGGGGGTAGAACATCACGTGCGCTTCGTCGGGCGCGTGAACGAGGAAGACAAGGTTGCCCTGTTGCAGCTGTCGCGGGCGATCGTCTTCCCATCCCATTTGCGCTCCGAAGCTTTCGGCATCTCGCTGCTCGAAGGTGCGATGTACGGTAAGCCGATGATTTCCAGCGAAATAGGCACAGGAACCAGTTACATCAATGCCGCCGGCGTAACCGGTCTGGTCGTGCCACCCAGTGACCCTCAGGCGTTCCGCACAGCCATGACCCGGCTCTGGGAGAACCCTGCCGAGGTGGCTGCGATGGGGGGGCAGGCCGAGGCGCGTTATCGAGAGCTCTTCACGGCCGAGGAGATGGGCCGGCGCTGGGCAAAACTGTATCGGGAAGTGCTCGCCCGCGGGGCGTCAGCTTCTCCAGAGGGCTGCCTCGTAGAGTGATCAGCGACCACTGGCGGCTTCGGCGGACGACCTCCGCACCACCTCAATGCACCGACGGCAGAAAGAACCTGGCCATCAGCGGTAAATGATCGGATATCCGCAGGGTATCGTCTTGGCGTACTCGTGCTTCGATGCGGGTCAAGCTGGGGCTGTGGAAGACGTAGTCCAGCGTACGGTCCGGCCCTTTCACCCCGGGGTCGTTGGGGTAATGGGTGTACCACTGCGTTTGCCATGCGCCGCCGGCTTCCTCGATGTTGGGAATCATCGGGTACTGGTCCCATAGCGCTTTCAGTTCGCTGTCGCGGGTGTAGCGGCGTCGCTGGGTTTCGGACAGGCGTTCGTACTGGCCTGGGGGGAGTTGATTGAAGTCACCTGTGAGGATCCAGGGCAGGCCCGTGCTCTGTAACTGGTCGAGCAAACCTCGGGTCATGGCGAGCTGACGTTTCAGGGTTTTCTGGTCCTCGGGCAGGGCATCCAGGTGCGTGTTGATCGCCGCCAGGCGGCCACCGCCGCGTATCGGCAGGTAGCTCACCAGCAGGGCCCGCTTCTTGTCGAACTGGCGGCTGACCGGATCGTTCTCCTCCAGCGGTAGTTGCAGGCGTTCGGCGCTCTCGATGCGGAAGCGGCTCAGGGTCGCCAGCTTCATGCCGACACTGCCGAGTATGTGGGGATGCGGCACGAAGGCGGCCTTCCAGTAGAAGGCCTGGCTGGCGCAGGGGTAGAGGTCCGCCAGGCGCTCGTGGAGCAGGGCCAACTGGTCCTGGTAGTCGGTGGCGCGGGCGCCTTCGTGCAGTTCCTGGAGATTGACGATATCCGGCTGCTCTTCGCGTATCACCCGCACGACCTCGTCCAGGCTGTAGGCCAGGTCTTCGGGCGTGGGGCGCTCGTCCCGGCCTTTGTCGTCCGGGAGGTCGTAGTAGAAGACGTAGCGCTTGCCAGCCAGGTATTGCAGGTTCCAGGTCATCACCTTGAGTGCCTGGCCGGGCTGCAGTTGTGGCGCTTCGGCCAAGCAGGCCAGTGGCGCAGGTTCGCGGGCCGCGGGATGCCACGTCAGTGCAAAGATCAGGGCGACCAGGCCAATGACTAGGACCGACAGGCTGAGCAGGGCAAAACGCAGGACTCGGGGCATCGGCAAGAGCAGGCATCTATGCTGGAAGAGGGCGAGCATACCCGAGCCGCCGCTGCGGCCCAAGCCAGACACGCCCGGGAGGATTGCCGTGAGCAGCGAAGTGCGTATCGCCCAAAAGGGCCCCTACGAGGTGGAGGTGGTCGCTGGTCGGGATTACTTCTGGTGTCGCTGTGGTCGAAGCCAGCAACAGCCATTTTGTGATGGGTCTCACAAGGGTAGTGGCCTGGTGCCACTCAAATTCCATGCAGAGGTCAGCGAAACCCTGTATTTCTGTGGCTGCAAACACAGCCACACACCGCCTTGCTGCGATGGCACTCATAACGAACTGCAAGACTGATCCGGGAGCCAGCATGCAGCTGGGAGTAGTCCTCTGGTCATTCCTGGCCTTTATCTCCAAAGCGCGGCGTCGCCGACTCTGGCTGGCGGGCGTGCTACTGCTTCCCGGCCTGGCAAACGCAGACGACCAGGCACCGTTGCGGGTGATGACCGACTACTGGCCTCCCTTTCGCATTGCGGGAGAAGGGGGGGCATTGCGCGGCCTGGACATGGACCTGCTGGCCGAACTGGAACGCCGTACCGGGCTGCGCTTCGAAGTACAGCGTGCGCCCTGGTCGCGGGGGCTGGCTGCCCTGGAGCGGGGGTCGGCGGATCTGATGACCGGGCTTGCCCGGACGCCAGAGCGCGAGCGTTATATCGATTATCTGGAGCGCCCGTACTTCACCTGCGCGCCGCGCTTCTACAGCCTGCCGGAGTTGGCCCAGACCATCACCGGCTATCCGCAGCTGGGCCAATACGACATCGGTTTCGTGCGGGGCTCGGCCTACTTCGAACCCTTCGACTCCGACAAGGCCTTGCGCAAGGTCGGGGTCGGCAGTGAAGGGCAGTTGCTGGACATGCTGCGTCACAAACGACTGCAGTTGGTGATCGGCACCGACTGCCAGGTGGACTATGAATTGCTGCGCGACCCGGCCCTGGCGGGGCGCATCGTCAAACTGGCTTATCGGCCACCGGCACGCACCGAACTTTTCCTCGGCTTCTCGCGCCAGCGGTCTTTGCTGCCCCAGCGCCAGGCCATTGCCGAGGCCTTGGGGAAGATGATCGATGAAGGTTGGGTGCTGGGCGCCGCGCAACGCTATCGCCCCGGCGCTCAGTGAGCGTGGGGTTCGATGTACAGCTCGTAGCCCTGATCCAGGTCCATGTCCCAGAAGGTCGCTTCGATCTTGTGGCCGTCCAGGTCGCGGACGAAACAGCCATAGTAGGGATCGCCGTATTCCGGACGCGGACCGGGTTCACCGTCGCCCTTGCCGCCGGCATCCAGCGCTGCTTCGAAGAAAGCCAGCACGGCCTCCTTGCTAGGGGCGAAGAAGCCAATGTGGGCACCATTGCCAACGCTGGCCGGGCGGCCGTCCACGGGTGTCTGCACCCAGAACTCGGGGAACTCGCGGCCGTAGGCCACGGCGCCGGGGTGCTCCATGATGCGTCTGCAGTCCAGGGTGGCCAGCACCTTGTCGTAGAAGGCGACGGCGCGCTCGAAGTCGTTGGTGCCCACCGAGATGTGGGACAGGATGCTGGGGTTTTCAGCCATGGGGATCCTCCTTGAGTGGCTTGAAAAGACTAGCAGCCTGGCAAAAAACTACTGCACTCGGCCATGCGTTGTTGAAATCAGCCGACGCTCGCTACGTAGTTCAATCGTCTTTCGGGCAGCGATCACTGCTCGGTCGCCTGCTCCGTCACCAGCGTGAACATCCGGTACAGGGTGATGCTGACAAACAGCTGGAAGAAGCTATTGAAGCTTTCAAGCATCACGGTGCCCACCGGGTCCGGGTTGTCCCCGAGTTCGCGATAGGCGAACCAGTCCACCATCCAGATCGGTCCCATCACCAGCAGCACGCAGGCGAGGATGCTCCAGAAATGTCCCCGGGTCAGGGCGAAGCTTTCCTTGATGGCGTCCAGCGGAGCCTTGCCCTCCAGCACCAGCAGGTATTCGGCGAACGCCAGTTTGATCATCACGTAGAGGCCGGGAATGATCAGCATCCAGGCCCCGACCATGATCAGCAGCGTGCTGATGGCAGCCAGCACGGCAAAGGAGGGCCAGCGGAACAGCGCCATCTCCAGCACCTGCCGGGGTTTGAGCCGGATGCGGTGGCTGCGGCTGTCGACGAAAATGATCAGCGCGCCGACGTAGAGCGGGTAGAACAGCATGCTGAGGATGATCGAGGCGCCCTGGGACTTGTCCGGGCCAAGCCAGGCGATCAGCCCTTGTTGGGCGATGGCTTCGATAAGAATGGTCGGCAGGCAGAGCAGGACGATCTCGCCGACGTTGCGGGAGAAGAAGTACCAGGTGTCGCGCAGCAGCTCGAAAGGATTCATCAGCGGGCAGTCACATCTAGCGGCAGTCAGTCTTGGGCACTTTAGCCCAAGCTACGGCTGCCTCCAAAGGCATCCTCAGCTGGAACGATAGTTCAGCACCCGATTGGGGAGGGTTGGCAGCAGGCGTGCAAGGTCGGCGGTGGTAACCTCCAGCGTACGTTCTGGCGGGCCGGGCGAAAAGAGCAGGTATTCGTGTTGGAGGATAGCGTCGTCGAAGACCAGCGTAATCGACGCGGCATGCCCCAGCGGACAGGCGCACTGCGGCACGCAGCCGGTCAGGGCCACCAGCTCCTCGTCGCTGGCGATGCTCGGACGCGCACCCAGCACTGCCTTGAGTTGGACCCAGTCGGCCCGCGCGTTCTCCAGCGTTACCAGCATGGCGTAGCCGCCGCCTTTCAGGCGCAGGAACAGGCTCTTGCTCTCCACCCCGCGCAGGTCGAAGCGCTGGCGCACCGCATGAGCGGTGGGGTAGTCGAGCACGGCTTCGTGACTGACCTCCCGGTAGGGGATGGCGAGATCGTCGAGCAGGGCCAGATTGCGGGCGTGAAGCGACATCGGAGTTCCGGATGATGGGAAACAGGAGCGCCATGATAGCCGTTCAGGGTGGGCTCAGATCATCCAGCCCGGCCTCATGCAGAACCTGCTGCTCGATTTGTTGCAGGCGACCTGTTTTCGCCATGTGCCGCAGCACCTCCTCCAGGCGAACGGCCAGGTCGCGATGGCGTGGGTTGAGATAGTGGTGCATGGAGAACCGCTCAAGCACCGGATACAGCGGCTGGATACCGCGCATACCGCCCTGGCGCAGGATGCACATGCCCGAATAGTAATCCTCTAAATGCACGTCAACCCGCCCCCCGGCCAGTTTGCGCATGCCGTTCTCCACCCCGTTGGACGGTGACATGCGCACGCCTTTCAGTCGCAGCTCCAGCGCCGCCTTGCCGCGTTCGAAACCCACCAGGTAGGGCTTGAGGCTGGACCAGCCGTGCAGTGGCAGCGGGCGATTGGCGAAGGCCACGGTGTAGGTCTCGAACAACGGAGTGCGGATCAGCAGCAGGTCGTTGCGCTGCTCGGCGACCAGGCTAGTGCGGCACAGTTCGCCATCGTTCAGGCCGCGCTCGGCGTATTGTAAGGCGCGGGCGGCGGGTGCGGCGCGCGTCTCGATGCGGATGCCGAGCTCCGCGTAGGCTTCCACCAATATGCGTTTGCAGATCTGAAACAGGGGCAGGCCCTGGTCGGGGAAGGCGCTGAACACCAGGCGCGCCTCGGCATGACAAGGGGCAGACAGGAGCAGCAGGGCAAGCAGGCAGCATCCATGAGCGCGCATTGCACAATCGCCTTTGGCACGGCCTGCGGCTGGAGTGACTGCCAGACGGCGCCGCCTGCCATGGCGGGCGCCTTGCTCCCTGCAACAGACCCATGCGGTGGGTCTCGGCGTCTTCCCCGTTCTCGAAGCTCGCGGGGGTAGCTGAAACTATAGACGTCCGCTCTCAAGGCGTCGGCCAGGTCGCCAGCAGTTCGTCAGCGAACAGCACCTGGGCGTACTCGCCATGCAGGTTGGCCATGGCCATGTCATGCACTTCTTCGGCGCTGCGCGGGCGGCCGGCGAAGTCAGATTTGGCGAAGGTGTAGCAGGCGTCTGTCACTACCCGTGTGGTGAAGCCCAGGTTTCCGGCGCTGCGGGCGGTGGCTTCTACCGAGTTCTCGCTGGCGACGCCGACGATCACCAACGCATCGATGCCGCGTACTCGCAACCAGTGTTCCAGGCCGCTGTTGATAAAGGCGTCGGGGACGTTCTTTTCCAGCACCTGCTCGTGATCCAGAGGTGTGAACTCTGGCTGGAACAGGGCGCCGGGTTGGCCGGGGGCAAAGACCGAATTCGGCTCGCGAGAGATGTGGCGGATGTGCACCAGCGGCCAGCCGGCCTTGCGCCACTGTGCCAGCAAAGCTGCCATGTGGGTTTCTGCAACGGGGTTATTGCGTGGTTTGTCCAGGCGGCGAATACCCCGCTGCTGATCGATGATCAGCAGGGCACCTGGCGACTTCTGCAAGGTCATATCCACTTTCTATTCCCTGAGGCTGGCATACTGGCGAAAATCTACCCTTATCCAGCCGCCGCCAGCCAGCCGCGAGGAGCCGCGTTGAAGAAAATCGCAGTATTCGCCGACGTGCAGAACCTCTACTACACGGTGCGTCATGTCTACGGCTGCCACTTCCACTACAGCGCCTTCTGGCAGAGCGTCAGTGCCGAGGGGGCCATAGTCGAAGCCAGCGCCTACGCCATCGACCGGGGCGACCCCAAGCAACAGCAGTTCCAGCAAATCCTGCGCAACCTGGGCTTCAACGTGAAGCTCAAACCCTTCATCCAGCGCAGCGACGGTTCGGCGAAAGGCGACTGGGACGTCGGCATTACCATTGATGTGCTCGATGCCGCTCCCCGCGTGGATCTGGTGGTGTTGGCCTCGGGCGACGGCGATTTCGACCTGTTGCTGGAGCGAGTGGCCCAAGCCCATGGCGTGGAAACCCTGGTCTACGGCGTGCCCGGCCTCACTGCACAATCGCTGATCCGTGCCGCGAGTCGCTACCAGCCCATCGAAGGCAACCTGCTGTTGCGGAACTGAAACCCGCCCCAAACTGGACATTCTTGTGGACCCCATCGCCGTCATCGACTTCGAGACTACCGGCATCACGCCGGGCAACGACTGCCGCGCCACCGAGATAGGTGTGGTCATCCTGGAGGGCGGACGTATCGTCGATCGCTACCAGAGCCTGATGAACGCCGGCATACCGGTGCCTGCCTTCATCCAGGGCCTGACCGGGATCACCACTGCCATGCTGCGCGACGCGCCGCCGGTGGAGCAGGTAATGGGCGAGGCCGCCGACTTCATCGGTGACCTGCCGCTGCTGGCGCACAACGCCTCTTTCGACCAGAAGTTCTGGGATTTCGAGTTGGCCCGCATCGGCCGTTCACGTCGGCAGGCGTTTGCCTGTTCCCTGCTGCTTGCGCGACGCCTGTTGCCGGAAGCACCCAACCATAAACTCGGCACGCTCAATGCCTGGGCGGGCCTTCCCAACACCGGCAAGGCCCACCGTGCACTGGCCGACGCCGAGATGGCCGCCAACCTTACCTTGCACCTGGCCGGGCGCCTGCGCGACAGGCACGGGATCAATGAGGTCTCGCACACGCTGTTCTGCAGCCTGCAGAAAGTGCCGGCCGCGAAAATGCCCGAAGCGCTCAGACGGCATCGGGAGGGTTGAGAGCCCCTCAGGGCGCTCAGCCTTTCACCGTTCGCAGGGTTTCGACCTTACCGCGCTCCTGAAGCACCCCGGGAATCCTCTGCTCGAAGGGCGTCGAGAGAATCAGCGACGTCTTGGTCGCGCCGAATTTGCCGATCTGGTCGATCAGGTCCTGCAGCTCCGGCATCGAGGCCACGGCGGCCTTGATCAGCAGGCAGGCATCGCCGGTGACCCGGTGGCAGAGGTTCAGCTGGGGGATCTTCTCCAGGGCTTCCTGGGTGCGCTTGTAGTCGCGGTCGGTGATGCGCAGTTCGATCACGCATTCGATGGGCAGGCCCACCTTCGCCAGGTCGACACTGGCGTGGTAGCCGGTGATGACGCCGCTGGCTTCCAGCTTGGCAACCCGGTCCGCCACAGCCGGCGGCGACAAGTTGACCCGGCGGGCCAGGTCGGCGAAGGATGCTCGGCCATTCTCGATGAGTGCCGCCAACAGCAGTCGGTCGTACTTGTCCACGGGACCTCCGGATTCGGCTTCTGTCGAATCAACGGCAGAAGATTATGAAATCAGTTCTTTCCAAGGTTTCAGGCGCCATGAATAAGGCTTTCGTCCTTATTTCTCTCGTATCGCCTTACTTAGAATAGACACCTCATTCCTGCCGTTGTCGAGTTCCGATCATGCCTGCGCGCCGTTTTCCGCTCTTGCTCATTGGGGCCTTCCTCGCTCTTTACCTGATCTGGGGCTCCACCTATCTCGCGATCCGCATCGGCGTCGAATCCTGGCCGCCGTTGCTGATGGCGGGCATCCGCTTCGTGGTCGCAGGCGCGTTGATGTACGGCTTCCTGCGATGGCGCGGAGTGCCCAACCCGAGCTGGCAGGAATGGAAGTCCGCTGCAGCGATTGGCTTTTTGTTGCTCAGCTGCGGCAATGGCGGCGTGACCCTGGCCGAGGATCTGGGCGTGGCGTCGGGTGTCGCTGCGCTGGCCGTGGCCACGGTGCCGCTGTTCGCACTGCTGTTCGGCCTGATCTGGGGTCAGCGCACCACGCGCCTGGAGTGGGCCGGCATCTTCCTGGGGCTGACCGGCATCGGCCTGCTCAACCTCGGCTCCAACCTCCAGGCCAGTCCCCTCGGCGCCGTCCTGATCATCTTCGCGGCGGCGGCCTGGTCCTTCGGCTCCATGTGGAGCAAGAACCTCAAGTTGCCCGCCGGCCCCATGGCCAGTGCCGTGGAAATGCTCGCCGGCGGCGTCGCTCTGCTGGCCGGTAGCCTGCTCAGCGGCGAACGCATGGTCAGTGCGCCCACTGCCGCCGGTTGGGGGGCGTTGGCCTACCTGATCGTGTTCGGCTCCATCATCGCCTTCAGCTCCTACCTCTACCTGCTCAAAAACGTGCGCCCGGCAGCGGCTACCAGCTACGCCTATGTCAATCCGGTGGTGGCGGTGTTGCTGGGTATCGGCTTTGCGGGTGAAACCATCGGCATCGAGGAAGCCTTGGCCATGCTGGTGATCATCAGCGCGGTGGTGCTGATCGGGCTGCCGCAATGGCGCGAGCGCAACGAGGAGAAGGCCGAAGGGCTGCAAGAGCAGACCAGTTGATCCCGAAGGGCTGGGGCGGCCTGCTAGAATTGCGCCTTTTCCGCACACTATGGCTGCCCCAATGACCTTCGCTTCCCTCGGCCTGATCGAACCCTTGCTGCGCGCCACCGAGGCGCTCGGCTACCAGACCCCATCGCCGGTGCAGGCCGAGGCGATTCCCGCCGTCCTCAAAGGGCGCGACTTGATGGCTGCGGCCCAGACCGGCACCGGCAAGACCGCCGGCTTCGCCCTGCCGCTACTGCAAAAGCTGACCCAGGAAGGCCCGCAAGTGGCCAGCAACTCAGTGCGCGCCCTGGTGCTGGTGCCCACCCGCGAGCTGGCGGAGCAGGTCAACGAAAGCTTCCGCGTCTACGGCCAGCACCTGCCGCTGCGCAACTACGCGGTCTACGGCGGCGTCAGCATCAATCCGCAGATGATGAAGCTGCGCAAGGGCATCGACGTCCTCGTCGCCACCCCCGGCCGGCTGCTCGACCTCTATCGGCAGAATGCGGTGAAGTTCAACCAGCTCCAGGTGCTGGTGTTGGACGAGGCCGACCGCATGCTCGACCTCGGCTTCGCCCGTGAGCTGGACGAACTTTTCGTCGCGCTGCCTAAACGCCGCCAGACCCTGCTGTTCTCTGCCACCTTCTCCGATGCCATCCGCCAGATGGCCCGCGAGCTGCTGCGCGACCCACTGTCCGTCGAAGTCAGCCCACGCAATGCTGCCGCCAAGAGCGTGCGCCAGTGGCTGATCCCGGTGGACAAGAAGCGCAAGAGTGAGCTGTTCCTGCACCTGCTTGAGGATCGTCGCTGGGGGCAGGTGCTGGTCTTCGCCAAGACCCGCAAGGGGGTCGATCAACTGGTGGACGAGCTCCAGGCGCATGGCGTCTCCGCCGACGCCATCCATGGCGACAAGCCGCAGCCCTCTCGACTGCGCGCACTGCAGCGGTTCAAGGACAGCGAAGTGCAGGTGCTGGTGGCTACCGATGTGGCGGCCCGCGGCCTGGACATCGACGATCTGCCGCTGGTGGTCAACTTCGACCTGCCCATCGTCGCCGAGGACTACGTGCATCGCATCGGCCGTACCGGTCGCGCTGGCGCCACCGGCGAGGCGGTGTCCCTGGTCTGCGCCGACGAAGTGCAACTGCTGGCGGCCATCGAAGTGCTGACACGCCAGACCCTGCAGCGCCGCGATGAGCCGGATTTCATCCCCGATCACCGGGTACCGATGACTGACGCCACCGGCCAGGTAGTGAAGAAGCCAAAGAAACCGAAGAAGCCTAAGGAACCTCAGGCAGGTGCCGGCAAAGCGGTCAAGGGCGCGTCCCTGGGGCGCTGGATCGACAGCGAAAAACCCAAGGTCAAGTCGGTGCGCAAGGCCCCGGGCTTCGGTAAGGCCAAGAAGGGCTGAACGCCACCCCGAGCGTCACTCGAATGTGGTGAAGGGTGACGCCTTATGGCGCTGTGGGAACCGCAATGGGGCAGGGCGATGAACGTCCAGTCCCGTAACAGAGGGCCTGGTTGGGCTTTCAGGATATTGGCTCACTTCCTGCATTTCTGTGCGAAATGCTGAACGCCTATAGTGATTGAAGCGCAGCCCAACCTCAGGCATTTCCCACATGCGCCACAAGGAACTCAAACACTGGACCACCGGTGTCGCCCACCTGCTGGCCCAACCGGCAGGCCGGGCACGTTTGCTCGGCCTCAGCCAGTGGCTGCAGCAGGTCTGCCATGTCGATCATTTCGTGCTCTTCGTCTACGAAGGCAATCACCGGCCCTTGGCGCTATTCGACACCTTCCCACCGGACAAGCGCCATGTGTACGTCGAGGACTACCAGGTTGGTCCCTACCTGCTCGATCCTTTCTACCTCGCCTGCACCCGCAACCAGGCACCTGGCCTCTGGCGCCTGCGCCAGTTCGCCCCGGACCACTTCTATCTCGGCGAGTACTACGTCACCTACTACCAGCAGACGGGCCTGACCGAGGAGATCGCCTTCTTCGTCGACCTGGCCGACGGTGCCAAGGCGGTGTTCTCGCTGATGCGCAGCACCTGCAGCCCGGCCTACAGCCGTGACGAGATGCAACTGCTGGACTGTGCCCAGCCCGTGGTCGAACAGGTAGTCAACGAAGCCTGGGAACTGGCCCGTGCCCATGCGCCGCGCCCCGCACAGGACCTGGACTACAAGATCCGCGAAGCTTTCGATCAGTTCGGCGCCCATGTGCTGACGGCGCGTGAGCAGGAAGTGGTGCAGATGCTGCTGCGCGGCCACTCCAGCGCTTCGGTGGCCGAGCATTTGTGCATAAGCCCGGGGACGGTGAAGATCCACCGCAAGAACATCTACGCCAAGCTCGGCATTGGTAGCCAGTCGGAACTGCTGGGCCTGTTCGTGCGTGATCTTGCCGGCCAGCGGGATGAGCCAGAAGCGCTGCAAAAGGCGGTTTAGGCTTATCGCTGTTGGCGATTAACAGGCGCTGATCAATAACCGAGCAGCCTGCGCGAAACCAGTCGCCACGGGCCTCCGCCGCGGCTACCCACGACTTATCCACAATCATTTGCACAGAATTTGTGGGCAGTGAGATGGATATCCAGGCTGCTGCGACTGGACATTCTGTGTAGGGGCGAATGAATTGGCCCCTTCGGATCAAGCGCTGCTCAAAAACCAAGCACTTGCTTCAAGCCCTTGCGGCAAGCGAGCTGTAGCCGGTCATCCATAACTTATCCACATGCTGCTCCACAGTTTCTGTGGAGGGCGCGCCTATCCCCGGAGGGATATATACAGCCGAAAACCGCCATTGCTAGCGTGTGGCCATATGCCAAGAACACCTGCAAAAAGGGGCCGGCCGTGAGTGATGCAAGCGAGTGCTTCGATATCGAGTTCCGCCATGTGGTCAAGCGCTATGGCGCGGTTGCGGCGGTGAACGGCCTGAACTTCAAGGTGCGGCGTGGTTCCTTTCATTCCTTCCTCGGCAGTTCCGGTTGCGGCAAGACCACCACCCTGCGGATGATCGCCGGCTTCGAGCAGCCCAGCGAAGGCGAAGTGCTGTTGGCCGGGCGTTCGGTGGCCGGGGTGCCGGCGCACCAGCGGCCGGTGAACATGGTGTTCCAGAGTTATGCACTGTTCCCGCACCTCTCGGTGGCGGAAAACATTGCCTACGGCCTGCGCTACCACCAGCCGCGCCCGGACCGTGCAGAGCAACGGCGCCTGGCCGATGAAGCATTGGAAATGGTGCGCCTCTCCGGCTTTGGCCAACGCAAGCCCCATGAACTGTCTGGCGGCCAGCAGCAACGGGTCGCCCTGGCCCGCGCCCTGGTGAATAAGCCCACGGTGCTGTTGCTGGACGAACCCTTGGCCGCGCTGGACCGCAAGCTGCGCAAGGAGATGCAGTCCGAACTGCTGCGCCTGCAGCGCGAGGTCGGCATCACCTTCGTACTGGTCACCCATGATCAGGAAGAGGCGTTGTCCATGAGCGACAGCATCAGCGTCATGCAGGATGGCCAGATTCTCCAGAGCGCCAGCCCCGAGCAGCTCTACGAAACGCCTGCGACTCGCTACGTGGCCGACTTCATTGGCGAATCCAACCTGTTCGACGGCACCGTGCGGCGCATCGAGGGTGGCCGCGTGCTGCTCGAAACCACCCATGGTCTGCAACTGGCCAGCCCGCCGACCCCAACCGGGCCTGTCCTGAAGGCGTCCGAGCCTGGCTGCATCGCGGTGCGCCCGGAACTGATCGCCATCGGCGCTGGCGAAGTGGCGCTGTCCCGGGAGATCAGCCTGCCCGGCCAGGTGGTGGACCGCATCTACCTCGGCAATCTCACCGAGTACCGCGTGCGTACCGAGCCGTTCGGCATCGTCTGCGTGCGCGTGCCACGCCATGGGCAGCACGAGCGCTCGGCCTTCGAACATGGGTCGCCGGTACGCATTGGCTGGGATCAGGCCGCCGGCCTCGCAATGACCCTGTAACGACGCAGTACGGAACGGACAAGAACAACCAACCACTCACAGGCAGGTAGCAGCAATGGATCGGAAAGACTTCATCAAGCAACTGCGCAGTTGGCAAAACGGCTCCATCAGCCGTCGCGAGTTCCTCGGCCGTACCGGCCTGGGCCTGGCCATGGCGGTCATGGCCGCCAACATGCCGGGGCTGCTCACCGGCAACCGGGCCTTCGCCGCCGAGAAGGGCTCCCTCGGCGATCGCGTGGTGCTTGCCACCTGGCCGAACTATCACAATGCCGAGAACTTCGCCGCCTTCGCCGAAAAGACCGGCGCTCAGGTGCAGATGAATGTCTTTGGCTCCAACGAAGAGATGCTCGCCAAGCTCCAGGCCGGCGGCAGCGGCTGGGACGTCTTCGTGCCTACCAACTACACCATCAGCACCTACGCCGAGTTGGGCCTGATCGAACCCCTGGATCTGTCGCGCATCCCCAACTTCGATCCGGCCTCCTATGAAAAGCGCTTCATGGAGCAGGGCGTGATTAACGGCAAGACCTACGCCGTGCCGAAGAACTGGGGCACCACCGGATTCGTCTACGACAGCGGGAAGATCAAGGCCAGGCCCACCACCTGGAAGGAGTTCTGGGAACTGAGCAAAGGCGAGGCCACTGGCCGGGTGATGGTCCACGACTACCAGCTCACCGTCATCGGCAACGCGCTGAAGTCCTTCGGCTACAGCTTCAACTCGATCGATCCGAAGGAGCTGGCCGACGCCGAGAAGCTGCTGCTGGAGGTCAAGCCGCACCTCTTCGCCATCAACTCCGACTACCAGCCCTCCATGCGCAATGGCGATGCCTGGATGTCCATGTGCTGGACCGGCGATGCCTCCCAGCTGCACCGCGACATGCCGCAGATGACGTACGTGCTGGGGCGCGAGGGTGGCGAACTGTGGAGCGACTTCTTCGCCATTCCGAAGAGCGCCGAGCGGCCGGATGCGGCCTATGCGCTGATCAACTACCTGCTCGACCCGCAGGTGAACAAGCTCGAAGTGGAAGCCCACGGCTACCCAACCGGCGACAAACGGGTGGATGCGCTGTTGCCCAAGTCCATGCTCGAAGACCCGATCATGTATCCGGCCGCCGACCTGCTCAGTGCCTTGGAATTCGGTGCCGCAGCCACCCTGACCAGCCCGGCACGGGCGGAACTGATGGCGCGCTTCAAGGCAGCCTGATGCAGGACGTTGTAGGAGCGAGCTTGTTAGCGAAACTGCGTTCGCAAGCAAGCTCGCTCCTACAGTGGACGTCTCCATGAATCGCAAGGAATCCTCCATGAATGTCGCCCTCGGCGCTCCAGCGCTGGCCGATACGGGTCGGGCCGCGCCAGTCGAAAGCCGCAGCCTGGGCCGGCGCGTCACGCTGCTCCTGTTGCTGCCCTCCACCCTGTGGTTCCTCCTGCTGCTCCTGCTGCCGCTGGTGATCATCCTGGTCTTCAGCCTGGGCGAGCGGAGCCCGGTGGGTGGCTACAGCGCGGCGCTGACCCTGGACAACTACCTGAACCTGGGTTCGCGGGCGAAGGCCTTCTACAACACCCTGCTGCTGGCGCCATTGGGCACCCTGGTGTGCCTGGTAGCGGCTTACCCGCTGGCCTACTTCCTGGCCGTGAAGGTGCAGCGCAACCGCTCGCTGTTGCTGACCCTGGTGATAGTGCCGTTCTGGACCAGCTTCCTGATTCGTACCTATGCCTGGATCTTCATCCTTGGCGGCAAGGGTATCCCGGCGCTGCTGGCGATGGTCGGGCTGGAAGATGTGCGGCTGATCAATTCACCGACCGCGGTGCTGATCGGCATCGTCTACGGCTACCTGCCGCTGATGGTGTTCCCCATCTACGTCAGCCTGGAGAAGCTGGACAAACGCTTGCTGGAAGCTTCGTCCGATCTCGGCGCCAGCGCCTTCGAAACCTTCCGGCGGGTGACCCTGCCGCTCTCCGCCCCCGGCGTCATCACCGGCGCGATGCTGGTGTTCATCCTGCTCATGGGCGAGTTCCTGATTCCGGCCATCCTTGGCGGCGGCAAGGTGTTCTTCGTCGGCAACGCCCTGGTCGACCTCTTTCTGCAATCGCGCAATTGGCCGTTCGGCAGCGCGGTGGCCATGACCTTGGTGGCGATGATGCTGGCGATCATCGCCCTCTACCTGAAGCTGGTGGCGCGCTACGGCAAGCGCGGCACGGAGGGGATGCTCTGATGTGGCTGCGCAGCTATTCCACCTCGCTGTACCTGTTCCTCTACGCGCCGATTGCGCTGATCGTGCTGTTCTCCTTCAACGCCGGGCGCAGCGGACTGGCCTTCGAATGCTGCTCGGCGCAGTGGTTCGGCCGTGCCTTCGGTAACCCCTTCATCATGGAAGCCCTGGGCACCAGCGCGCTGATCGCTTTCTGCTCGGCGCTGATCGCCACGGTGTTCGGCACCCTCGCGGTCTTTGGCCTGCAGCGGGTGGGTAGGCGCGTGCGGCTGTTTTTCGATGCACTGACCTACTGCGCCATCATCATCCCTGGCATCGTCATCGGCATCGCCACCCTGATCGCCTTCATCAGCCTGTTCGAGGTGGTCAATCCGCTGCTCGACCTGTTGCTGGGCACCGGCTTGCCGCGCCTGCGCATGGGGTTGTTCACGGTGATCGCTGCGCACTCGCTGTTCACCATGGCGCTGGTGATGGTGATCGTCCGCACCCGCGTCGAAGCTCTGGACAAGGCTCTGCTGGAAGCCTCCGCGGACCTCTATGCGCCGCCCCTGGAAACCTTTCGCCGGGTGACCCTGCCGCAGATCGCCCCCGCCATCCTTGCCGGCTTCCTGCTGGCGTTCACCTTCAGCTTCGACGATTTCATCATCGCCTTCTTCGTCGCCGGCTCGGAAACCACCCTGCCGATCTACATCTTCTCGTCGATCCGCCGGGGCATCACCCCGGAGATCAATGCCATTTCGACGGTGATCATCTGCGTCTCCCTGGCGCTGCTGTTCACCTCCCGCTACCTGCAGAACCGTCGCAGCGGCGCCTGAGCGCCCATGGAGCAAAGCCATGCGTGACCAGCTGTACATCAACGGGCAATGGGTCCGTCCCGATCTGGGCGGCTATTTCGAAGTGCTGGACCCCAGCAGTGGCGACCTGATCCAGCGGGTGCCGGCGGCCACCGAGGAAGATATCGACCATGCCGTACATGCCGCTCGCCAGGCCTTCAATCGGGGCTGGGGTCAGAACAGCGGGGCAGAGCGTGCCGGTTGGCTGGAAGCCCTGGCCGATGAGCTGGAATGTCGCCAGGACGCCCTGGCAGTTCTGGAAGTACGCGATAACGGCAAGCCGCTGCCGGAGGCGCAATGGGACATCGCCGACGCCATCGGCTGCTTCCGCTACTACGCCGAACTGGCGCGGGAGCTGGATGGCCGCCAGGACCAACCGCTGGCGCTGCCGGATGACCGCTTCAGCTGCCGCATCCGTTACGAACCGGTGGGCGTCGCCGGGCAGATCATCCCCTGGAACTATCCGCTACTGATGGCCGCCTGGAAGGTCGCCCCGGCCCTGGCGGCGGGCGCTACCTGCGTGCTCAAACCGTCGGAGATGACGCCGCTGACCGCGCTGGAACTGGCCGGCGCCGCCGAGCGTATCGGCTTGCCCTCCGGTGTGCTCAATGTGGTCACGGGCCTTGGCAGCGAAGCTGGCGGGCCTCTCAGCCAGCATCCGGGTGTGGACAAGCTGGCCTTCACCGGCAGCGTGCCGACGGGGACGAAAATCATGTCGGCCGCCGCCGTCGACATCAAGAACATCAGCCTGGAGCTGGGCGGCAAGTCGGCCTTCATCGTCTTCGACGACGCCGACGTGAACGCCGCGGTGGAATGGATCATGTTCGGCATCTTCTGGAACCAGGGGCAGGTGTGCAGCGCCACCTCGCGTCTGCTGGTGCAGGAGGGCATCGCCCCTCGACTGATCGAGCGCCTGGTGGAAGAGACCCGGCGCATCGCCATCGGCCCCGGCCTGGAACGCGGCGTCTTGCTGGGGCCGCTGGTGAGCGCCGGGCAATACCAGAAGGTCATGGGCATGATCGAACAGGGCAAGCAGGAGGCCAATCTGCTGACCGGTGGCAAGCGCCCCCCGCACCTGTCCCATGGCTATTTCGTCGAGCCGGCGGTGTTCGATGAGCCGGCGGACAGCAGCCGAATCTGGCGTGAGGAAATCTTCGGGCCGGTGCTCTGCGTGAAACGCTTCAAGACCGAGGCGGACGCCTTGCGCATGGCCAACGACAGCCGCTTCGGCCTGGCCGCTGCGGTCATGAGCACCGACCTGGACCGTGCCGCGCGGGTGGCCAACGGCCTGCGTGCCGGCATCGTCTGGGTCAACTGCTCGCAACCCACCTTCACCCAGGCGCCCTGGGGCGGCATGAAACAAAGCGGTATCGGCCGCGAGCTGGGCCGCTGGGGGCTGGAGAACTACCTGGAGGTCAAGCAGGTCACCGAGTACACAAGCGCCGAGCCGTGGGGGTGGTACATCAAATAGAGGGCTTCTCCTGTGGGGGCGAATTCATTCGCTAAGGGCAGCGCAGCTGCCCCTATTGGCTTCGGCAGGGCAGGCCTGCGGCCTGCATAGCGATTGAAATCGCCCCCACAAAAGGCACTCCCCCTACAAGAGCCGCGGACGACTTGTCTCCGCCAGCTGCCGCTTCAAACGCGCCACCTCGGTCATGTCGGTGATCACCAGGCAGACCCGCTCGACCTGCCCACCAGCCGCCGCCAGGGGCAGGACCGTGAGGTTCTGGTACATGAAATCTTCCTCGCCGGTGATCGGGCGGTAATTCTCGAAGCGAATCAGGTAGGGCCGTTGTTCCCACAGGCTGAAAGCGCGGGTCCCGAGTTGCAGCACGGTGTCGACCTTGCGGCGCAACCAGCTGCGGTCGATCTCCGGGAATACGTCGAAGAGGTTCTTGCCATGCACCCGGTCGGGACCGAGGCCTGAATGATTCTCCATGAAACTGTTCCACACCTCGATTCGGTACTGGCGGTCCAGGACCACCACTCCGACGTCCAGGCACTGGACGATATCGAGCAGCCAGTGGAGTTCCTTGAAGTCGATCTGTGCCGGCATGGGTCAGTCCATCAGGTAGTGGATCTTCTGGGTCAGGCGCGCGATGGAGGTTTCGGTGAAGAGCAGCAGCAGGTCGAAGTGCAGGTTGTGGTCTTCGATGGCGTAGCTGATCTCCACCGCCAGCGTCTTGCGCCAGCGCCGGTTATTGAGCTGGAACAGTCGTTCGATGGAGCTGTGCTGGCCGAGCAGTTGTGGGTGGCCCTGGGAAAAACGCACATCGATCTGCTCGGCGATGCCAGCCAGACAGGCGCCGATCAGGATGCTCGCCAGGTCCAGCAGCATCTCCGCCTCATCGGTATCGCCCTGGGGCTGCCATCCGAGCAGGCGCGCCACCTCGGCGCTCTCGGCGTCGTGGAACAGCAGCAGTGCCTCGCCGGCGATGGATTCGCCGATGAAGCCCTGGCACACCGCCGACAACCGCTCGCCGCGCTGGGCGTCGGCCAGGGCCATGTGCAGCTCGCTGACTTCGAAGAGGTTGACGTTGGGCACCGGTAATTGCACGAACACGCCGAGCACACGCGCCAGCAAGGCAGCGGCGCGGCCCATGGCGACGTTGCTGACTTCGCGCAGGGCGTCGCGGAAATTCACCCGCAGGTCCGGGTCGATGCGGCCGGGGACGCCGATGACCGGGCTGGTGGACGGCGCCGGTCTCAGCAATCCGAGACGGATCAGGGTTTCGCGCAGTTCGTCCGGGTCGGCTGGCTTGCGGATGAAGGCGAGCGCGCCCAGTTCCTGGACACGGCGCTGGGCCTCTTCCTGGACATCGCCGGACACCACCACCACGCGGGCCTTCAGGCCTTCGGTGCGGATTCGGCTGAGGACCTGGTAGCCGTCCATCACCGGCATGGTCAGGTCCAGCAGGACCACGTGGCCGTGGCCCTTGCGGATGGCATCAAGGGCTTCTTCGCCGTTGCCGGCCTGTGTGATATGCACCGGCCAGTCCAGCGGCAGCGCGCGGATCAACTGCTTGCGCGCCATCATCGAGTCGTCGCAGACGAGGAGGGGAATCACCTTGGGGGCACCGCATGGAAAAAGCTGGGCTCTGGGCAAGCATAGACGCTGGCCGCGTGCCAGCGGACACCTGGCGGCCAGCTTCCGATCAGATGTGATTTATGGCGGGCTGCCGGTCGGTCAGCTCGTCGTGAGCCAGCGCAGTACGCCCTGTGCGGCGGCGCGACCGCTGGCGAAACAGGCGGTGAGCAGGTAGCCGCCTGTGGGGGCTTCCCAGTCAAGCATCTCGCCGGCGCAGAACACCCCCGGCAATTGCTTGAGCATCAGACCTTCGTCCATTGCCTCGAAGGGCACACCACCGGCCGAGCTGATGGCTTCGTCCAGCGGTCGCGTCCGCACCAGCGTCAGCGGCAGGTTTTTGAGGGTGACGGCCAGGCGGGCGGGATCAAGGAAGTCGTCCTTGGCCGACAGCTCCCGCAAAAGGCCGGCGCGGGCGCCGTCGATGCCCAGCTGGCTGTGCAGGTGCTTGGCCATGGAGCGTGAGCCGCGTGGTCGGGCCAGGGCCTTGGTGATCTTCTCCACGCTCTGGTTGGGCAGCAGGTCGAGGTACAGGGTGGCGCTGCCGGTGGTATTGATGCGCTCGCGGATGGCGGCGGACAGGGCGTAGATCAGGCTGCCTTCGACACCGTTGCTGGTGAGCACGAACTCGCCTTGTCGCGGTGCCGTGTCGTCCAGTCGAATGGTGACCGACTTGATCGGCGCACCGGCGAACTTCTCTTGCAGCAGCGGGCTCCAGCCAGCCACTTCGAAGCCGCAGTTACTCGATTGCAGCGGCGCAATCTGGACGCCGCGCGTTTCCAGCAGCGGAACCCAGGCGCCATCCGAGCCCAACCGCGCCCAGCTACCGCCACCGAGCGCCAGAAGGCAGGCATCGGCTTGCACACGGGTTTCGCCGCCTGGCGTGGCCATGCGCAGGGCGCCCTGGTCATCCCAGCCCAGCCAGCGGTGACGGTTGTGGATAATCACACCTTGCTCGCGCAGGCGCTTGAGCCAGGCGCGCAGCAATGGCGCCGCCTTCATGTCGGTGGGGAAGACCCGGCCCGAGCTGCCGACGAAGGTGTCGATGCCGAGGTCGTGAATCCATGCCCGCAGCTCCTCGGCGCCGAAGTCCTTCAACAGCGCGGCGACCTCATCGCGGCGTGCGCCGTAACGGCCGAGAAAGGGCGCCTTCGCTTCCGAGTGAGTGATGTTCATCCCGCCCACACCGGCCAGCAGGAATTTGCGACCGACCGAAGGCATGGCATCGAACAATTCCACCCGCGCACCGCCCTGGGCCAGGACTTCGGCGGCCATCAGGCCCGCGGGGCCACCGCCGATGACGGCGACGAAGGGGGAGGAGTGGTTCATGGGGATAGGAATGCAGGAGTGGGGGAAGGGTGCATTCTACTGCACCAGGGGGCAGGACTGCGGCCTGCTTGGCGATTGAAATCGCCCTTACAGCAAAGCCCCGGACTGGGCACGATTCGCCTTCGCAGGATAGGTAGAGCTGGCGAAACCCAACAATCCAACGGCATGGGCATCGCTCGAATTCACTGCCCCAGTCCCATCTCCCGCCAGACCCGATCCGCGCTGTGGTGCAGGATGCCATGCCGCCTTGCCAGCGCCGCACGGTCCTTGTCGTAGCCGCCGCCGATCACGCCCACCACAGGAATGTCCCGACCCAGGCAGTGGCGGATCACCCGCTCGTCGCGCTCGGCGAGGCCAGCGTCGGTGAGTTGCAGATAGCCCAGGGCGTCGTCCTTGTGCACGTCCACGCCGGCATCGTAGAGCACGATGTCTGGCTGATACAGGGGCAGCAGGTAGTTCAGTGCGTCGTCCACCACGTGCAGGTAGTCGGCGTCACCCATACCCATGGGCAGGGGGATGTCCCAGTCACTTTCAGCCTTGCGCGCGGGGAAGTTCTTCTCGCAATGCAGCGATACGGTGATCGCTTCCGGCGTAGCGGCCAGCAGCCGCGCGGTGCCGTCGCCCTGGTGCACGTCGCAGTCGAAGATCAGTACCCGTTGCGCCTTGCCTGTTTCCAGCAGGTAGCGGCTGATCACCGCCAGGTCGTTGAAGATGCAGAAGCCCGCCGCGTGGTCGAAGTGCGCGTGGTGGGTGCCGCCGGCCAGGTGGCAGGCCAGGCCGTGCTTCAGGGCCAGGTCGGCGGTCAGCAGTGAGCCGCCCACCGCGCGTACGGTGCGTCGGGCCAAGGGTTCGCTCCAGGGCAGGCCGAGGCGGCGCTGCTCCTCGCGGCCCAGCTCGCCGCTGAGGAAGCGCTGGATGTAGTCCGGACAGTGGGCCAGGGCGAGCACCTCGGGCGGGCACATGTCCGGTCGATGCAGGCGCGCGTCGGTGGTCAGGCCGCTGTCGAGCAAATGCGCGTAGAGCAGGCGGAACTTCTCCATCGGGAAGCGGTGCTCCGCCGGAAACGGCGGGCTGTAGTCATCGTGGTAGACCAGCGGCAGGAACATCGATCGGCACTCGGGGCGGTACGCAGGGCAGTATTATGGGGCCTTCGAGCCAGGTTCAAGAGTAAGTCCCATGTCCCCGATCGAACTGCTTACCCCGCGCCTGCATCTGCGTGACTGGCGCGACGACGACCTCCCAGCCTTTGCCGAAATGAATGCCGACGCCGAGGTGATGCGCCACTTCCCCGCCTGCCTGAGTCGGGAGGAAAGCGATGCCCTGGCGGCGCGTATCCGTGCCCACTTCCGCGACCACGGCTTCGGCCAGTGGATCGTCACGCACCGCTCGGACGGCGCTTTCGTCGGTGTGCTCGGCCTGCAGAACGTGAACTTCGAGGTCCACTTCACGCCCGCAGTGGAAATCGGCTGGAGGCTGATGCCGAGCTATTGGGGACAGGGCCTGGCCAGCGAAGCGGCGCAGGCCGCCCTGGCCTTTGCCTTCGAGCCGCTGCAACTGGTCGAAGTGGTGGCCTTTACCGTGCCGGCCAACCTGCGCTCCCTGGCGGTGATGGCGCGTATCGGCATGCAGCGCGACGCGGACGGTGACTTCGACCATCCGCGCTTGCCCGAGGACGATCCGCTGCGACCCCATTGGCTTTACCGACTGGGCCGCGCCGAATGGGAGGCGCTGCCATGAGCGACGCGGTGCGCGCCTACCACGAACTCAGCAAGCACCGTCCGGACTGCTTCGCCCCCGGCCCCGGCCAACTGGACTGGGCGACCCAGCCGGCGCCTTTCCGTCGTTATGCCGGCGCGCGCCTGGTGGAGCTCTGGCACCGTCCGCTGGAAGAGACGCCACCCTACGACGCGGTGTTCGCGGCCCCGGTTGGTCGGCCGGCGCCGCTAGATAGAGAAAGCCTGTCCCAACTGCTCTATGACAGCTTGGCGATTTCCGCGTGGAAGGAAGCAGGTGCCAGCAAGTGGGCGCTGCGGGTCAATCCGTCCTCGGGCAACCTGCACCCTACCGAGGCCTACCTGCTGCTGCCGCCGGGGGCGGTGGAGGAGGGTGGCTTGCTCGCGCACTACGCGCCGGACGCCCACGCCCTTGAGGTGCGCGCTGAACTGCCGGCGCCCCTGGCAATGCAGCTGGCAGCAGCGCTGCCGCCGGGCGGCTTCCTGCTTGGCCTGGCCAGCATTCCCTGGCGCGAGGCCTGGAAGTACGGAGAGCGTGCCTACCGCTATTGCCAGCACGACCTGGGCCATGCCCTGGCGGCCCTGGCCATCGCCGCCAGCGCGCTGGGCTGGCAAGTGCGTGTCATGGGCGGGGTTGCCGAGGAAGCACTGGACTCGCTGCTGGGGCTGGACGGCCCCGGCTTCGTCGAGCGCGAATTGGCCGATGTGCTGCTGTGGATAGGCCCGGCCCAGGCTGTGGCGTTTGCTCTGGATCAATCGCTGTTGGCGGTGATGGCAGCCCTGGAAATACAAGGCACGCCCAATCGGCTGTCCCGCGAGCAGCGCCACTGGCCGGAGCTGGAACGCATCCACGGCCTATGCCGCGCACCGAGCCTGCCGCTGGCCGACTGGCGCGCCCCGATTGCCAGTGTCTCTGTGGATAACCCCGGCCTGCCCCTGCGGCCGTTGCTGCATCGTCGACGCAGCGCCCAGTCGATGGATGGCCGTAGCGGCATTCATGCCGACCTGCTGCTGGCGTGGTTGCGCCGCCTCATGCCGGAAAATTCGCCCGTCCCCTTCGCCAGTCTTGGTGCGCCCCGGGTAGACCTGCTGCTTTTCGTCCACCGCGTCCAGGACCTGACCCCCGGCCTCTATTGGCTGGCCCGTGGCGCCGTACCCGACGGCGAGCTGGCCAGTGGTTTGCGCGAGGACTTCCTCTGGCAGCGCGCCAGCGACGAGCTGCCGTTGTACCGCCTGCTGGAGGGCGACGCCCGTGGCCTGGCGGGATTCCTCTCTTGCGGTCAGGACATCGCCGCCGACGGCTGCGTTGCCCTGGCGATGCTCGCGCGCTTCGACGACGCCCTGCAACAGGGCGCCTGGCACTACCCGCGGCTGTACTGGGAATGCGGCCAGATTGGCCAATTGCTCTACCTGGAAGCCGAGGCCGCCGGGATATCCGGCACCGGTATCGGCTGCTACTTTGACGATTCGGTACATGAGTTGCTGGAAATGGCCGACAGTCGTTGGCAAAGCCTTTACCATTTCACCATCGGTCGCGCGCTGTGGGACGAGCGCCTGACGACGCTTCCGGCCTACCCCGAACTACGACGACCGCCCCGGCCATGACCGGGGCGGCAGCCTTGCAGAGGAGAACCCCATGACCCAGGTGCTCGACGAGCTGGTCGCGCTGCTGAGCCTCGAATCCATCGAAGAAAACCTGTTCCGTGGCGTCAGCCAGGACCTCGGTTTCCGCCAACTGTTCGGCGGCCAGGTGCTGGGCCAGTCCCTCTCCGCCGCTAGCCAGACGGTGGAGCCCGAGCGCCATGTGCATTCGCTCCACGGTTACTTCCTGCGTCCGGGCGATGCCACCTTGCCGGTGGTGTATTCGGTCGAGCGCGTCCGCGACGGTGGCAGTTTCAGCACCCGTCGGGTCACCGCCATCCAGAAGGGCCAGCAGATCTTCACCTGCAGCGCGTCCTTCCAGCAGGACGAGGAAGGTTTCGAGCACCAGCTGCCCATGCCCCAGGTGCCAGGGCCGGAGAGCCTGCCCAGTGAGCTGGAAATCGCCCGGCAGAACGCCCATCTGCTTTCCGAGCGGGTGCGCGACAAGTTCCTCTGCGCCAAGCCCATCGAGATTCGTCCGGTCACTGCTGACAACCCCTACGACCCCAGGCCGGGCGAGCCGATCAAGCACCTCTGGTTCCGCGCCGATGGCAGCCTGCCGGACATCCGCGCGATCCATAAATACATCCTGGCCTACGCGTCGGACTTCGGCCTGCTGACTACTTCCATGCTCCCCCATGGCGTGTCGGTGTGGCAGAAGTTCATGCAGGTGGCCAGCCTCGACCACGCCCTGTGGTTCCATCGTGACCTGCGTGCGGACGACTGGCTGCTCTACTCCATGGACAGCCCCTGGGCCGGCAATTCCCGCGGCTTCTCCCGTGGCAGCATCTTCAACCGCTCCGGCCAACTGGTGGCTTCGGTGGCCCAGGAGGGCCTGACCCGTCTGCGCGAGGATTGGAAGTGACGTTTCCGGGTACCGAACTTGGGCGATACCGCCATTGGGTGTTCGACATGGACGGCACTCTGACCATTGCCGTGCATGATTTCGCCGCCATTCGCCTGGCCCTGGACATCCCGCCGGAGGACGACATCCTCCACCATCTGACGGCCTTGCCCGAAGATGAAGCCGCCGCCAAGCACGCCTGGCTGCTGGCACACGAACGGGAGCTGGCGCTGAATGCGAGTCCCGCCGAGGGTGCCCTCGAACTGGTGCGTGAGCTGCACCGGCGCGGCTGCCAGCTCGGCATCCTCACCCGCAACGCCCACGAGTTGGCACTGCTGACCCTGGAGGCCATCGGCCTGGGCGATTGCTTTGCCACCGATGACATCCTGGGGCGCGGCGAAGCCCCGCCCAAACCCCACCCCGGCGGTCTGCTGCACCTGGCCGAACGCTGGCAGGTCGACCCTCGTGAACTGGTGATGGTGGGTGACTACCGCTTCGACCTCGACTGCGGCCGCGCGGCCGGCGCGGGAACCGTCCTGGTGAACCTGCCGGAAAACCCCTGGCCGGAACTGACGGACTGGTTCGCGCGGGATTGCGCAGAGCTGTTGCGGTTGAGCCGGGGGTGAGAAAAGGCGGATAGGGCTGTTTGCAGGATGGGGCGGGTGGTGTTCCGCAAGCTGGCGATACCCGCAACCAGATCCGCATGGGTATCGCTTCGCTCAACCCATCCTGCGTCTCTCCCGGAGGGTGAGGGGCGTCCCAGTGCGCTCGGAGCCACTCAGAGCCGCGCCGTCGAAAAGGTATCGCACCGTCCCACTTCGCCCTTCTCGAAGCCCATCTTGAACCAGCGCACCCGCTGCTCCGACGTCCCGTGGGTGAAGGAGTCCGGCACCACTTGGCCGCGGGCTTGGCGTTGCAGACGGTCATCGCCGATGGCGTTGGCGGCGTTGAGGGCTTCTTCCAGATCGCCAGGTTCCAGCCAGTTCAGGCGCTTCTGTGCGTGGAAGGCCCAGACACCGGCCAGGCAGTCGGCCTGGAGTTCCTGGCGTACCAGCAGGCCGTTGTCGCCCTCCACCCGTTCTCCGCGTTGGCGAGCGGCGTTGACCTTGGCGGAAACGCCCAGCAGGGTCTGCACGTGGTGGCCCACTTCATGGGCAATCACATAGGCCTGGGCGAAGTCGCCGGCGGCCTGGAAGCGGCTGGCCATTTCCTCGAAGAAGTCCAGGTCCAGGTAGACCTTGCGGTCTCCCGGGCAATAGAAGGGGCCGACCGCCGACGAGGCGAAGCCGCAGGCCGATTGCACACCACCGTTGAACAGCACCAGGGTCGGGTCCTGATACTGGCGGCCGGCGGCCTGGAAGATGGCACGCCAGGTGTCTTCGGTGTCGCCGAGGATGGCGCTGACGAACTCGCGCTCTTCTGGCGTACCACTGGGCATGGCTGATTGCTGTTGGGGATTGACCGAGGCGTTCTGCTGGGTGATCTGGCCAAGGATCTGCAACGGGTCCTCGCCCATCAGCAGCGCCACCACGACCACGATCGCGATACCGCCCAGGCTCAATCCCTTGCCACCGCCCAGGCGCATGCCGCCCCCCGCGCCTCCGGCGTCTTGTACGTTGTCGCTGCGACGCGCACGTTGCCAGCGCATGACCACTCTCCATTCGAAAGGCGAGTTAATCAGTGTTGACGCTGGAGGCGGGCACCGCCAGCCCGGTCGTCAGCCCAGCTCGGCCGGGGCCGGCAACAGGCGGGCATGGGCCAGCAGTTGAACCTCACCGCCCACCAGCACATTTCCGGCACTGGTAACGCATACATCAAGTCGGCTCGGGCGGCCGAGGAAGCGGCCCTGGGCCAGGGCGAACGGCTGGTCGGCGCGCTCCAGACCCTGCGCCACGCGCCAGGCGGCCACCGGCCCTGCAGCGCTGCCGGTGGCGATGTCCTCGACCACGCCCTGCGGGTCCCAGGTGCGACCTTCGCGGGCGTCCACGTCCATCAGGAAGACGAAGGCGGCGCCGATGTCGGCCAGGGCGTCATCCAGCAGCTCGCGCTGTTTCGCCGCAGCCAGGCCGGCAGCGGTTACTGGCAACAGTAGGTAGGGCAGGCCGGTGCTGACCACCTGGGCCGGGTAGCGGCCGTCACGCGCGCTGCCAAAGGCGGCGGCCAAGGCATCGGCGGCGGAATCGTCCAGCACCTGGCCGAACGCGGCGGCGCCCTGGTCCATTTCGGCGTAGAACCCCTTGCCCTGACGGCGGGTGGCGATGCGCACTTGCTTCTCCACCAGTTGGAGCACCCAGTTGGCGTCTGACTTGCCGCCATGCAGGTGATGCAGTAGGGCGGCGGCGCCCAGGATCGGATGGCCGGCGAAGGGTAGTTCCTCTTCCACGGTGAACACGCGGGCGGAGAAGGCGTTCGGGGCCTCCAGCGGCGCCAGGAAGATCGACTCGAACTGCCGCAGCTCGCGGGTCAGTTCCTGCATGGCGGTAGGGGAGAGCCCGCTGCAATCGGGGAAGACTGCCAGGCCGTTGCCAGCCAGGACCCGTTCAGCGAACACATCGACTTGCCAGTATTCCATTTCAGGCTCCAGGGAAAAGAAAACGGCCGCTTCAAGCGGCCGTCCGAGGGGATGCTCGGGTTCAGCGGGCAGGATACTCGCTGAGCACGCTCAGCTTGCCACCCTGGGCAACGCCGATCACCTGGTAGGCGTCCTGCCGGTCGCCCATTTCCATGCCGGGGGAACCCACCGGCATGCCCGGTACGGCAGCGCCCAACAGGTCGGGGCGCTCGCGCAGTTTGAGCACATCACTGGCCGGCACATGGCCTTCGACGAACTTGCCGTCTACCACGCCGGTGTGGCAGGAGCCGAGCTGGTAGGGCACGCCGACGCGCATCTTAACCGCGGCCATGTCGCTTTCCTCGTGGTCGCGGACCTGGATGCCGTTGTCCCGCAGGTGGCTGATCCAGGCCTTGCAGCAACCACAGTTCGGGTCACGGTAGACGTCCATGGTGATGGGCTCGGCGGCCTGGGCGATGCCGGCCAGCAGGGTGGTGAGCAGGAGGAGGGAACGCATGGGGGCTCCTTGCGGCCAGGCAGGCCGGGGATAAAGAAAGGCAGGATAGCGCTGCACCTTTCCAGGCCCAAGAAAAGCTCTGTATCAGACTATTCCCGAGCGGCCTATGCTTTTTCCCTGACCTTGTCGCGAGACCAGACGATGCTCTTTACCCGCATCCTGCTGGGCCTGCAGGCCCTCATTCTTGCTGGCTTCGGGCTGGCGTACTTCATCCGCCCGGAAGAAATGGCCAGCCTCAGCGGCATGCTGCTGATGGACCCTTCGGCGGTGACCGATGTGCGTGCTTACTACGGCTGTCTGCAGCTGGGTATCGCTGCCTTCCTGCTGCTGGCCCAACTACGCCTGCAACTGGCGCGGGCAGCACTGGATCTGCTGGTGCTGATCTATGTTGCCCTCGCCTTGGGGCGGATCAGCGGCCTTTGGCTGGACGGCAGCCTGGGGCAGACCTTCAACCTCTACGTGCTGCTGTTCGAGGTGGTGTCGGCGGGGCTGGCCTTTGCCGCGTTACGCAAGCTGGATGGGGCCTAGGCTTCCCAGCCCCTCTCCCGGATTTCGCGGATGGGGCGGGCGGCGTTCCGCGAGCCTGCGAAACCCATCAACCGTGGCTGCATGGGTTTCGTGCCTCAACCCATCCTACGGTTCTGTCGTCAGGGGGATTACGTTTCATCGAGCCACCACCGAACTCAGCGCCGCTCCAGCAGCACGCCCGATTCCATGTGGTGCGTGTAGGGGAACTGATCGAACAGGGCGCAGCGCACCACTTTGTGGGTATCGCTCAACTGCTGGATGTTCGCCGCCAGGGTCTCCGGATTGCAGGAGATATAGAGGATGCGGTCGAAACGGCGGGTCAGTTCGCAGGTGTCCGGGTCCATGCCGGCGCGGGGCGGGTCGACGAAGACGCTGCCGAACTCATAGCTCTTGAGGTCAATACCCGCCAGGCGGCGGAATGGGCGCACTTCGTTCAGCGCTTCGGTCAGTTCCTCGGCGGACAGGCGCACCAGCGTGACGTTATCCACGGCGTTATCGGCCAGGTTGGCGAGGGCGGCGTTCACCGAGGTCTTGCTGATCTCGGTGGCCAACACCTTGCGCACGCGGGTGGCCAGCGGCAGGGTGAAGTTGCCGTTGCCGCAATAGAGTTCCAGCAGGTCGTCCTGGCGATCGCCCAGCACGTCGAAGGCCCAGCCCAGCATCTTCTGGTTCACCTCGCCGTTGGGCTGGGTGAAGGCCCCCTCCGGCTGGCGATAGCGGAATACTCGGCCAGAAACGGTCAGTGCTTCCTCGACATAGTCGCGGCCGATGACGATGCGCTTGCCCTTGGAACGACCTACCAGGCTCACACCCAGTTCGGCGGCCAGCGTCGCGGCTTCGGCCTGCCAGGCGTCGTCCAGCGGACGGTGGTAGCAAAGCGTGATCAGCGCATCGCCGGCCAGGGTAGTCAGGAATTCCACCTGGAACAGCTTGAAGGACAGCACCTTGCTCGCTTGCCAGCCGGCTTTCAGGCGCGGCATCAGCTCGTTGATGCGGCGGCTGGCGATGGGGAAGTCTTCGATCATCACCGGGGTGAACTTGTCGCCGGCTTCGAACATCGCGTAGTGGCGGTTTTCGCTGCCGGTCTCGCGCCACAGGCGGAATTCCGCGCGCAGGCGATAGTGCTCACGGGGGGATTCGAAGACGTCCGGTTCCGGGGCATTGAAGGGCGCCAGCAGCGCCTTCAGGCGCTGCGTCTTCTCGGCAAGCTGGGCGGTGTAGGCCGCCGGGTCGAACTGGGGACGACTCATCAGTGGAAGAAACCCATCTTGATAACAAAGAGTACCGCGAGGATCACCAGCGCCGGGCTCAGCTCTTTATAGCGGCCGGCGAGGGTCTTGATCGCGGCCCAGGCGATGAAACCGAAGGCAATGCCATCGGCAATGGAATAGGTGAACGGCATGGCCAGGGTGGTGATCAGCACAGGGGCGGCAGTGGTCAGGTCGCTCCAGTCGATCTCGGCCAGGCCCGAGGCCATCAGCACGGCAACGAAGAACAGCGCCGGGGCGGTGGCGAAGGCCGGCACGCTGCCGGCCAGCGGCGAGAGGAACAGGGCCAGCAGGAACAGCACGGCGACTACCAGCGCGGTGAGGCCGGTACGGCCGCCGGCGCTGACGCCCGCAGCGGACTCGATGTAGCTGGTGGTGGTGGACGTACCCAGCAGGGAGCCGCCCATGGCGGCGGTGGAGTCGGCGATCAGCGCACGGCCCATCTTCGGCATGTAGCCATCGGCGCGCATCAGGCCAGCCTTCTTCGCCACGGCGATCAGGGTGCCGGAGTTGTCGAACAGGTCGACGAAGAGGAAGGCGAAGATCACGCTGACCAGGCCGATTTCCAGCGCCCCCTTGATGTCCAGCTGGAGGAAGGTGGGGGCCAGCGACGGCGGCATGGAGAAGATGCCCCCGAACTGGGAGACGCCCAGCGCGATGCCGGCGATGGTCACCAGGAGGATGCCGATGAGCACGGCTCCAGTCACCTTGCGGGCTTCCAGGGCGACGATCAGGAAAAAGCCGAGCACGGCGAGGATCGGCTCGGGCTTGGTCAGGTCACCGACGGTCAGCATGGTCACCGGGTGGGCGGCGACGATGCCGGCCTTCTGCAGGGCGATCAACCCGAGGAACAGGCCGATGCCGGCGGCGATGGCCGAGCGCAGTTCCAGCGGGATGCTGTTGATGATCCACTCACGGATCTTGAACACCGAAAGCACGAAGAACATGCAGGCGGAGAGGAACACGGCGCCCAGGGCCACCTGCCAGGTGTGACCCATCTGCAGGACCACGGTGTAGGTAAAGAAGGCGTTCAGGCCCATGCCGGGGGCCAGGGCGATCGGGTAGTTGGCGATCAGCGCCATGGTGGCCGAGCCGATCGCGGCTGCCAGGCAGGTGGCGACGAAGATCGCACCCTTGTCCATGCCGGTCTCGCCGAGGATGGCAGGGTTGACGAAGAGGATGTAGGCCATCGTCAGGAAGGTCGTCAGACCGGCCAGGACCTCGGTGCGCACGTTGGTGTCGTGCGCTTTGAGTTGGAACAGCTTTTCCAGCATGTGTGGGCTCCCCGTGACGCACTGCGTCGTTGTCATTCAGCTGGCGAAAAGCAAAGCACAAATGCACGGCGCACGCGGGCGCCATGGACTTTTCTCTGCCAGTCTGAAAAAAGGCGCGCATCATACCAGCTCACCCCGGAGTGGTGAATTTATGACCGGACGGACAGCTTCGGTTTCCAGGAAAAGGAGAACACCATGCATACCCAACCTCATCTCCAGGCCCTGATCGCCGTTGCCGAAGGCGTTGAAGACCTGGAAACCGTGACCCTGATCGACGTGCTGCGGCGCGCCGACATCAAGACGGTGGTGGCCAGCATCGAAACCCGCCGGATGATTACCCTGGCCCGCGGCACTCGCCTGACCGCCGACACTATGCTGCTGGACGTGCTGGCCCAGGATTACGACCTGATCGTCCTGCCCGGCGGCATGCCCGGCGCCCAGCGCCTGGGCGAGCACGAGCCGCTGGCCGAGAAGGTGCGCCAGCAGGCCAAGGCCGGCCGTTTCTTCGCTGCCATCTGCGCCTCCCCGGCCATGGCCCTGCAGCCCTTCGGCGTCCTGCGCCAGCGCCGCATGACCTGCTACCCGGCCTTCAGTGACCGGCTGTCCGGCTGCACCTTCGTCGACCAGCCGGTGGTCGTGGACGGCAACTGCATCACTGCACAAGGCCCCGGCAGCGCCCTGGCCTTCGCCCTGACCCTGGTGGAACAGCTCTGCGGCAAGGCCAAGCGCAACGAAATCGCCAAGGCGATGCTGGTGCCCTGATCGGCTGGGTCCGGAGCGTTTCTTTGTGGGGGCGATTTCAATCGCCAGGCAGGACGAAGTCCTGCTCGACGGATGTTGAGGGGGCGGGCAGCTGCGCTGTCCTTAGCGAATGAATTCGCCCCCACAAGTTAAACGCACCCGGGATGGACTCAGTGCAGCTTGTCCCGCTTGGCTAGCGAGGGAAACAGCTTTATCCACAGCCCGGTCACGATCAGCGTACCGACACCACCCATGACCACCGCCGGCACCGTGCCGAACCAGGCGGCGGTGACGCCGGACTCGAACTCACCCAACTGGTTGGATGCGCCGATGAACAGCCCGTTCACCGCGCTGACGCGGCCGCGCATCTCGTCCGGTGTGTGCAACTGCACGAAGGCGCCGCGAATCACCATGCTGATCATGTCGGCCGCGCCGAGCACCGCCAGCACTGCCAGGGAGAACCAGAAGGAGGTGGAGAGGCCGAAGGCGATGGTCGCCACGCCGAAGATCCCTACCGAGGTGAACATGATTCGCCCGACATTGCGCTCGATGGGGAAGCGCGCTAGCCAGAAGGACATCAGCAATGCGCCGACCGCCGGAGCCGAGCGCAACAGGCCCAGGCCCCAGGGGCCGGTGAGCAGGATGTCCTTGGCGAACACCGGGAGCAGGGCGGTGGCGCCGCCCAGCAGCACGGCGAAGAGGTCCAGGGAGATCGCGCCGAGGATGTCCGGCCGGCTGCGGATGAAGCGGATGCCCGCCAGCAGGTTTTCCAGGTTGGCCGGCGCCTTGTTGGCCTGCTGCTGGCTGCTCGAAAGGCCCAGCATCAGGACGCAGGCGGCGATGTAGAGAACCGCTGTCGGGCCGTAGACCCACAGGCTGCCGAAGGCGTAGAGCAGGCCGCCAAGGGCCGGCGCGACGATGGTGGCTGCCTGCATCGCCGAGGCGGAGGCGGCCACCGCGCGGGGGAAGAGTTCCTTGGGCACCACATTCGGCAGCAGCGCCTGGGTGGCTGGCATCTCGAAGGCGCGCGCGGCGCCGAGAACGAAGGCCATTAGGAAGATCAGCTCGCGGCTGGCGCTGTCGGTGGCGCTGGCGAATACCAGCATGCCTGCCACCAGGGCCTGGAGAATCTGGCAGATGGCGGCGACGCGACGGCGATCGAAGCGATCGGCCACATGCCCGGTATGCAGCATGAACAGCACGCGCGGCAGGAACTCCACCAGACCCACCAGGCCCAGGTCGAGCACGTTGCCGGTGAGTTCGTAGATATGCCAGCCGATGGCGACGGTGATCATCTGGAAACCGCTTGCCGTGCAGACGCGCGCGAACCAGAAAGCCAGGAAAGGACGATGGTGGCGTAGGAGGAGGGCTTGGGACATCGCTGAATTTGCTTAGGTTGCTATCGGTGCGCAGCCTAGCACGGGCTCTGAAATATGCGGTTGCACTTACCGAATAAAGCGTTCGATCAGCGAGTCCTTCGTCAGAATTTTCTGACCTAGAAGACAATTTTTCCTTTGTCTGCGTCAGGGAATTCGCTAATATTTGACTTCCGAGTCAGGTAAATCCTCCGACTATCATTGTTACGACCCTTCCCGCCAGGAAGGGCCGACAACCGCTTATTGCATAACGAATGGGGCCGGTTGCATCCGGTCCCATGAGGAACGGGCATGTCCACTCCTGAGTTATCCCGTCGCGCCTTCCTGCAAGGCAGCGTCGTCGCCGGTATCGGCATCACCCTTGCCCCCTTGGGCAGCAAGGCCTTCGCCGCGCTGTTCGAAGAGCAGGTCACCCGCACGCCGGAGCCCTGGCACACCGTTGGTGGCCAGGCTCGTGGGCGGATCGACGGCGTCAGCAAGGTCTGCGGCGGCAAGGTGTTCGCTCGGGACATTCGCGCCAAGGACATGCCTGGCTGGCCGCAGCAGCAAGGCCATGCGCTGCTGCTCAAGGCCACCCGTGCCGACCATCTTTATCAAGGCATCGACCTGTCCATGCTCGGCGAAGAGCTCAAGCCCGATCGCGTGGTGACGGCTGTCGACCTCGCACGCGACGGTATCGCCTTCCCCGAAGGCCACAACCCCGACCCCTTCCTGCCCGAAGGCCAGGTGCCGATGTTCATCGGCCACCCGGTGGCGCTGCTGATCTGGAAAGACTTCGACCGTTACCGTCGGGCGAAGAACATCCTCAAGTTCAATGAGAAGGTGGTGCGCTACGGCGCCCAGGCGCCGTTGTTCCAGCGTGACCCCTACGGCAGCTTCCGCTTCGTGCGTGTTGGCGGCACCACGCCCTTCGAGCCGGATACCTTCTCCAGCCTGAAGGACAGCATGCTGTTCCCGCTGATCCGCGAGCGCAAACCCACCTGGGGCGCCGGCAACCCGGCGGGCGACCTGACCGCCCAGGGCATCTACCACGCCGAGCAGATGCAATCGAAGCTGGCCAATCCGCCGGAAGGCTGGATGGTCTTTGACGAACGCTTCAAGACCCAGTCCATCGAGCCGGCCGCCCTGGAAGCGGACAACGGCAATGGCTGGTACGACCCGGCCACCGGCACCCTGCATTTCGTCGTGGCCACCCAGTGCCCCTTCGAGGTGGCCGAGCAGACCGCGCACATGCTGGCGCCGTCGCGCTTCACGGTGCAGAAACTGAACATGCACCCCGGCTACACCGTGGGCTACGGCTCCAAGGACAACAACATCTTCGTGTTCTACGCCGCCCTGGCGGCGATTTACGGCGACGGCGTGCCGGTGCGTCTCGCCAATGACCGCTACGAGCAGTTCCAGAGCGGTATCAAGCGCCACCCCTTCGACATGCATTACCAACTGGCTGTGAAGAAGGACGACCTGTCGTTCCAGATCTTCCGTGCCCACATGGACGTCGATGGCGGTGGACGCATCAACTACAGCCCCTCGGTCGCCGCCGTGGGGGCTACCGCCGCGCAGTCCATCTACTACCTGCCGCAAAGCGATCTGGCCGCCACCGCCTATCATTCCCGTGGCGTCGAAGCCGGCTCCATGCGCGGCTACGGCACCCTGCAGACCATGGCCGCCACCGAGATGATGGTGGACGAGGTCGCCGCGCGCCTGGGCGTCGACCCCATTGAGCTGCGCCGCAAGAACGTCTTCAAGTCCGGCATGAAGAACACCCAGGGCGCGATTCCCGCCGGTGCCCTGCGCCTGGACGAAATCCTCGACAAGGCTGCGCAGCACGAGGTCTGGAAGAACCGCGATGCACGCAAGCGCGAGGAGGAGGCGAAGGATCCGGACAACTACTACGGCGTTGGCTTCGCCATCTGCCAGAAGGACTTCGGCACCGGCTCCGAGGCACCCATGGCAAGCATCGAGTTCACGGCCGATGGCCGCGTGACGCTGCGCCAGATCGCCATCGACATGGGCACCGGCATGGCCACCTCCCAGGCGCTGCTGGTGGCTGACTACTTGGGCCGTCCGGCGCATGAAATCCGCACCGGCGTCACCGAGTGGGCCGAGCTGGACCTGACCACCAGCGGCAACCCTTACCTGATCAGCCAGGCTGAACAGGATGCCGCGCTGAAGAACCCGCGCTGGGTCGGCAAGCTGGCTTCGCCGTCCTCGGCGACCAACTCGGCCTACTACTCCGGCCACGGCACCCGCGAGGCGGCACGTATCCTCTTCAACCACGGCCTGTGGCCGGCGGCGCTGAGCATCTGGGGCCGCGGCGAGTTTGGCGGCCTGGCCAACCCCTACGTGGTGCGCCGCGAGGACGCCCATTGGGTGGAAGGCAAACTGACCGCCAACGGCCTGCCGCCGATCCCCTTCGAGGTGCTGGCGCACAAGGCCCACGAGCTGGGCCTGGTCACGGGTGTCAGCGTCCACGGTTTCAACCGCTGGGCCTGGGCCGAGGGCGAGTTCGACATCGACGGCAAGCGCGACACCTTCCCGCTGGACGCCGTGGCCGTTAAGTACGGTGACGGTGCTGCCAAGGAGAAGAAGGCGAAGATGACCAGTCACGGCTACCACCTGCTGGACCGTACCGCCATCAGCTATCCGCCGACCCAGCTGAACAACGCCATGGTCACCTACTACAGCCCGGTGGCGACGCTGGTGGAAGTGAAGGTGAACAAGGGCAGTGGTGAGGCGCGGGTGATCAATCACCATTCCTGGCTGGAGTGCGGCCGGGTGATCGTCCCCGAACTGGTGCTCGGCCAGCTCGAAGGCGGCATCGCCATGGGCATCGGCCACGCACTGCTGGAAGACATGCCGCTGTACGAGGGCGGTCCCGGCGAAGGCACCTGGAACTTCAACCGTTACCAACTGCCCCGCGCCAAGGATTGCGCAGTGTGGAAACAGACCGCTGAAATCCTCCCGCCGCTGTCGCCCAGCGACCCGGCCAAGGGCATTGCCGAAGTGGTGATGATCCCGGTGGTCGGCGCCATCGTGAACGCCGTGGCCCACGCCACCGGCAAGCGCCTGCGCGACCTTCCCCTGACTCCGGCCCGCATCAAGGAGGCCCTCCATGGCTAAGCGCACCCTCAGCATGACCCTCAACGGCCAGGCCGTCGGTCCCTTCACCGTGGACGACGACCTGATGATGATCGAGTTCCTCCACGAACACCTGAACCTCACCGGCTCGCGCCTGGGTTGCGGCCAGGGCATCTGCCACGCCTGCGTGGCGATCCTCGACAAACCGGATGGCACCAGCGAGGAGATCCGCACCTGCATCACTGGCGCGCACTTCTTCGACGGCAAGAAGGTGCGCACCATCGAAGGCCACGCCAAGCGTGATGCAAAGGGCGAAGTGACCGAGCTGAATCCGATTCAGCAGAAGTTCATCGATCAGTTCGCCTTCCAGTGCAGCTACTGCACCCCTGGCTACGTCAACGCCGCCACCGTGCTGGTGGAAAAGCTCCAGCGCCAGCCGGTCAAGCGCAGCGAACTGGAAGGGGAGATCGAACATGCCCTGGGCAATCACATCTGCCGCTGCACCGGCTACGTCCGCTACTACAACGCCGCGCGCGAAGTGGTAGAAGGCCTCGGCCTGGTCAAGGAGGGTTGAGGATGCGCTCGTTTCTCCTCGCAGCCCTGCTGCTGCCCCTGGCCGCCCAAGCCGCTGAACAGCCGGTGGACAAGGCGCTGATCGAGCGCGGCAAGTACCTGTCCCGTGCCGCCGACTGCGTGGCTTGCCACAGCATCGAAGGCGGTGCCGAGTACGCTGGCGGCCTGCCGCTGGTGTCGCCGTTCGGCACCATCTACGGCACCAACATCACCCCGGACAAAGAGCATGGCATTGGCGACTACAGCGCTGAAGAGTTCTACAAGGCCGTGACCCAGGGCGAGCGCAAGGACGGCGGCAAGCTCTACCCGGCCATGCCCTACACCTCCTACCACCTGCTCAAGCGTGAAGACTCCGACGCCATCTACGCCTATCTGATGAGCCTGGAGCCCATCGCCAAGCCGAGCCCGAAGACCGACCTGGCCTTCCCCTTCAACGTGCGCTTCGGCATGACCTTCTGGAACATGCTCTACAAGAACCGCGTGCAGCTCGAGCCGTCCAACGGCAAGGGTGAGGAGTGGCAGCGCGGCCAGTACCTGGTGGAAGTGCTCGGCCACTGCGGCGAGTGCCACACCCCGCGTAATGCGCTGGGTGCCCTGCAGCAGGACCGGCGCATGACCGGCGGCGTGATTCTCGGCTACGAGGCCCCGAGCCTGCTGGCCAAGGACCTGGCCGAGCGCGGCTGGACCACGGACGACTTGTCCACCTTCCTCAAGCACGGCATCAGCGATCAGGGTTCGGTATTCAACGAGATGTACCCGGTGCTGCATCACAGCACCCAGTACCTGCCTCAGGATGATCACCGCGCCATGGCCACCTACCTGCTGGGCGAAGAGCCGCCGGCTCCGCGCAAGATAGCTGCCGTGGCCGAGGCTGAACTGGGTGAAAGCGCCGCTCGCGGTCGCCAGGACTACCTCAACGTCTGTGCCGGTTGCCACGGCGTGGCAGGAGAGGGCGTGCCGCACGTGGCGGTTGCCATGAACGGCAACACCACCTTGCGCCTGGCGGATTCCCGCAACCTGCTGCGGGTTATCGACGACGGTATCCGCGAGCAGCAGTTCACCGGTTTCGAACGGATGCAGCCAATGCCCGGCTTCAGGGATAAACTCGACGACGGCCAGATGCGCGACCTGCTCAACTACCTGCGCCAGACCTGGGGCGGCCTCGACACTGAGGTGAGCCCGGAGCGGGTGACGGAGCTGCGCGGCGAGGTCCTGTCGTCTCACTGATTAGGGTATTTCCCACGATGCAACACCTCGATCTGCTGGTGGTGCGCAAGGCGCTGGAGTGGTCCGCTTCTGGCCAGCGTGTGTGGCTCTGCACCGTCCTCGCGACCTATGGCTCGGCGCCCCGCGCGCCGGGTTCCCTGTTGGCGGCCACCGCCGGCGGGCACTGGATTGGCTCGCTGTCGGGCGGTTGTGTCGAGGATGACTTCCTCGAACGCCTGGTCGCCGGTGCCTTCGCCGAGCCGGTCCAACTGGTGCGCTATGGCGACGGCAGCGATACCCACTCGTCGATCCGTCTGCCTTGCGGCGGCATTCTCGACGTGCTGGTGGAAAACCTGCCCGCCGATTGCGATGTCCAGGCGCACCTGCGAGAGCTGGAAACGGCCTTGGCCGGCCAGCGCCGCTTGATCCGCGAGGTCGCCCTGCCCGAGGGCGCGCGTCGGTTGTTGCCGGACCGCGAGCATGGCCCGCGGGTGGAGCGCCTGGGCGACCTGTTGCACCTGCGCGTCGGTGCCGCCCAGCGCCTGCTGCTGGCGGGTTACTCCACTGTGGCCCAGGTATGCGCCGAGTTTGGCCAGAGCCTGGGCTTCGAGGTGGTGCTCTGCGACCCGCGTGATGAGGCACTGCAGGGGGTCGAACTGCCGGGCGTGGAAATCCGCCGCGAGCTGCCTTCGGAGTTCATCCGCCAGGGCGGCTGCCACGCCGACACCGCTGTGGTCGCCCTGACCCATGATCCGAAAATTGACGACCTGGCAATGATCGAGGCGGTTCGTACCGAGGCCTTCTACATCGGTGTGATGGGCTCGATGGCCACCAGCGCCAAGCGCATGGAACGCTTGCGCCGGGTCGGCGGCCTGAATGAGGTGGAGCTTGCGCGCATCATCGCGCCCATCGGCCTGAACCTTGGCAGCAAGACCCCGTCCGAAATCGCCCTGGCGGTGCTCGCGGACATCCTGCGGGTGCGCAACGGAATTGCGCGGGAGCGCCTGTGAGGCAAGCCGGCAGGCCTTGCTTTTCTTTTGTGGGGGCGAATTCATTCGCTATGCAGACCGCAGGTCTGCCCTGCAAGCATCATGGGGCAGCTGCGCTGCCCTACTGCGAATGAATTCGCCCCCACAGTGATTCGCCCCGATGGCAATCCGGAGCTGACCAATGCCCTTCGTCCCCGCCCTGATCCTCGCCGCTGGCTTCGGCACCCGCTTCGGCAGCGACAAGCGCCGCACCACCCTGGCTGACGGTCGCACCCTGCTGGCGGCGAGCCTGGCGCGGGCACAGGCGGTGTTCGACGAGGTTCATGTGGTGCTGCGCCCCGAGGACGATCCGGCGCAACTGGGGCTGCCGCAGGGCTGCAACATCATTCTGTGCGAAGACGCCGGGCGAGGCATGGGCCACAGCCTGGCGGCCGGTGCGCGGGCGCTGGCCGCAAGCCCTGCCGATGCCGTCGCCGTGCTGCTGGGTGATATGCCGTGGATCGCCGAATCCAGCCTACGCGCCCTGATTGCCAGGGCGGCGCCGGGGCGCATTGTGTTTCCCGTCCATCACGATGAACGCGGGCACCCCGTGCTGTTCGGCCGCGAGTTCTGGCCGGAACTGCAGGCGCTCACCGGCGACGAAGGCGCGCGCCGTGTGCTGCGCGCCCATGCCGCGGCCTGGGTTTCCGTCGGCGTGGACGACCCAGGTGTCCTGCGTGATGTGGACAGCCCTGACGCTCTCGAACCCTAGGTTGCGGCAGAGCGCAGCGAAGCCCAACGAATCCGGGTGGGCTCGCGTGTTGGGCGTCGCTTCGCTCAGCGCCAACCTACACGCTGAATAACCTGCGGCGGCCGGCCGCGCGGCAACCTGTCGCGCGGCAACGAACCACAGCTTCCCAAATGCCTTGAACGGCTAATCTCTATGCATTGCTTGATCCGCGTCAAAACCCCTGACGCGGGTTTGTGAAGGGCCGACCAGGCCCACATCCAGTTGCAGCAGACTCCACAAGAAAAACTCGGTCCGGCATGGCTCCAAATCCGATGGAGCTTTGCAGGGCCCGTGCCCGTATCAACCTGATTAGAGGATTCGCCATGTTCGGATTGGAGGCTCTCGATCTCGCCCGAATGCAGTTCGCCTTCACCGTGTCGTTCCACATCATCTTCCCGGCCATCACCATTGGCCTGGCGAGCTACCTCGCCGTCCTGGAAGGCCTGTGGCTGAAGACACGCGAGGAGGTCTACCGCGACCTCTATCACTTCTGGTCGAAGATATTCGCGGTGAACTTCGGCATGGGCGTGGTCTCCGGCCTGGTCATGGCCTACCAGTTCGGCACTAACTGGAGTGCCTTCTCCGACTTCGCCGGTGCGGTCACCGGGCCGTTGCTGACCTACGAGGTGCTCACCGCCTTCTTCCTGGAGGCCGGCTTCCTCGGCGTCATGCTGTTCGGCTGGAACCGCGTGGGCCCTGGCCTGCACTTTTTCTCCACGGTGATGGTGGCCATCGGCACCATCATTTCCACCTTCTGGATCCTCGCCTCCAATAGCTGGATGCAGACCCCGCAGGGCTTCGAGATCATCGACGGTCGGGTGGTACCGGTGGACTGGCTGGCGGTGATCTTCAACCCGTCCTTCCCCTACCGCCTGCTGCACATGGCCACCGCCGCCTTCCTCGCCACCGCCTTCTTCGTCGGCGCCTCGGCGGCCTGGCACCTGCTGCGCGGTCGCGACAATCCGGCGATCCGCAAGATGCTCTCCATGGCCATGTGGATGGCGCTGATCGTGGCCCCGGTACAGGCGTTCATCGGTGACCTGCACGGCCTCAATACCCTCAAGCACCAGCCGGCGAAGATCGCCGCGATGGAAGGCCACTGGGACAACAGCAGTGGTGAAGCCACCCCACTGATCCTCTTCGGCTGGCCAGACATGGAGCGCGAGGAAACCCGCTTCAAGGTGGAGGTTCCCTACCTTGGTAGCCTGATCCTGACCCACAGCCTGGACAAGCAGGTACCGGCGCTGAAGGACTTCCCGAAGGAAGACCGGCCCAACTCCACCGTCGTGTTCTGGTCGTTCCGCATCATGGCGGGCCTCGGCATGCTGATGATCCTCACCGGTATGTGGAGCCTGTGGCTGCGCTGGCGTGGCGGGCTGTTCCAGTCCCGGCCGTTCCTCTACCTGTGCCTGTGGATGGGCCCTTCCGGGTTGATCGCGATCCTCGCCGGCTGGTTCACCACCGAGATGGGCCGCCAGCCCTGGGTGGTCTATGGCTTGATGCGCACGGCCGACGCGGTGTCCAACCACAGCGTGACCCAGATGAGCCTGACTCTGGTGAGCTTCGTGGTGGTGTACTTCGTGCTCTTCGGCGCGGGCCTGGGCTACATGATGCGCCTGGTGCGCAAGGGCCCGGTCACCCACGAGGGCAAGGAACAGGGTATCGGCGGCCCCGGCCAGCACCGCACCCCTGCACGCCCGCTCTCGGCAACCGAAGAGGGCATGGACGATGATGACAACGCTACCGAGGTAAGGAGCTGAACCATGGGCGTCGACCTTTCACTGATCTGGGCGATCATCATCATCTTCGGCGTGATGATGTACGTGGTGATGGACGGTTTCGATCTCGGAATCGGCATCCTCTTCCCCTTCGTCAAGGATGACGGCGAGCGCGACGTGATGATGAACACCGTCGCGCCAGTCTGGGACGGCAACGAGACCTGGCTGATTCTGGGAGGCGCCGGCCTGTTCGGCGCTTTCCCATTGGCCTACTCGGTGGTGCTGTCCGCGCTCTACCTGCCGCTGATCCTGATGCTGCTGGGGCTGATCTTCCGTGGCGTGGCCTTCGAGTTCCGCTTCAAGGCCAAACCGGCCAAGCGTCACCTGTGGGACAAGGCCTTCATCGGTGGCTCTATCGCCGCCACCTTCTTCCAGGGGGTGGCGCTCGGCGCTTATATCGAAGGCATCCCGGTTGTGGATCGCACCTTTGCCGGCGGCTCGCTGGACTGGCTGGCACCCTTCCCGATGTTCTGTGGCCTTGGCCTGATCGCGGCCTACGCGCTGCTGGGCTGTACCTGGCTGATCATGAAGACCGAAGGCCGCCTGCAGCAGCAGATGCACGACCTGGCGCGCCCGCTGGTGCTGGTGCTGCTGGGCATCACCGGCATCGTCAGTATCTGGACGCCGTTGGCCCATGAGGACATTGCGGCGCGCTGGTTCAGCCTGCCCAACCTGTTCTGGTTCATGCCGGTGCCGATCCTGGTGCTGGTGTGCACCTGGGCGTTGCTGCGCGCGGTGGCGCACAACGCCCACCACGCGCCCTTCGTGCTGACCCTGGTACTGATTTTCCTCGGCTACAGCGGCCTGGGGATCAGCCTCTGGCCGAACGTGATCCCACCGTCGATCTCCATCTGGGAGGCCGCCTCGCCGCCACAGAGCCAAGGCTTCATCCTGGTGGGCGCGCTGTTCATCATTCCCTTCATCCTGATGTACACCGCCTGGAGCTACTACGTGTTCCGCGGCAAGGTGACCCAGGAAGACGGCTACCACTAGGAGCGGCCTGTGGATAAGTCAGAGAAGAAACCGCTGTGGCAGCGCCTGGGCTGGCTGGTGGGCATCTGGGCCCTCAGCGTGCTGGCCCTCGGCGCTGTGGCCTACCTGCTGCGGATGTTCATGACGGCGGCAGGGTTGAGTACGCACTAATCCTGTGGGGACGAATTCATTCGCTAAGGGCTGCGCAGCAGCCCCCATGAGTCTCGTAAGGCAGACCTTCGGTCTGCATCGCGAATGAATTCGCCCCCACAAGGTTTCCTGCAAATCGCGGCGTTATTTGCTCGCCTTCAACACCACGAACTTGGGCGTAGCCGCCACCTGCTCCACGCCTCGGAACAGGCGCTTGAGCTTGGCGTGGTAGCCCAGGTGGCGGTTGCCCACTATCCACAGCTCGCCCCCCGCCACCAGTGCATTGCGCGCCTGCACGAACATGCGCCAGGCGAGGAAGTCGCCCACCACCTGCTGCTGGTGGAAGGGCGGGTTGCACAGCACCAGGTCCAGCGAGTCCGCAGTCTGTTCGGCCAGGCCGTCGCCTGCGCGGATATCCACAGGGCGTTCGCCGAGCGCTGCTTGCCAGTTTTCCCGAGCCGATTGCACCGCCATGTAGGACTCATCCACCAGGGTCATCTGCGCCTGCGGGTTGGTCAGGGCGTAGGCGATGCCGAGCACGCCATTGCCGCAACCCAGGTCCGCCGCGCGGACGTCCGCGAGGCTGCGCGGCAGGTGCGGGAGGAAGGCGCGGGTGCCGATATCCAGGCCTTCGCGGCAGAACACGTTGGCGTGGTTGATCAAGGTCAGGCGTGGCTGGTCCAGTTGGTAGCGGGTGGGGTAGGGCGAAGTGACGGCCGGCTTCTGCTCGGCCGTGGCGATCAGCAGGCGTGCCTTCTTCACCGCCAATGACGGCTGCATCGGGCCGATGTATTTCGCCAGCAGGTCACCCGCAGCGTGAGGCAGGTGCTTGACCATGCCGGCGGCGACCACCGAGGCACCGGGAGCGAGCTGGCCGTGCAGACGGATCAGTTGCTCCTCCAGCAGCGCCAGGGTCTTGGGCACGCGGATCAGTACCCAGTCGAACGGTCCTTCGGCCACTTCACTGGCGGGTACGAAGCGCACGGCGGTGGTATCGAGGCCATTGCGCGCCAGGTTGCGTTGCAGGGCGATATGGCCCAGATGCGAGTCGCCGCTGCTGGTGACCCGCGCGTGAGGGGCAAGGCTGGCGGCCAGGGCGCCGAAGCTGTCGTTCAGCACCAGGATGCGCGCCGCGGCGGTCAGCCCCTGCTCATGCAGGTGACTGAGCAGGTACTCATCGGCGGCGTCGAAGGCCTGCAGCGGGTCGTCCTGCTGTTCGGGCTGACGAACGAGGTCGAGCTGGGCAAAAGGCGTAGCAAATATAGGCATAAGAACCGGCGGTGTTTCTGAAGGCCGCTTTGCGAGACACTGGGGCGGCCTTCGAACGAATTGGAAAGAGTGGGAGCGGAGTATGACTGCCAGCGAAGAGAAGTTCACCCGCCAGACCCTGCTGGAAGTAGAGACCCTGACCCCCAGCCTGTTCACCCTGCGCACCACCCGCGACGCGGGTTTCCGCTTTCGCGCCGGTCAGTTCGCTCGCCTGGGGGTGACCAAGGCCGATGGCAGCACCGTCTGGCGCGCCTATTCCATGGTTTCGGCGCCTCATGACGAGCATCTGGAGTTCTTCTCGATCGTCGTACCGGGAGGCGAGTTCACCAGCGAGCTATCGCGCCTCGCCGCCGGCGACACCCTGATGGTCGACAAGACAGCCTTCGGCTTCCTCACCCTCGACCGCTTCGTCGATGGACGCGACCTCTGGCTGCTGGCCACCGGCACGGGCCTTGCGCCCTTCCTGTCAATCCTTCAGGACCTGGAAGTCTGGCAGCGCTTCGAGCGCATCATCCTGGTCTACAGCGTGCGCCAGGCGGCCGAGCTGGCCTACCAGCCGCTGATCGACGACCTGAAGAGCCGTGACTACCTGGAAGGCGTGGCCGACAAGCTGCTGTACATCCCCGTGGTGACCCGCGAGGAAGTCGCCGGCGCCTTGCATGGGCGTATCACCACACTGATCGAGAACGGCGAGCTGGAACGCGCTGCCGGCCTGGACCTGACCCCGGAGCACTCGCGCGTGATGCTCTGCGGCAACCCGCAGATGATCGAGGACACCCGCGCCGTGCTGAAGGCGCGCGGCATGAACCTCAGCCTGACCCGCCGACCGGGGCAGGTGGCGGTGGAGAACTATTGGTGAGGTAGTGGTTGCTCTCGCTTTTCTGTGGGGGGCGATTTCAATCGCTAAGCAGACCGCAGGTCTGCCCAACCGTTGAAAGGGGGCTGCTGCGCAGCCCTTCGCGAATGAATTCGCCCCCACAGGGTTTCGTCCTCAGGCCTCGATTTCCACCCGGCTCGCACACCCCCCATTACACCGCCCCGGACAGCTGCACCCCGTGCGGCTGCGCCCGGTGGCGCGTTCCATGCGCTGGGCTACGGGTTCGTCATCGGCGAAGGGCAGCATGGTGGCTTCGTCCAGTTGGCGCTGGCTCCTGCCGCCCAGGCAGGCCTGGGTGGCGAGGTAGAAGAAGGTAACGGCGGCCAGACTGAGCAGGGCGAAGGCGCTTTCACTGTCCATGGGCCACCGCCTGCGGAATTGTCTCTGACGCACGGGCATCGCCCACGCGCACCGTGCGCCAGGTGTTCCAGGCCATCAGCAACATGCCGGTCACGAAGAAGATGCCGCCGACCATACGCACCACGAAGCCGGGATGGCTGGCTTCCAGGGCTTCGACGAAGGAGTAGGTCAGGGTGCCGTCTTCGTTGACTGCACGCCACATCAGCCCTTGGGTGATGCCGTTGACCCACATCGAGGCGATGTAGAGCACGGTGCCGATGGTGGCCAACCAGAAGTGGGCGTTGATCAGGCCGATGCTGTGCATCTGGGCGCGGCCGTAAAGGCGCGGAATCAGGTGGTACAGGGAGCCGATGGTGATCATCGCCACCCAGCCCAGCGCCCCGGCGTGCACGTGGCCGATGGTCCAGTCGGTGTAGTGGGAGAGGGCGTTGACGGTCTTGATCGCCATCATCGGGCCTTCGAAGGTGCTCATGCCGTAGAAGGCCAGGGACACCACCAGGAAGCGCAGGATCGGGTCGTCGCGCAATTTATGCCAAGCCCCTGAGAGGGTCATCATGCCGTTGATCATGCCGCCCCAGCTGGGTGCCAGGAGAATGATCGACATCACCATCCCGAGGGACTGCGCCCAGTCGGGCAGGGCGGTGTAGTGCAGGTGGTGCGGACCGGCCCAGATGTACAGGGTGATCAGTGCCCAGAAGTGCACGATGGACAGCCGATAGGAATACACCGGGCGCCCGGCCTGCTTGGGAATGAAGTAGTACATCATCCCGAGGAAACCGGTGGTCAGGAAGAAGCCCACGGCGTTGTGCCCATACCACCACTGCACCATGGCGTCGGTGGCCCCGGAGTAGACCGAATAGGACTTGAACCAGCTCACCGGAATGGCCATGTGGTTGACGACGTGCAGCATCGCGGTGACCACGATGAACGCACCGAAGAACCAGTTGCCCACGTAAATGTGTCTGGTCTTGCGCTTCATCACCGTGCCGAAGAACACCACCGCGTAGGCGATCCAGACGATGCCCATCCACACCGCACCGGTGAATTCCACCTCAGCGTATTCCTTGGTGGTGGTCAGACCCTGGGGCAGGGTGACCAGCAGGATCACCACCAGCGCCTGCCAGCCCCAGAAGGTGAAGGCGGCAAGCCCGCCACCGTAGAGCCGTGCCTGGCAGGTGCGCTGCACCGTGTAGTAGCTGGTGGCGAACAGGGCGCTGCCGCCAAACGCGAAAATCACCAGGTTGGTGTGCAGCGGGCGCAGGCGGCCGAAGCTGGTCCAGGGCAGGTCGAGGTTCAGCGCCGGCCAGACGAGCTGGGCGGCAATGAACACACCCATGCCCATGCCGACGATGCCCCAGACGATGGTCATGAGCGCGAACTGGCGAACCACCTTGTAGTCGTAGGTCGGTTCCGGGATTGCGGTGTTCATGTGTGGGCCTTTCGGTTGGTAAGACTGAGCGGTCGCCACTCTAGAAAGCTCACCGAAAAGGAAACAGACTCAGATCAGTTCACTTTTTAGTGCTCAGATGGGGGCTGGTGTTTGTAGGAGCGAGCTCGCTCGCGAACAGCAGCCATTCGCGAGAAAACTCGCTCCTACAAGGCATTCTGATATGGTTTTTTGAGACAGACCTGAATCTGTTTCCGCCTGGCTGGCGCGCCCATAGTGACGGCTCTGCCCGCCTTGCTGGAGCCCGCTTGCATGTACCACTACGACGACTACGACCGCGCCCTGGTGCAGGAGCGCGTGGCGCAATTCCGTGACCAGGTGACGCGGCGTATCAACGGCGAGCTTTCCGAGGAAGAGTTCCTGCCGCTGCGCCTGCAGAACGGCCTCTACCTGCAAAAGCATGCCTACATGCTTCGGGTCGCCATCCCCTACGGGACGCTTTCGGCCAGCCAGATGCGTTGCCTGGCGCGAATCGCCCGCGAGCATGATCGTGGCTATGGCCACTTCACCACCCGGCAGAACATCCAGTTCAACTGGATCGAGTTGGCCGAGGTGCCGGACATCCTCCAGCGACTGGCCGAGACGGAAATGCATGCCATCCAGACCTCCGGCAACTGCGTGCGTAACATCACCACCGAGGCTTTCGCCGGGGTGGCTGCCGATGAGGTGCTGGACCCGCGTCCGCTGGCGGAAATCCTGCGCCAGTGGTCCACCATCAATCCGGAATTTCTGTTCCTGCCACGCAAGTTCAAGATCGCCCTGTGCGCCGCCAAGGAAGACCGCGCGGCCGTGCAGATGCACGACATCGGCCTCTATCTGTACCGCGACGACGCGGGCGAGATGCGCCTGCGGGTGCTGGTGGGCGGTGGCCTTGGCCGCACGCCGATCCTCGGCCTGCAGATTCGTGACGGCCTGCACTGGCGTCACCTGCTGTCCTATGTCGAAGCCATCCTGCGGGTCTACAACCGCCATGGCAGGCGCGACAACAAGTACAAGGCGAGGATCAAGATTCTGGTCAAGGCACTGGGTATCGAGGCATTCGCCCGCGAGGTGGAAGCCGAATGGCTGCACCTGAAGGACGGTCCGGCCGAGCTGACCGAGGCCGAATACCAGCGGGTTGCGGCTAGCTTCGACGCCCCTGCTTACGCACATCTCGACGATATCGATCTGGGCCACGGCAGCCATCTGGCACGGGACCCGGCGTTCGCCCGCTGGTGCGCACGCAACCTCCAGCCGCACAAGGTGCCGGGCTACGCCGCCGTGGTGCTGTCCACCAAACCCGGCCCAGACGCGCCGCCCGGCGATGTGACGGCGGCCCAGATGGAGGCAGTCGCCGAGTGGGCCGAACGCTTTGGTTTCGGTGAAATCCGTATCGCCCATGAGCAGAACCTGGTGCTACCGGATGTACGCAAGGCTGATCTGCACGCACTTTGGCAACTGGCCCGTGAGCATGGCCTGGCAACAGCGAACGTTGGATTGCTCACCGACATCATCGCCTGTCCAGGAGGTGACTACTGCTCCCTGGCCAATGCGAAGTCCATCCCCATCGCCCAGGCCATCCAGGCGCGCTTCGCCGATCCTGCGGCGTTGCAGGAGCTGGGTGACCTCAGCCTGAACATCTCCGGCTGCATGAACGCCTGTGGCCACCACCACATCGGCAATATCGGCATCCTCGGCGTGGATAAGGGCGGCAGCGAGTGGTACCAGATCACGTTGGGCGGCGCACAGGGCATGGACAGCGAGCTGGGCAAGGTGATCGGCCCATCCTTCAGCGCTGAGGAGGTGCCAGATGTGATCGAACGGGTAGTGGAGACCTTCCGCGACCACCGCGAGCCGGAGGAGCGCTTCGTAGAAACCGTGCGGCGCATCGGCCTGGAGCCCTTCAAGTTGCGGGTCTACGCCAAGGCGGAGGTGTCGGCATGAACAACCTGATCAAGCTTGTCGATGGCCAGGCGCGCCTGGTGGATGACCCCTGGACGCTGGTGCGCGAGGCGGGAGAATCCTTGCCTGACGGGCAGTTGATCCTGCCGCTGGCGCTCTGGTGCGAGCGCGGCGGTCGCGATGGACTGTTGCTGCAGCCGGATGATGAAGTGGAGCCACTGGCGCCGCTGACCGACGATCTGCCGCTGATCGCGGTGGATTTCCCGAGCTTCCGCGACGGCCGCGGCTACAGCCAGGCCTACCTGCTGCGCACCCGCCTGGGGTGGCGCGGCGAGCTGCGTGCGGTGGGTGATGTGCTACGCGACCAGCTCAGCCATATGCGCCAATGCGGCTTCGATGCCTTTGCCGTGCGTGAGGACAAATCCGCCGAGGATGCGCTGAAGGGGCTGGCCGGTGTGAGCGTGCTTTATGGGCGTTCGGTGATAGAGCCAAGGCCGCTATTCCGTAGGCGCTGAGCGCCGGTACACGACTGGCTGCGCGTCGGAACAACTGCGTTGAGAATGGCTTCGGACTTGCTCATTTACAGCTCGTAAACTCCGCGTCCTCAGCCATTTTCGCCTTGTTCTTCTCTAGCTCGCTCAGTTGTGAACAGGCGGTAAGAGATTTCGTACATGAATGGTAAAAATTCCTCGCTTAGAGTTGGTGATTTTCTGACCTAGCATTCGCAGTTCGTTTATCCGAACCGGAAACCAATGGACAGCGATAGTTGTAAGCCGCCCCCTGCATCCCTGGGCGCGGCCCCCCTTCCCAACGGCGTCCTCGCACGCCAATTCGAACGGCAGTTTCCTGCTGCCTCCCCTTCGTGCATGTCGATGCAACGCTCACAGGCGTGGTTCGTGCCTGCCTGTGACCTTCTCCAGAGAGCCTGACCCCTATGGAATGGATAGTTGACCCTACGGCCTGGTTGGGCCTCTTGACCCTGATCGTTCTCGAAATCGTCCTCGGCATCGACAACCTGGTGTTCATTGCCATCCTGGCTGACAAGCTGCCGCCTCATCAGCGCGACCGCGCGCGGCTGATCGGCCTGTCCCTGGCCCTGGTTATGCGCTTGGGCCTGCTGGCCAGCATCTCCTGGTTGGTGACCCTGACCGAGCCCCTGTTCGAGGTGTTCGACAAGAGCTTCTCTGGCCGTGACCTGATCATGCTGTTCGGTGGTGTGTTCCTGCTGTTCAAGGCGACCATGGAGCTGCACGAGCGCCTGGAAGGCCGGGTTCATAGCCAGGGCGGTAGCCGTACCTATGCGCTGTTCTGGCCGGTCGTGGCGCAGATCGTGGTGCTGGATGCGGTGTTCTCCCTGGACGCGGTGATCACCGCCGTGGGCATGGTTGAGCATCTGGAAGTGATGATGATCGCCGTGGTCGTATCCATCGGCCTGATGATCATCGCCAGCAAACCGCTGACTGCCTTCGTCAACGCCCACCCGACGGTGATCATGCTGTGTCTGGGCTTCTTGATGATGATCGGCTTCAGCCTGACGGCCGAGGGCCTGGGCTTCCACATTCCGAAAGGCTACCTGTACGCCGCCATTGGTTTCTCACTGCTGATCGAGGCCGCCAACCAACTGGTGCGCTGGCGCCGCAAGCGCCAGTTGCACGGTGGCCGCGAGCTGCGCGAACGCACCGCCCACGCCGTTCTGCGCCTGCTCGGTGGGCGGGGCGTGGAGGCAGACGAAGTGGGTGAGGACATCGCCGACCTGCTGGACGGTGGCGACGTCGGCAAAGTGCCCTTCGATCGCCGTGAGCGGATCATGATCAGTGGTGTTCTGGGGTTGGCCGAGCGTCCAATTCGTACCCTGATGACCAACCGCAGCGAGGTGGAACGTATCGACTTGCACGAGCCGCGCGACAGCATTCGCGACGCCCTGCTGCGTTCGCCGCACTCGCGTCTGTTGGTGATCCGTGACGGTGATGTGGATGAGCCACTTGGCTACGTGCACAAGAAGGAGCTACTGCGCGAGCTGCTCCAGGGCCAGCAGCCGGACTTCGAGCAGGTGCTTCGAGTCCCACCGAACCTGCCGGAAAGCGCCTCGGTGCTGAGTGCCCTCGAGGAAATGCGCAGGGCGTCGACCCACGTGGCCTTTGTGGTCAACGAGTTCGGCGGCTTCGAAGGCCTGCTGACCATGACTGACATCCTCGAGTCCATCGCTGGCGAACTGCCCGATGCCAGCGAGGTGGACGGCCTGGACATCGAGCCCTGCGAGGGCGGCTGGAAAGTCAGCGGTGCGGTAAACCTGAGCCTGCTGGGTGAGCGCCTGGGCTTTTCCGCCAAGCCTGGCGAGGACTACCAGACCCTGGCCGGCCTGGCGATGAGCCTGCTGGATCGACTGCCGGTGACCGGCGACGCCCTGGAAGTGAAGGGATGGCAGCTGGAGGTGATCGAGGTGAAGGAGCGACGGGTGAACCGCTTGTTGCTCAAGCCCATCTCATAGATGACCGGCGCGTTGTAGGGGCGCGTTCATTGGCGCTGCCTGCATTACGTGTTGCAAGCAGCTGCATGGCTCCTACAAGGCTCTTGCGCCGATGGTCAATGTCTCGCAGCAGCTAACGTAGACGTAGCGGATTCATTGGACAAGCGGACCGTAGGTCCGCTCTGCACTCCCAAAGGGGCCGCTTCGCAGTTCGCCCCACAAGTAGCAACGGCGCCTATGAGGCGCCGTTGTCTTTTGCGGCCATGCCCGTCAGGACTACTTGTCCTGCTGCGCTTTGAGCAGGTCGCGAATCTCGGTCAGCAGTTCCTGCTCCTTGGTCGGTGCCGGCGGGGCTTCCGGTGCGGCGGCTTCTTCGCGCTTGAGCCTGTTGATCGCCTTTACCCCCATGAAGATCGCGAAAGCCACGATCACGAAGTCCAGAATGGTCTGGATGAACTTGCCATAGCTCAGTACCACAGCCGGGATCTCGCCCTCGGCCGCCTTCAGGGTGACGGCCAGGTCGGAGAAGTCCACACCGCCGATCAACAGACCAATGGGAGGCATGATCACATCGCCCACGAAGGACGAGACGATCTTGCCGAAGGCGGCGCCGATGATGATACCCACGGCCATGTCGACCACGTTGCCCTTGACGGCGAAGGCTTTGAATTCACTGATCAGACTCATGTTTCACTCCCTGAGGTTCTGGTTTTAACGCTGAAGTGTAATTCAGCAAGTCGAGGCTGCCAGCAACAGCCACCTCCTTGTGCGGGCGCACATGCTAGGGCCCAGGCACTAGCCGTGCCAAGTTCGGGAGGAGATTCCGTCAGGTGGCGCTTTCCAGCGGCGGTGCCTGGTCTAGCCTGAGAGGGAGGCTGCAAGAGGAGGGTCGCTGCCATGCCACTAGAACATCATCCGCTCAACCGTGAATTCCCGGAGTTCAAGGACACCATGCGCTCGCTGCTGCAGAGCGATGCGCACTTTGCCCGGTTGGCGGGGGAGTACCAGAGCCTGGATTCGCAAATCTACGAAGTCGAGGACGGCAACAAAGCCCTCGACGACAACGCCTTGCACGGTCTTAAGGTCCAGCGAGTTGCACTCAAGGACGAAATCGCCCGAATGCTCAAGAGCGCCAAGGGCTGATGCCTTGATTTGATCGGGGTCAACAGGGTGCGGAAGGTGGACGGATAGGCTGGGGCATCCACTATCCGGAGCCTGTTCCATGCCTGCCACCACTCAATTGTCCGGCGCGGACTTTTTGTCTGCGTCGTCTGTTTCGCCTGAACGTCAGGAAGCCGTCGAACGCCTGGAACGCTTGCAACAGCAGTACGAGCTGCTGCAACGGCGTATCGCGCGCGTCGAAGAAGGCAGTGAGCCGCTGGATGGCTCCAGCCTGACAGCCCTGCACATGCGCCTGGACGGCCTGCGCGAGGATCTGGAGCGCCAGCGTCGGCGAGCCAGCGGCCAGTGCTGCAACTGTGGGGGCGGCTGCCGAGGCTGATCCGCTATCATGCGGGCTTTCGTGTTTCTGACGGAGTCCGCTGATGGCCAAGGCCAAGCGCATGTACGGCTGCACCGAGTGCGGCGCCACCTTCCCCAAATGGGCCGGCCAGTGTGCCGACTGCGGGGCCTGGAACACCCTGGTGGAAACCGTGTTGGAGGGCACTGCTGCCACTTCCAGCGGGCGTACCGGCTGGACCGGCCAGCAGGCGCAGATCAAGACCCTGGCCGAGGTCAGCGTCGAGGAGATGCCGCGCTTCTCCACCGCCTCCACCGAGCTGGATCGCGTCCTTGGCGGCGGCCTGGTGGACGGTTCGGTGGTGTTGATCGGTGGCGATCCCGGCATCGGCAAGTCCACCATCCTCCTGCAGACCCTCTGCAACATCGCCGCGCGCTTCCCCGCGCTCTACGTCACGGGTGAAGAGTCCCAGCAGCAGGTCGCCATGCGCGCCCGTCGCCTGGGCTTGCCGGAAGACAAGCTCAAGGTGATGACCGAAACCTGCATCGAAAGCATCATCGCCACCGCGCGGCTAGAGAAGCCGAAGGTGATGGTGATCGACTCCATCCAGACCATCTTCACTGAACAGCTGCAGTCGGCGCCCGGCGGCGTTTCCCAGGTCCGCGAAAGTGCGGCCCTGCTGGTGCGCTTCGCCAAGCAGAGTGGCACGGCGATCTTCCTGGTCGGCCACGTGACCAAGGAAGGTGCCCTGGCCGGTCCCCGTGTGCTGGAGCACATGGTAGACACGGTGCTGTATTTCGAGGGCGAGTCAGACGGCCGCCTGCGCCTGCTGCGGGCGGTGAAGAATCGCTTCGGTGCAGTCAACGAACTGGGCGTGTTCGGCATGACCGACAAGGGCCTGAAGGAAGTTTCCAACCCTTCGGCGATCTTCCTCACCCGGGCTCAGGAATCTGTGCCCGGCAGTGTGGTGATGGCCACGTGGGAAGGCTCCCGGCCCATGCTGGTGGAGGTTCAGGCCCTGGTGGACACCAGCCACCTGGCCAACCCCCGCCGCGTGACCCTGGGCCTGGACCAGAACCGCCTGGCCATGCTGCTGGCGGTGCTGCATCGCCATGGCGGCATCCCCACGTATGACCAGGACGTGTTCCTCAACGTGGTGGGCGGTGTGAAGGTGCTGGAAACCGCGTCCGACCTGGCGCTGATCGCGGCCATCATCTCCAGCCTGCGCAACCGTCCGCTGGCTCATGACGTGCTGGTGTTCGGTGAGGTGGGCCTGTCCGGCGAGGTTCGTCCTGTACCCAGCGGTCAAGAGCGCTTGAAAGAAGCCGCCAAGCACGGCTTCAAGCGCGCCATCGTGCCCAGGGGCAATGCACCCAAGGAAGACCCGCCCGGTCTCACTGTGGTGGCCGTAACGCGTCTGGAGCAGGCATTGGATGCGTTGTTCGAGTAGTGGGAAGTTCGGCATTCCCCCCTACAAAGCGTGTCTGCCCAGTGGGTTATTTCTCGCCCAGCGCATGCAGCTCGCGCTCCAGCAGCTCTTCACTGCCCAGGTTGAGCTCCACCAGGCGGCGCAGGTGACTGATGGAGTCCAGGTCGATATGGCAGCAGATGAAACCGAGCTGGTCGTCCTGGGCGCGGGTCAGCTCCACTTCCATCGCGACCTGGACACCGGCGCCCAGATCAATGCACACGTCGAACGGTTTCGCCGGGTCGCCACCCCAATCCGCCGGACGAATCACAAGCAGGCCCTTGAGGGAAATATCGTGCAGCTCCGCCGTCCAGCGCTTATCGCCCTGGGATATTTCGGTGGCGGCGTCGAAGTTGATGCGGTGGAAACGCCGACGTTCGCTGGCGGTTTCACTCATGTCCATGCTCCTGCGAGATTTCAACCACTATAGCCAAGGCTGGTGGTGGGGGACGCCGAGTTTCAGGTCAAAAGGTGGCGCCTGTCGCGCCGGACAGCGTTGGAACCCGGCAAGGCGCGCCGGATCAGTTTGACAGTTCCCTGTCTGTCGCCAAAGCTGCTTAGGCGGTTTTTCTATAAATCCATGCGGAGCGCAAATAATGGATAAGCGACTGCTTAGTAAGGGGTTGATCGTGGGGCTGCTGGGCGCAGCCAGCCTGGCGGCGCAGGCCGACCAGGCCGGTGGCGGCGGCTGCGGTTGGGGCAACATGCTGTTCGAAGGGCAGCGCGGTCTGGTTCCGCACCTGCTGGCAACCACCACCAACGGTACTTCCGGCAACGCCACCTTCGGCCTCACATCGGGCACCAACGGTTGCGATTCCAGTGTTCGGCTCGGTTACGGCGGCCGCTCGCTCCTGGCGATGAACGGCATGCTGGACAACATCGCTGAGGATATGGCCCAGGGCCAAGGCGAGGCGCTGGATGCCTATGCCACCCTGCTGGGCATCGAGCAGGCCGACCGTGCTCACTTCGCACAGGTTACCCAGGCCAACTTCTCCACCATCTTCTCTTCCCCCGATGCGACCGGTGAGCAAGTACTGGCAGCTACCCTTGACGTGATGAGCCGCGACCAGCAGTTGGCTCGCTATGCGAAGCTGCCGAGCTAAGTTCTGCAAGGCATAAGGAAGCCGGGCAATGCCCGGCTTTTTTCTATTGCCCAGTCGTTGAAAGGGCCATTCCAGAGCCGGTACGGGCAACGGTTGCGGTAAGGGGAACTAAGCTTGTGCGGCAGCTTGTCTGTTCACCCATTCGGAGCTCCCTATGAACAACAACAGCGTCCTGCGCCACCTGCCCTGGGCTGTGCTGGCTGTGGTCGGCGCCTGTGCCCTGGGTGTCGTCGCATTGCGCCGTGGCGAAGCGATCAACGCCCTGTGGATAGTGGTCGCCGCGGTTGCCCTCTACCTGGTTGCCTATCGCTACTACAGCCTGTTCATCGCAACCCGCGTGATGCAGCTGGACCCCGCTCGCGCCACGCCCGCCATCATCCACAACGACGGTCTCGACTACGTCCCGACCAACAAGCATGTGCTCTTCGGACACCACTTCGCCGCCATCGCCGGCGCCGGTCCGCTGGTGGGGCCGGTACTCGCCGCACAGATGGGCTATCTACCCGGTACCCTCTGGCTGATCGCGGGTGTGGTCCTGGCCGGTGCGGTGCAGGACTTCATGGTGCTGTTCATTTCCAGCCGCCGTGATGGCCGTTCCCTGGGCGAACTGGTGCGCGAGGAAATGGGCCAGGTACCCGGCACTATCGCGCTGTTCGGCGCTTTCCTGATCATGGTCATCATCCTCGCGGTGCTTTCTCTGATCGTGGTGAAGGCCCTGGCGGAAAGCCCCTGGGGCATGTTCACGGTGATGGCGACCATCCCCATCGCGATGTTGATGGGGGTCTACATGCGCTATATCCGCCCCGGCCGCATCGGTGAAATCTCGGTGGTGGGCGTGGCATTGCTGCTGGCCTCCATCTGGCTCGGTGGCCAAGTGGCCGCCGACCCGGCGTGGGGCCCGGCCTTCACCTTCACCGGCGTGCAGATCACCTGGATGCTCATCGGCTACGGCTTCGTCGCCGCCGTACTGCCGGTATGGCTGGTGCTGGCACCGCGCGATTACCTGTCGACCTTCCTCAAGATCGGCACCATCGTGGCGCTGGCCATCGGCATCCTGATCACCATGCCAGACCTGAAGATGCCGGCCCTGACCCAGTTCGTCGACGGCACCGGTCCGGTGTGGAAGGGCGCTCTGTTCCCCTTCTTGTTCATCACCATCGCCTGTGGTGCCGTTTCTGGCTTCCATGCGCTGATCTCCTCGGGCACCACGCCCAAGCTGCTGGCCAGCGAGTCGCATGCCCGCTACATCGGCTACGGTGGCATGCTGATGGAGTCGTTCGTCGCCATCATGGCCATGGTCGCTGCCTCGGTGATCGAGCCAGGCGTGTACTTCGCCATGAACAGCCCGCCGGCTGTGGTGGGGGCGGATGTTGCCAGTGTCGCTGCGACTGTCAGCAGTTGGAGCTTCGCCATCACCCCCGAACAGTTGGAGGCCACCGCCAAGGACATTGGTGAGCACACTATCCTGGCCCGCGCCGGAGGTGCGCCAACCCTGGCCGTGGGTATCGCGCAGATCCTTCACCAGTTGCTGCCGGGTGAGAACACCATGGCCTTCTGGTACCACTTCGCGATTCTCTTCGAGGCGCTGTTCATCCTCACCGCGGTGGACGCAGGGACCCGTGCCGGTCGGTTCATGCTGCAGGACCTGCTGGGTGAGTTCGTTCCGGCACTCAGCAACACCGAGTCCTGGACCGCCAACGTCATCGCCACCGCCGGTTGCGTGGCCCTTTGGGGCTGGTTGTTGTACCAGGGCGTGATCGACCCCTTGGGCGGCATCAACACCCTGTGGCCGCTATTCGGCATCTCCAATCAGATGCTCGCCGGTATCGCCCTGATGCTGGGCTGTGTGGTGCTGATCAAGATGAAGCGCCAGCGTTATGTGTGGGTGACGCTGATTCCGGCCACCTGGCTGTTGATCTGCACCATAACGGCAGGTGTGATCAAACTGGTGGACCCGAACCCGGCCGTCGGTTTCCTGGCCCTGGCCCAGAAGTACAGCGATGCCGCTGCCGCCGGCCAGATTCTGGCTCCGGCCAAGGACATGGGGCAGATGCAGCACGTGATCTTCAACGCCTACACGAACGCCGGGCTGACCGTGCTGTTTCTCTTCGTGGTGTTAAGTATCCTGTTCTACGCCATCAAGGTAGGGCGCGGCGCCTGGATGAAGCCGGAGCGCACGGACAAGGAATCGCCCTTCCAGCCGATTCCGGAAGCATGAGGAGGACCCGCGCATGTTCAATGACCTGAACCGCATGGGGAAGTACCTGGGCCAGGCCGCGCGCATGCTGGTCGGCATGCCCGACTATGACAACTACGTCGAGCACACGCGCAGCAAGCACCCGGACAAGCCGGTGATGACCTACGAGGAGTTCTTCCGCGAACGGCAGGAAGCCCGCTACGGCGGCGGCAAGGGGCGGCCGGTACGATGCTGCTGAGCTGACCGGCTGCTGGTCGAAGCGCCACGCATCGTCGTGGCGCTTCTTTTTGGGCGCGGCTGTTTCGCCGGCTACGCGATATCCGGGTTCGCCTGCCCAACCATTCCACCGCCCATGAAAAAGCCCGGCATGTGCCGGGCTCCTTCGTCGCGGGTCTGTCGCTTACTTGCCGTAAACCGGCAGCTTGGCGCAGATGGCCTTGACCTGTTCGCGAACGCGGTCGACCACGGACTCATCGCCCATGTTTTCCAGGATGTCGCAGATCCAGGTGGCCAGCTCGCGGCACTCGACTTCCTTGAAGCCACGCGTGGTCACGGCCGGGGTACCGATGCGCAGGCCGGAGGTCACGAAGGGCGAGCGCGGGTCGTTCGGTACGGAGTTCTTGTTCACGGTGATGAAGGCGCGACCCAGGGCTGCATCGGCGTCTTTACCGGTGATGTCCTGCTTGATCAGGCTGAGCAGGAACAGGTGGTTCTGGGTGCCGCCGGACACCACGTCGAAGCCACGGTCAATGAACACCTGGGCCATGGCTTGGGCGTTCTTCACCACTTGCTGCTGGTACGCCTTGAACTCGGGCTGCAGGGCTTCCTTGAAGCACACGGCCTTTGCGGCGATGACGTGCTCCAGCGGGCCACCCTGGGCGCCCGGGAACACGGCGGAGTTCAGCTTCTTCTCGATCTCTTCGTTCTTGCGAGCGAGGATCAGGCCGCCGCGCGGGCCGCGCAGGGTCTTGTGGGTGGTGGTGGTGACCACGTCGGCGAACGGTACCGGGTTCGGGTACACGCCAGCGGCAACCAGGCCGGCCACGTGGGCCATGTCGACGAACAGGTAGGCACCTACCTTGTCGGCGATGGCGCGGAAGCGCGGGAAGTCGAGGATCTGCGAGTAGGCGGAGAAGCCTGCGACGATCATCTTCGGCTTGTGCTCGACGGCCAGACGCTCGACTTCGTCGTAGTCGATCAGACCGTTGGCGTCGATGCCGTACTGCACGGCGTTGTACAGCTTGCCGGAGGAGGAGACGCTGGCGCCGTGGGTCAGGTGACCACCATGGGCCAGGCTCATGCCGAGGATGGTGTCACCGGCCGACAGCAGGGCCAGGTAGACGGCCGAGTTGGCCTGGGAGCCGGCGTGGGGCTGGACGTTGGCGTAGTCGGCGCCGAACAGCTCTTTGGCGCGATCGATGGCCAGTTGCTCGACAACGTCGACGTACTCGCAACCACCGTAGTAGCGCTTGCCGGGGTAGCCTTCGGCGTACTTGTTGGTCAGCACCGAGCCCTGGGCTTCCATCACCGCCGGGCTGGTGTAGTTCTCGGAGGCGATCAGCTCGATGTGCTCTTCCTGGCGCTGGGCTTCTTGCTCCATGGCGGCAAACAGGTCGGCATCGTAGCGGGCGAGGGTCAAATCACGGCTGAACATGGCGGTCCTCTTAGGGATCGGTGCAGGGGAAAGGCGGGCATTCTAACCGATCGGTCGCTGGCTGGCATATGAAGGTCGGTCATGTGACAGACAAGTGGCCTTCATCTGGTCTGTGGCGCGCGATTCAGCTGAGGATGAAGTTGGCGCTGGTGCCGAACAGGCGCTCGAACTGAGCGGCCGGCACGGGGTGGCCGAACAGGTAGCCTTGAACTTCGTCGCAACCGTGTTCGCGGAGGAAGTTGAGCTGGGCATGGGTTTCCACACCTTCGGCGATGACCGCGAGGTTCAGGCTGTGGGCCATGGCGATGATTGCGCGGGCAATTTGCGCGTCGCGCTCGCCGTCGGGCAGGCCGTCAACGAAGCTACGGTCGATCTTCAATACGTCGATGGGGAACTGCTTGAGGTAGTTGAGCGAGGAGTAACCCGTTCCGAAGTCGTCTACCGCGATGCACAGGCCGAGGCGCTTGAGGTTTTCCAGGATGGCCATGGCCTGTCCCACGTCGCGCATCAGGATGCTCTCGGTCAGTTCAAGCTCCAGGCAGGCCGGCGGCAGGCCACTGTCTTCGATGATGTCGGCGATGCGTTCGGCCAGTTGGCCATCGGCGAACTGGCGGGCGGAGATGTTCACCGAGATCTTCGGCAGGCGCATCTTGGCCCGGTGCCAGGCCTTGAGCTGGCGGCAGGCCTCGTTCAGTACCCATTCGCCCACCTGCACCACCAGGCCGAGTTCTTCCAGTACCGGCACAAACTCCCCCGGCGGTACCAGGCCGCGCGTGGGATGGCGCCAGCGCAGCAGGGCCTCTACGCCGGTCAGGCGCTTGCCGTCGCCGGAGAACTGCGGTTGGTAGTACAGCAGGAACTCGCCCTGTTCCAGCGCGTGGCGCAGGTCGCTTTCCAGTTCCAGGCGCTCCAGGGCGCGGGCGTTCATGTCCGCCTGGTAGAACTGGAAGTTGTTCTTGCCGCGTTCCTTGGCGTGATACATGGCGGTGTCGGCGTTCTTCATCAGCTGGCTCAGCTCGCGGCCATCCTGGGGCGAGAGGGCAATGCCAATACTGGCGGTGACGAAGAACTCGCGACCTTCGAGGACGAAAGGACGGGCCAGACTGTCGAGGATCTGCTCGGCGACGTGGATAGCCCGGTTCAGTGCGCCTTCGCGGGTGGCGCGGGGTTGCAGCAGCAGGGTGAACTCGTCGCCACCCATGCGTGCCACGGTGTCGTCTTCGTGGACGCACGCCGCCAGGCGCACGGCCACGTCCTTGAGCATGCGGTCGCCTGCGGCATGGCCGAGGGAGTCGTTGATCGGCTTGAAACGGTCCAGGTCGAGGAACATCAGCACGACCCATTCCTGGTGCCGTTCGGCGTACTGCAGGGCGGTGTGGAGACGGTCCTGGAACAGGGTGCGGTTGGGCAGGTGGGTCAGACCGTCGTAGTAGGCGAGGCGATGGATGCGCTGTTCGCTGGCCTTGCGCTCGCTGATGTCGCTGAAGAAGCAGACGTAGCTGACCAGGTCGCCGTCTTCATCATGCACGGCGGTGATGCCGACCCAGGCTGGGTAGTTGTCGCCCGTGCGTCGCTTGAGCCAGATCTCGCCTTCCCAGCTCCCGCGCAGGTTGAGCTGGCCAATGATGTAGTTGAGCTGCTCGGCCTGCTGGCGGTCGGCGGTGAGCATCGCGGGCAACTGGTCCAGCACCTCGCGGGCGGAGTAGCCGGTGATTCGGCTGAAGGCTTCGTTGACCTGGACGATATAGCCGGCCGGATCGGTCACGAGGATCGCCGAGGTGGAATGCTCGAACACCGTGGCGGCCATGCGCATGTCTTTCTCGGCGCGGCGCTGCTGGCTGATGTCGCGGCCGACGCCGAGCATGCCCTCGAAGCGTCCGTACTCGTCCCACATCAGCATGGTGCGCAGTTCCACCGGGATCTTCTGCCCGTCGGCGCGCATGCAGTCGAAGAGGAACAGCCGTGCGGGCATCTGGCTGCGCAGCTCGGTCAGGCGCTGCGGATTACCCAGGGCGTTGCGGATCTGTTCCAGCTGATCGAACAGATTCATCATCTGTCGCGGGTCGGCGGCCAGGCTGTTGAAGCCGTTGGCCAGGGTCCAGTCAACGCTGTAGCCGAGTACCGGCATCACCGAAGGGCTGACGTAGTTGAGCCGCAATTCGCTATCGGTGGTGAAGATCACGTCGCTGATGCTTTCGGCCAGCATGCGGTAGCGGCGTCCACTCTCGCGCATGGATTCGGTGGCTTCGATCTGTTCGGTGATGTCCTTGGCCACGCCGATCAGGCGGCTGACCCGACCTTTTTCGTCGCGGGCCAGGGCCTGCTCACGCACGTCGAACCAGTGCCAGCTGCCATCCTTGTGGCGCCAGCGCAGCTGGCATTGCAGCAGCATGCCGTCGCCCACCACCTGTTGCAGGCTGCGCACACGCCAGTACTGCTCGGTATCGTCCGGATGCAGCAGCTCTTCCCAGAAGCGTTCGCCCATCAGGCGGACATCGTCACGGTCATAGCCCAGCTGCTGGGCGAGACGGTTGTTGGTGAGCATCACCCGCTTGCTGATGATGTCGTGGACGTAAAGGGTGTCGGGCACCGCCAGCACCACATCCGACCAGAAGCGCTCGCGCTCGATCAGCGAGAGCTCCACCTGCTTGCGGCTGGTGATGTCGTTGATGCTGAGGGTGACGGCTTCCAGGTCCTGGATCATGTTCGGCAGGTGCAGCACCAGCCAGATGTGCCGCATCTGGCCCTGGGCAGTGAAGATCTGGCTCTCCATCTCCAGGTGCTTGTTGCCGCCCAGCAGGGCCGCCATCAGTTGGAAGCGGATGCCACCTTCGTGCAGGGGATGGGCGCCGATCAATTGTCGCCAGGCCTGCTCGCTGCTGCTGACTTCCAGCAGGTGCATGGCGACCTGGTTGATTTCGGTGATGCGCAGCAGGCTCAGCAACTCTGCGTGGCGCTGTGGATTGTCCTTGACCCACGTGGCCAGACTGGTGCGGTCACGCATGCCATTCTGGATGAGGTACTTGCGCAGCTCGGCAAGGTCGAGCACGCAGAGCGCGATACCGCCACCCTCGAAGATGTCCTGGTAGCGTCGCCGGGTTTCCTGCAGAACACGCAGGGCGCGTTGCTCTTCGGTGACGTCGCGCAACACCCAGACATAGCCGAGCAGTTGGGCGCCGTCGTTGAGATCGCTGCGGGTGACGGCCAGCAGGCGCTGTTCGCCGCTTCGCTGGAACTGCACAAGGTCCGAGCCCAGGTCCTGGTCCAGGCCAGGGGCGTTGAGCAGAAGCGGGTCCAGGCCCGGCAGCAGCGCCAGCAGGTGATGCTCCTGGGCGGCGTCTGCACGGATGCCGAACAAGGCTTCGGCCTGCGGGTTGAGGTAGCTCAGGCGGCCATCCACCAGGGTCACCAGTACGCGCTCCTCGATCACGCCGAGGGCGCTCGCGGCCTGGCGAAGGGAGCGACGCGAGGCGTCGTTGAGTTCACGCAGACCACGTTGCTCGCGCTGCAGGTAGTAGAGGGCGATCAATGCCAGGCTGGCGCTGATGAGGAACAGCAGCAGCTTGCTGAGCAGTTCTGGCAGCAGGCTGGCGCGTACCTGGCGCTCGTCGTGCAAGGCGCGGAGTTGCCAGTCGCTGCGGCCGAGTGGCGAGACGAGAATCGTCTGTACTTCCTGCTCGGCGGTTACCGGCATCACGATAGAGGTGGCGCGTCGCGGTTTGCCGCTCTGCGCCAGAACCCGCTGGAGGACGCGATCCTCCAGCAGCCAGCGATAGTCGCGGTCCTCATGCTTGAGCAGCCAGGTACGGATGGCATCGGCGTCGAGACGCAGCGCCCAGTAGCCGCTGGGCTCGGGCAGGGGAGATTGGCGCAGGATCAGATAAACCTCGCCACGGCCCTGTGGGCTGAAGGCGTAGTGATAGATCTCGCCTTCGCCTCGCTGGACCAGGCTTGCCAGGAACAGGGCGTCGTCGTTGCCGGCCTGGGTATCAGCCAGCACGCCGCCGTTGGGGTTGAGCCACGCCAGGCTGTTGATCGACGGCAGGATGGGGCGCAGCAGGTCCAGTTCGACCCGTTCCTGGTCTTCGTTCCGGGGATTGGGCGGCTGCTGGCGAAGCAGGGCGAGAACGGCGTCCGCCTTCATCTGCATGACCAGTTCAAGGTGACTGGCGAGCTCGCGGGTCAGGGTGTAATTGCGGTCCCGCGCGCCGTCCTGCAACTGTCGGTATTCCTGGTGCAACTGCCAGAGCAGCAGGGCCAGCATCAGTAGCACCAACCCTGCCAGCAGGCCCTTGACCGAGCCGCGCGCGGGGACGCTGGCCAGGGGGAGTCCTGGCTCGTGCTGGGCTGGCGGGTGTGGGTTGGCTGGCACGGATGGCGTTCCTGCTACTGCTCGATTGGCAGGTGACGGGGTGTCCCGGACCCTGGGGCCCGCGGACCGGCTAGCATGCCTTGAAGGCCTGCAAAGTGCCAGTACGACCGACGAGCGTCGTTTGCCCTCCCCGGTGCATTCCGGTAGCTTTGCCGCACGCGCGCGGGAGCGCCTGTTCCCAAATTGTCGCTCCCCGCCTTATCCACTATTTGTCACAGCACCAAGGTCAGCCATGGCTCAATACGTCTACACCATGCACCGGGTCGGCAAGGTCGTGCCCCCGAAGCGTGAGATTCTCAAAGACATTTCCCTGTCCTTCTTCCCGGGCGCCAAGATCGGCGTGCTCGGCCTGAACGGCGCAGGTAAGTCGACCCTCCTGCGCATCATGGCCGGGGTGGATACCGAGATCGATGGTGAAGCCCGCCCGATGCCAGGCATCAAGGTCGGCTATCTGCCCCAGGAACCCAAGCTGGACCCGACCAAGAGCGTGCGTGACATCGTCGAAGAGGCGGTGGGCGAGATCAAGCAAGCCCAAGCCCGCCTGGACGAGGTCTACGCCGCCTACGCAGAGCCGGACGCCGACTTCGACGCCCTGGCCGCCGAACAGGCCAAGCTGGAAGCCATTCTCCAGGCTTCCGACGGCCACAACCTGGAGCGCCAGCTGGAAGTCGCCGCCGACGCCCTGCGCCTGCCCGCCTGGGACGCGAAGATCGAGCACCTCTCCGGCGGTGAGAAGCGCCGAGTGGCCCTGTGCCGCCTGCTGCTGTCGGCCCCCGACATGCTGCTGCTGGACGAACCGACCAACCACCTGGACGCCGACTCCGTGGCCTGGCTGGAGCACTTCCTCCACGACTTCCCCGGCACCGTGGTAGCCATTACTCACGACCGTTACTTCCTCGACAACGTCGCTGGCTGGATCCTCGAACTGGACCGTGGCCACGGCATTCCCTTCGAGGGCAACTACTCCGGCTGGCTGGAATCCAAGGCCAACCGCCTGGCCCAGGAAGCCAAGCAGGAAGCCTCCCACGCCAAGGCCATGAAGGCCGAACTGGAGTGGGTGCGCCAGGGCGCCAAGGCTCGCCAGTCCAAGTCCAAGGCCCGTCTGCAACGCTTCGAGGAAATGCAGTCCCAGGAATTCCAGAAGCGCAGCGAAACCAACGAGATCTACATCCCGGCTGGTCCGCGCTTGGGCGACAAGGTCATCGAACTGCACAACGTCTCCAAGGGCTATGGCGATCGCGTACTGATCGAAAACCTGTCCCTGAGCATTCCGAAAGGCGCCATCGTTGGCGTGATCGGCGGCAACGGAGCAGGCAAGTCCACCCTGTTCCGCATGCTGACCGGCAAGGAGCAGCCGGATTCCGGCACCATCGAGATCGGTGAAACCGTGCAGATCGCCAGCGTCGACCAGAGCCGCGACAGCCTGGAAGGCACCAAAACCGTGTGGGAGCAGGTTTCCGACGGTTTCGAGCAGATCAAGATCGGCAGCTACGAAGTCCCGTCGCGCAGCTACGTCGGCCGCTTCAACTTCAAGGGCGCCGACCAGCAGAAGTTCGTCAAGGACCTCTCCGGTGGTGAGCGTGGCCGCCTGCACCTGGCCCTGACCCTGAAGCAGGGCGGCAACGTGCTGCTGCTCGACGAACCGTCCAACGACCTTGACGTGGAAACCCTGCGCGCGCTGGAAGAAGCGCTGCTGGACTTCCCCGGTGCCGCCATCGTGATTTCCCACGATCGCTGGTTCCTGGACCGTATCGCCACCCACATCCTCTCCTACGAGGACGACGGCAAGGTGAGCTTCTTCGAGGGTAACTACACCGAGTTCGAAGCGGACCGCAAGAAGCGCCTGGGCGACGCGGCATCCCAGCCGCACCGGGTGCGCTACAAGAAGCTGGCGCAGTAAGCGCCAACGCGACAACGGAGCCGCAAGGCTCCGTTTTCGTTTCTGGAGGTTCGATGAAAGGATTCAACCACTATCTGTTCTGGCTCTCGACCCTGGCGCTGTTCGGCGTCTGCGGCCTCTACTTCTCCTTCTATCCCTCTCCGGCCTGGAAGCTGGGCGCTGTGCCTTGTTCCCTGGTGCTGGGGGGCGGGCTCTACGCCTGGCTCGCGCGGCGTGAACGCTTCAGCACCCTGTTCGGCCTGGAAACCGACGCCGCCCGCTGGTCATTGCATCTGATGCTGGGGTCGCTACTGGTGCTGGTGGTCTGGGGCGCCTTGCAGGTTCCGGCAGCCGCGCTCTACACCCAGTGGCTGGGGCAGGACGCCGAATTCGCCGCGCGGGTGCTGGACAAGGACGATGGCGGCCTGGGCTGCCAGTTCCGCGTTGAGCTGGTGCTGGACGATGCGGCCGTTGGCGTCGGCGTTTGCGTGCCGGAGGATACCTGGTACTCCCTGCCGGATCGCGGCGCGGTGGTGATGCGTGGCAAGCGCAGCGGGCTGGGTATCAATCCCCGTCAGGTGTTGCGACAGTCTGCGGGGCGCTGATTCTTCAGGTTGTCTTGTGGTCCGGCATGGTGCGCTGAGCGCACATCGCTGGTGCGAAATTTCGTTGGCGTAACCGGACGCGGGCACCCTTGAATTGTGGGATTTCTAGGGGTTTCCGCTTTCCAGGGTGCGGATTTATAGGTATTGCACCAAAAAGATTCAAATATGCGTCATTTTGCCCTATCGAGGGGCTGGCCAGATTGATAGAGTCTCGCGCCATAAATTGTTCACAGAAGAAAAATTGGTGAGAGTCATGACGCAATCTGTCGACGCCTTCCTGCTGCGCCTGAAGCAACGCGACCCCGACCAGCCTGAATTTCATCAGGCTGTGGAAGAGGTGCTGCGCAGCCTGTGGCCATTCCTTGAAGCCAACCCGCAGTACCTGGAGGCCGGCATCATCGAACGGATCGTCGAGCCGGAGCGTGCCGTGCTGTTCCGGGTGCCCTGGGTTGATGATCAGGGCCGGGTCCGGGTCAACCGCGGATTCCGTGTGCAGATGAGCAGTGCCATCGGCCCCTACAAGGGCGGTCTGCGCTTCCATCCGTCGGTGAACCTCGGTGTCCTGAAGTTTCTCGCCTTCGAGCAGGTGTTCAAGAATTCCCTGACTTCGCTGCCCATGGGCGGTGGCAAGGGCGGCTCCGACTTCGACCCCAAGGGCAAGAGCGACGCCGAAGTCATGCGCTTCTGCCAGTCCTTCATGAGCGAGCTGTACCGCCACATCGGTGCCGATCTCGACGTGCCGGCCGGCGATATTGGCGTTGGCGCCCGTGAGATCGGTTTCCTGTTCGGCCAGTACAAGCGTCTCTCCAACGAATTCACTTCGGTGTTCACCGGCAAGGGGTTGGCCTACGGCGGTAGCTTGATTCGCCCGGAGGCCACTGGTTACGGCTGTGTCTACTTCGCTCAGGAAATGCTCAAGGGCATCGGTCGCGACGTCGACGGCCAGCGGGTGGCCATTTCCGGCTCCGGCAATGTGGCCCAGTACGCAGCGCAGAAGGTGATGGAGCTGGGCGGCAAGGTGATTTCCCTGTCCGACTCGGAAGGCACCCTGTTTGCCGAGGCCGGCCTGACCCAGGAGCAGTGGTCGGCGCTGATGGAGCTGAAGAATGTTCGCCGTGGTCGACTGAGCGAGCTGAGCGGCACAGGCCTGCGCTTCCTGCCGGGCCAGCGTCCCTGGGCACTGCCCTGCGACATCGCGCTGCCCTGCGCGACCCAGAACGAGCTGGATGCCGAAGACGCCCGGGCGCTGTTGGCCAATGGCTGCGTCTGCGTTGCCGAGGGCGCCAACATGCCGTCCACCCTGCAGGCTGTGGATATCTTCACCGAGGCAGGGATCCTCTTCGCGCCTGGCAAGGCTTCCAACGCCGGCGGCGTGGCCACCAGCGGCCTGGAGATGAGCCAGAACGCCATGCGTCTGCACTGGACCGCCGGCGAAGTGGACCAGCGCCTGCACGGCATCATGCAGAACATCCACCACGCCTGCGTGAGCTACGGTGAGGAAAACGGGCGGGTGAACTACGTCAAGGGCGCCAACATTGCCGGCTTCGTGAAAGTGGCCGATGCAATGCTGGCGCAGGGCGTGGTGTAACTACCGCCCTTTGCCGGGTGCAGTGAAGTCCTTTGTTGGGCTTCGCTGCGCTCTGCCGTAACCTGCACGTGCAATCGCGAGAGGCCTTGCGCCCGCGCCGCGTCAGCCCTTGACGCAGACCACCTGGCGCAGGGTATGCACCACTTCCACCAGGTCGCGCTGAGCCGCCATCACGGCATCGATATCCTTGTAGGCCATAGGGATTTCGTCGATCACTTCCTTGTCCTTGCGGCACTCCACGTGGGCGGTGGCGCGGACCTGGTCTTCCACGGTGAACAGCTTCTTCGCTCGCCCTCGGCTCATCGTGCGACCGGCACCGTGGCTGCAGGAGCAGAAGGCGTCTTCGTTACCCAGTCCGCGGACGATGAAACTCTTGGCGCCCATGGAGCCGGGGATGATGCCCAGCTCGCCTTTCTGCGCCGACACCGCGCCCTTGCGCGTCACCAGCACTTCACGGCCGAAGTGCTGTTCCTTCTGCACGTAGTTGTGGTGGCAGTTCACCGCTTCCAGGCTGGCCTCGAAGGGTTTGCCGATGGCCTTGCGCGCGGCAGCAATCACCGCCTGCATCATCAAGGCACGGTTCTGCCGAGCGAAGTCCTGGGCCCAGCCCACCGCTTCCACGTAGTCGTCGAAGTGCTTGCTGCCTTCTTCGAAGTACGCGAGGTCGCGATCCGGCAGGTTGGCCAGGTGCTGGCGCATATCGGCCTGCGCCAGCTCGATGAACAGGGTGCCGATGGCATTGCCCACCCCGCGCGAGCCGCTGTGCAACATGAACCAGACCCGGTCGGCCTCGTCCAGGCAGACTTCGATGAAGTGGTTGCCGGTCCCCAGGGTGCCGAGGTGATGGCGGTTGTTGGTCTTTTCCAGTCGCGGGTATTTGGCGGTGATCGCCTTGAAACGCCTGGAGAGCGCGCGCCAGGCCTGGTCGGTGGCATCCGGTACGTCGTCCCAGGCGCCCTGGTCGCGTTTGCCGAACGTCTTGCCGTGGGGGACCGCACGCTCGATAGCGCTACGCAGGCCACGGAGGTTGTCCGGCAGGTCGGCGGCGCGCAGGGAGGTAAGGGCGGCAATCATCCCGCAGCCGATGTCCACGCCGACGGCGGCAGGAATGATGGCGCCTACGGTGGGGATCACGCTGCCGATGGTCGACCCCTTACCCAGGTGCACGTCAGGCATCACCGCCAGGTGCTTGAAGATGAAGGGCATCTTCGCGGTATTGATCAGTTGCTGGCGGGCTTCCTCTTCCACCGGAACGCCTTGGGTCCAGAGCTTGATCGGCTTGCCGTTGGATACTTCCAGCAATTGGGGGCCGTTGGTGTTCATCTGCGTCGCCTGGCGAGGGGGTGGATAACCATTCTGGGCCCGTTGTGATGGGGCGGGCGCGCATCTTACCGACGGAGCTCGGGGTTTGTACCTCAACCCATCCGGCAGATCAGGCCAGACCTGCCACGTAGGATGGCGTAGAGCGAAGCGAAACCCATCATCCAGCGCCAATCAGTAGTGGTACCACTTCAGCTCCAGCATCACCTCGTTGACCGGCGCGGCGAGCTGGCTGAACTCCCTTTGTGCAGACAGGCGCAGCCCGAGGTTGCGGGAAATGTCCCATTGCTGATTGAGGGACAGGCGGCGGCGGACTTCGCCATTGTGGAAGTAGTCGCCGGCGGCTTCCAGGCTGAGACTGCCCAGTGGGTTGTGCCAAAGCAGGCCGGTATTGAAACCTGCGGCGGTGGCGATGAAGGGCGCGAAGTCTTCGTTGTGCTCGATGCGTGCGGTGGCCAGGGCGAAACCCAATGTCTCCTCGGCAAGCTGCCAGGAGCCGCCGACGCCACCGTTGAGGTGGCTGACCAGGCGCTCGTCGCCATCTTCTCCGAGCACGCGTTCCAGCCCCCCGGCCACCTGCCAGGACCAGGGTTTGAGCAGCTCGCCGCGCGGCGTCAGGGAGCGGATGGTCGCCAGGTCCAGGCGTTGCAGCTGCCAGTGGTTGTCCTCGTACTGGCGCAGCTTGAGCTGGAGGATTTCGATCTGCGCACCCAGCGGGAAGCCGGAGAGGTTGTCGTTGAGGTCGTGGTAGGCCATGCGCAGGCCGTACTCGGCGAAGGCGCGGTCTTCACGTGTGCCGGCCCCTAGCTGCCAGGTTCGCGACTCGTGACCTTCCTCGGGCAGGCTGGGGCGCTCGATGTCCAGTTCCGGTGGTGGATTGCGGTTGATGCCTTGCAGCAGCTTGTAGCTGCGCGTGGCGTTCTCGCGGGTGCGCTCCTCACCCGTGGAGTGGTAGCGCACCAGGCGGAAAGCCGCGTCCTGGATCAGCGCGCGCCGCGGGGCGGGGAGGGCGAGGAAGGCCGGGTCGTCCAGCAGTTTCTCGTCGTCGGCCAGACGCAGTACCCACTGCTGTTCGGCGTCATCCAGGGGTGCGGCGCGGGCCAGCAGTTCCTTCTCCCGCGAGGGGCGGTAGTCGATGGACTCCACCAGGCCGGCCTGCTTCACCGCGCGTACGGTGTCGGTCGGGATGGCGGTGATCGGGAAATGGTCGGTGAGTTCGATGCCGGGCCGGGCGATTTCCAGCAGTTCCAGCAGACGATAGGAGCAGTTCTCATCGAAGAAGTAGTAATCGAAGCGGATCTGCTTCAACTCCCAGACATGCTCAACCATGCGCCCGGTTTCCTCGGCAGTGAGGTTCAGGCGGTACTCCCAGAGGTCACGGTTCTCCAGGCGGCTGTATTCCTTGAGCTTGTCCCGGTAGGGCACCAGGGCGAACAGTCCGGGGTAGCCACCCATCAGGCCTTTCCAGGCGTAGAGGATGCTGTTGTCGGCCCCCTCGATGAAAGCACCGAAGTTCAGCGCATAGCTGAGCATTACGGTGTTGTTTTCGTGGATGTCCGGCTGGTCGATGCGCAGCAGGGTGTGGCCGAACATGGACGAGGGGCTGTTCAGGTAGGCGGCGGGAAACACCAGGACCGTGCTGTGTGGATTGACGTCGGCGTACCAGGTCCTGAACTCGCTGCAGGCCGGCTGCGGCAGGTCGGTGAGCTGGAGTTGCTCGCGCAGCCAGCGGGTGCGCGCCGGGTAGGTGCATTGCGGGTGCTTGTCGCCAAGATCGGCCGCGGCATAGAGCGCGTCCAGGGTGGCGCGCAGTTCGTCGGCCGGATTGTTCGGCCCACTCTCGGCGAGGAAGAAATCAGCGTCATCCACATAGCTGCGCCAGCCGCCCAGTTTGCCGGTCTCGTAATGACCCAGGGCGATCCAGTAAGGATCGTCCGCCAATGCCTGGAGGCGTTCGGCGGGGACTTCAGGAGCAGCGTGGGCGGTGATCCAGGTGCACAAGGCGAGGTACGGGAAAATCCGTTTCAAGGGCGCAGCTCTTCTTGGTGAGAGGTTCTTCGGTCGGAGCTTTGGGTAAGGCCGGGGCGGGTGTCAAGCAAGGCGATGGCCGGCATTTGCGCAAGTTTGCCGGAGTGGGATGCAGGCTGCGTTACAGCGTCCACACTTAGGGGGTGAACTGGGGAGATTCCAACATGACCGCTACTGACCCTATGGCCACACTCGATGCTCTGATTGCGGAGTACACCGCTCGCGCCAACGCCATTCGCGAGGACCTGGCCCGCAGCCACTCGCCGGATTTCGCCGAGCAGGCGATCCAGCGGGAGAACGACGAAGTGCTCGAGGCGATCCTCGCCGAGACTCAGGCGGCCCTGCGCCGCGTGGGTATGGCCAAGCTGCGTCTGGCCGACGGCAGCTACGGTTATTGCCAGCGTTGCGGCGAGCTCATAGAGCCGGCGCGCCTGGCTGTGCTGCCGGCAGCCGAGTACTGTCTGGGCTGCGCTGACCTGGCCCATTGATCAGCTCTGGCGCAATGCCTTGCCAGTGATGTCAGGGCGGCGCCAGAATGCGGCCATTGCTTTCTTGCCGAGCCATTAAGGACACTCGATGCCTGACTCCTTCGCTGCCAGCCTGCGACTGACGCCCGATGCGCTGACCCGTCCCTTCGAGCCGGACCAGTTCAGCTTCAAGACCACTGACGACCTGGAGCCCTTCCGGGGCGTGCTCGGCCAGGAGCGTGCGGTAGAGGCCCTGCAGTTCGGTGTGGCCATGCCTCGCCCCGGGTACAACGTCTATGTGATGGGCGAGCCCGGCACCGGCCGCTTTTCCTTCGTCCAGCGTTATCTCAAGGCCGAGGGCAAACGCCTGGACACGCCGGCGGACTGGGTTTACGTCAACCACTTCGACGAGCCGCGCGAACCCCGTGCCTTGCAGTTGCCAGCAGGCGAGGCGCAGGGCTTCATCTGCGACATCGAACAGCTTGTGGATAACCTCCTGTCCACCTTCCCGGCGGTGTTCGAGACGCCCACCTTCCAGCAGAAGAAGAGCGCCATCGACCGCGCCTTCAACCAGCGCTATGACCGCGCCCTGGACGTGATCGAGCGCCTGGCCCTGGAAAAGGACGTCGCCCTCTATCGCGATAGCGCGAACATCGCCTTCACCCCGATGAAGGACGGCAAGGCCCTGGACGAGGCGGACTTTGCCCAGTTGGAAGAGGCCGAGCGCGAGCGTTTTCACGACGACATCGCATTTCTGGAAGAGCGCCTGAACGAGGAGCTGTCCAGCCTGCCGCAGTGGAAGCGCGAGTCCAGCAACCAGTTGCGCCAGCTGAACGAGGAAACCATTACCCAGGCCTTGCAGCCGCTGCTTTCGCCCCTGTCGGAAAAGTATGCGGAGAACGCCGGTGTGGTGGCTTACCTGCAGGCCATGCAGGTCAACCTGCTGAAGACGGTGGTGGACCAACTGCTGGACGAAAAGCCGGATGCCCAGCGCCGAGAACTGCTGGAAGAGCAGTACTGCCCCAGCCTGGTCGTGGGGCACCATGCCAACGGCGGTGCTCCCGTGGTGTTCGAGTCCCATCCTACTTACGACAACCTGTTCGGCCGTATCGAATACGGCACCGACCAGGGTGCCCTCTACACCAGCTACCGCCAACTGCGTCCCGGAGCAATACACCGCGCCAACGGCGGCTTCCTGGTGCTGGAGGCTGAGAAACTGCTGGGCGAACCCTTCGTCTGGGATGCGTTGAAGCGTGCGCTGCATTCGCGTCAGCTGAAGATGGAATCCCCTCTCGCGGAGCTGGGCCGTCTGGCCACCGTGACCCTCACGCCGCAGGTGATTCCGCTTCAGGTGAAGGTGGTTATCATCGGTTCGCGCCAGCTCTACTACACGCTGCAGGACCTGGACCCGGACTTCCAGGAGATGTTCCGTGTGCTGGTGGACTTCGATGAAGAGATCGCCCTGTCCGACGACAGCCTGGAACAGTTCGCCCAGTTGCTGAAAACTCGCACCTCGGAAGAGGGCATGGCGCCGCTCAGCGCGGCAGCCGTCGCCCGTCTGGCAACCTACAGCGCCCGTCTGGCCGAGCATCAGGGACGCTTGTCGGCGCGTATCGGCGACCTGTTCCAACTGGTCAGCGAAGCTGACTTCATCCGCCAACTGGCTGGCGCACCGGTGACCGGTGCCGACCATATCGATCGCGCGCTCAAGGCCAAGGCCACCCGCACCGGTCGGGTTTCCGCGCGCATCCTCGATGACATGCTGGCAGGCGTCATCCTGATCGATACTGCCGGTGCGGCCGTAGGCAAGTGCAATGGCCTGACGGTGCTGGAAGTGGGCGATTCGGCCTTCGGTGTACCGGCGCGGATTTCCGCCACCGTCTACCCGGGCAGTTCGGGAATCGTCGACATCGAGCGTGAGGTCAACCTCGGCCAGCCGATCCACTCCAAGGGCGTGATGATCCTCACCGGCTATCTCGGCAGTCGTTATGCCCAGGAATTTCCGCTGGAGATTTCCGCGAGCATCGCCCTGGAGCAGTCCTACGGCTACGTGGACGGCGACAGCGCTTCCCTGGGTGAAGCCTGCACGCTGATCTCCGCGTTGTCGCGCACGCCGCTCAAGCAGTGCTTCGCCATCACCGGCTCGATCAACCAGTTCGGTGAGGTGCAGGCGGTGGGGGGGGTCAACGAGAAGATCGAGGGTTTCTTCCGTCTCTGTGAGGCCCGTGGTTTGACGGGCGAGCAGGGAGTGATCATCCCCCACGCCAACGTCACGACCCTGATGCTCGACGAGCGCGTACTGGACGCGGTGCGCAAAGGCCGCTTCCACGTCTATGCGGTTCGCCAGGCCGACGAGGCCCTCAGCCTGCTGGTAGGCGAACCGGCCGGTGTGCCGGATGACAAGGGCCAGTTCCCGGAGGGCAGCGTCAACGCCCGCGTGGTGGCGCGCCTGCGGGAAATCGCCGAGATGGGCCTGGAAGAAGAAGAGAAGGCTGGGCCGGCCCAGGAAGTGGTGGAGGCCGTTGCCAAAGCTGCTTCGCCGCCCAAACCGGCGCGCAAGGTGCCGAAGCAGGGGCCCGGCAAGGCGCCGGGTGCGGACAAGACCCAGGGCCCGGCCTGACCCTGCGCCGACTGGCTGCACCGGATCGGGTTCCCGGTGTGGCTGGTCGGTCAATGAGCGATAGGGGCGAATGCTTGCGTAGCCTGCGTCCCGCCACTTTTCCCTCACGCTGTTCACAGGCTTATCCACAGCTCGCGTGGATAAGCATCTTGCTTTCGCAGGTTCCAACTCGGGTGTAGGCTGAAAACAGGCCTCTGCGAGGAAAGCCGCTATGACGCGCAACCTCTGCCTTACCCGCCAGTGCCTGGGACTGGTGACCCGGATCGAATGCGTGATCCGTCCGTTGGCGGGAGAGAATGGACTCTGGACGCTGCTCTGTGCGGCAGGAATGTCGGGGGAGCAGCCTTCGGCAATCAAAGCCCAGGGCCCATTCCACGGGCCTCTCGTGGCAGAGTCAGTACTGTCCGCGATAGCGGATTGCCTGGCTGAGCAGGGCTACACAGAAGCCCATGACCCGCCGATCTGGCGCCTGCACCTGCAAGGTGAACTTCGCCGAATCAACGGCACGGGTTGCCGTAACCTCGGTGACTATCAATTCCGCCCTGAAACCTGACGGCTTTCTGGTTGGACAGCTTTTGAGCAAACGCCGCAGGCCGGCGGGTGATGGGGCGTCTACTGGACACTCCAGTGCTCATGCACAGACTTATCCACAGTGTTTGGGGATATGCCTGTAGCGTTGCCATTATTTTTCTGTAGGAAGCACACCGTTATACTCGCGGCCGGTTTATTTGCTGACTACGAGAAACCATGGAACGCCTGCTAGAAAATTCGATGTACGCCGCACGCTGGCTGCTGGCCCCAATCTACTTCGGTCTGTCCCTGGCGTTGCTGGCGCTGACCCTGAAATTCTTCCAGGAGGTGTGGCATATCCTGCCCCATGTGTTCGAGAAGACCGAGGCTGACCTGATTCTGGTGCTGCTCTCGCTGATCGACATGTCCCTGGTGGGCGGTCTGCTGGTGATGGTGATGATCTCTGGCTACGAGAACTTCGTCTCGCAACTGGATATCGATGATGGCAAGGAGAAGCTGAGCTGGCTCGGCAAGATGGACTCCGGCTCGCTGAAGATGAAGGTGGCCGCATCCATCGTGGCGATTTCGTCCATCCACCTGCTGCGTATCTTCATGGACGCGCAGAACATCGATAACGACAAGATCATGTGGTACGTGGTCCTGCACATGACCTTCGTTATCTCTGCTTTCGCCATGGGCTACCTGGACAAGATGACCAAGCACGACCACTGAGTCGCACTTCATGGCCGTCCATGCCGCCCGGCCGCTGAAAAGCGGACGGGCGGTTGCGTTTCTGCCGCCGACATTTGGCCCTGTGCATTAGATTTGAGGTGTACAGCGCGCGAGGGCGAAGCCATGAAATTGCACGACCTCACCAGCCATGCCCGTGCCGGGCACGTCGAAGAAATCAACCTTATCTCCCTGGAAGGCGGCATCTATTTGCTTGAAGCCAGGATTGATGGTCGTTCCCATCACCTGGACGATGGTCGCGGCCATGCCACTCACCTGCGGTCGGTGGAGCATGCCCGAGAAGTGCTCCATGAGTTTCCGGATCTTCCTTTCCACCTGGTGCACAACGTAGTGCATGACGAGATGTGTGGTATGGCGGCGGACAGCCAGGACACCGTGCGCGTTCCCATTTCAACCCGCAGTTCCCACTGAGCGTGGAGTAGCGGACCGGACCCGCGCCGGGGAAAGGAAGCTGTGCTAGTCTGGCCGGCCTTTTTTCCCTGAGCGGAGTTCCGCCATGTCCCAACTTGATCTTTCCACCGACGAAACCCGCGTCAGCTACGGCATTGGCCGTCAGCTCGGCGATCAGATCCGTGACAATCCCCCGCCTGGCGTGAGCCTGGATGCAGTGCTCGCTGGTCTCAGCGACGCCTTCCAGGGCCTGGAAAGCCGTGTTGATGGCGCTGCCCTGTCGGCCAGCTTTCGTGTGATCCGCGAGCGCATGCAGGCCGACGCCGAGGCAAAGGCCGAAGCTGCTGCCGGTGCCGGTCGCGAATACCTGGTTGAAAACGCCAAGCGTGACGGCGTGACCGTCCTGCCGTCCGGCCTGCAGTTCGAAGTGCTGGTGGCGGGCGAGGGCGCCAAGCCGTCGGCAGAAGACACCGTGCGCACCCACTACCACGGCACCCTGATCGATGGCACCGTGTTCGACAGCTCCTACGATCGCGGCCAGCCGGCCGAATTCCCGGTGGGCGGCGTGATCGCTGGCTGGGTCGAGGCTCTGCAACTGATGAACGCCGGCAGCAAATGGCGCCTGCACGTTCCGAGCGAACTGGCCTACGGCGGCCAGGCTGTCGGCAGCATTCCGCCCCACAGCGTGCTGGTGTTCGACGTGGAACTCCTGGAAATCCTCTGATCCAGGCTGACCCCTGGTCAAGCCTTCCCTGGTCCGACCAGGAACCGGCGAGGGCGCCTTTGCCCTCGCTGCAGGAAAGGCGCCTGGGCGCTTGTCCTGCGGATGACGCATCCTGGCGTCATCCAGATTGCCGTTCTCTGCTCAGTGCATCTCGCCGTGGGGGCGCAATGCCCTGGCGTAGCAGAACAGGAAAAGGTTGCGCACCAGTTCCTTGAGCACCAAGGGCTCGCTGGAGTTCAGACCGGCGAGGTCGAGGTCCCCCTGGTCGCGCAGCTCGTCGAGGGCCTCCTCTTCCAAGACGGCGCAGACCTCACCGGTTTCCCGATGCAGTATCCGCAGGTAGGGGTGGGGGCGATCCAGCCAGGCATCGATCAAGTAGGTCATGGCTCATCTCCTTGAAAAGCGTTGAGATGAGAATAATTCCTATTAGTAAAATAGCAAGCTCTAATCGATGCCTTTCGTCGAGGCAGTAAAAAGCCCGTCGCTGGGACGGGCTTTCGGCTGTTCGGTACTCAGTGAGTTCGTGCGACGGCGAACTCGGTGAGCTCGACCAGAGCATCGCGGTAAGCATTGGACGGCAGCGTATCCAGGCAGGCGATGGCGCGGGCGGCGTAGTCGCGCGCCAGGCGTGCGGTGTAGTCCAGGGCGCCAGCAGCTTCTACGGCGGCACGGATGCCTTCCAGGTCTTGGCTGCCGCCTTGCTGAATGGCCTTGCGCACCAGGCTGGCCTGTTCCGGGGTACCGTCGCGCATGGTGGCGATCAGCGGCAGGGTGGGCTTGCCTTCGGCCAGATCGTCGCCGACGTTCTTGCCGAGGGTAGCGGCATCGCCACGGTAATCGAGCAGATCGTCCACCAGTTGGAAAGCGATACCCAGCGCGTCACCGAACTGGCGCAGGGCTTCTGCCTGCTCGGTGCTGGCGCCGGCCAGCACGGCAGCGCTGTGGGTGGAGGCTTCGAAGAGCATCGCGGTCTTGCCGCGGATGACTTCCATATAGGTTTCTTCGGTGGTGCTGGCGTCGCGGATCTTGGACAGCTGCAGCACCTCGCCTTCGGCGATGACCCGGGTGGCCTGGGAGATGATGCGCATCACCGGCATGGAGCCGAGCTCCACCATCATTTCGAATGAGCGGGCATAGAGGAAGTCACCTACCAGTACGCTGGGTGCGTTGCCCCACAAAGCGTTGGCGGTGGAGCGGCCGCGACGCAGGCCGGAGGCATCCACCACGTCATCGTGGAGCAGGGTAGAGGTGTGCAGGAATTCGATGGTCGCCGCCAGCAGGCGCAGTTGATCGCCGCCGAACCCAAGGGCGTTGCCGCCCAGCAGCACCAGGAGCGGACGCAGGCGCTTGCCGCCGGCAGAGACGATGTAGTCACCGATCTTTTCCACCAGAGGAACGCGGGAGGTCAGCTGCCGACGGATGATATCGTCGACTGCGGTGAAATCGTCCGCCACCACGCGGTAGAAAGCCTGGGGTTGCATCGGCCAGAAGTGCTCCAATTGGGTTGCGCGGCATGCTAGGGACCGAGCCGGGGCCTGTCAAGGCGAGTGCTGGCGGTACTTGCGCGGCAATCGCGGCTTGCGTACAATCGCGGCCCCTGAACTTCCTTGGGCATTTTCCTGCCTTACGCAATTGTATGGGCGTCAGTTCCGGCGCCATGCAGCCATGCCGACCGATACCTCTTTCTATAAAGCGTCGGGTGAGCAGGTTTAACGGAGAAAATCCATGTACGCAGTTATCGTTACCGGCGGCAAGCAATACAAAGTCGCTGAAGGTGAATTCCTGAAGATCGAGAAGCTGGAAGTCGCCACTGGCGAATCCGTGACTTTCGATCGCGTCCTGCTGATCGGCAATGGCGAAGACGTGAAAATCGGTGCTCCGGTCGTTGATGGCGCCAAAGTAGTCGCTGAAGTGGTCTCTCAGGGCCGTCACGACAAAGTGCGCATCATCAAGTTCCGCCGTCGTAAGCACCACATGAAGCGCCAGGGCCACCGCCAGTGGTTCACTGAAATCAAGATCACCGGCATCCAGGCCTAATTTCCTTTTTGGAGGATTTGACTCATGGCACACAAAAAAGCTGGCGGTTCTACCCGCAACGGCCGCGACTCAGAAAGTAAACGCCTTGGCGTGAAGATGTATGGCGGCCAGGTCATCAAGGCCGGCAACATCATCGTGCGTCAGCGCGGCACCCAATTCCACGCCGGCGTCGGCGTTGGCCTGGGCAAGGACCACACCCTGTTCGCGAAAGTGGACGGCGTGGTCAAGTTCGAGGTTAAAGGTGCTTTCGGTCGCAGGTACGTAAGCATCGTCGCGGCCTGATCGCGATCTCGCTGGAAAAGCCCCGTCTTGCGACGGGGCTTTTTTGTTTCTGCTTTGTGGAAACTCTGCATTGAGCGGGGTTCCCTGTATTCTATGTGCTTTGTTTCACTCAACCCGTCCCCGTGACGGGAGGCGTCCTGATGAAATTCGTCGATGAAGTATCGATCTTTGTAAAAGCGGGCGACGGCGGCAATGGCCTGATGAGTTTCCGTCGCGAAAAATTCATTGAAAAGGGCGGCCCCAACGGTGGTGACGGGGGCGATGGCGGCTCCGTTTACATGGAGGCCGATCCGAACCTCAATACCCTGGTGGACTACCGCTATACCCGTCGTTTCGATGCTCAGCGTGGGGAGAACGGCGGCAGCAAGGACTGCACCGGGCGCAAGGGTGAGGATCTGATCCTGCCGGTGCCGGTCGGCACTACCGTGATCGACGCTGCCACCCAGGAAATCATTGGCGACCTGACCAAGGCGGGTCAGCGCCTGTTGGTGGCGCAAGGTGGCTGGCACGGCCTGGGCAACACTCGTTTCAAGTCCAGCACCAACCGTGCGCCACGGCAGACCACCAAGGGCAAGCCCGGTGAGTCTCGCGACCTCAAGCTGGAGCTGAAGGTGCTGGCCGACGTCGGTCTGCTGGGCCTGCCGAATGCCGGCAAGAGTACGTTCATTCGTGCGGTGTCCGCTGCCAAGCCGAAAGTGGCTGACTACCCCTTCACTACGCTGGTGCCGAATCTGGGTGTGGTCAGCGTCGGTCGTTTCAAGTCCTTCGTGGTGGCCGATATTCCGGGTCTAATCGAGGGTGCTGCTGAAGGCGCTGGCCTCGGCATTCGTTTCCTCAAGCACCTGGCGCGTACCCGTCTGCTGCTGCATATCGTCGATATGGCGCCGCTGGATGAAAGTGATCCGGCCGAAGCTGCCGCGACCATTATCGAGGAGCTGGGGCGTTTCAGTCCGGCCCTGACCGAGCGTGATCGCTGGCTGGTGCTGAACAAGGCTGACCAGTTGCTCGATGAGGAGCGTGATTCGCGCATGAAGGCGGTGCTCGATCATCTGGGTTGGTCCGGTCCGGTGTTCGTGATCTCTGCTCTGGAGCGCGAAGGTACAGAGGCGCTCTCCCAGGAGATCATGCGCTACCTCGACGAGCGCACGCTGCGCATGGAAGAAGAGCCGGAGTACGCCGAGCAGCTTGCCGAGCTGGATCAGCGCATCGAGGACGAGGCTCGCGCCCGTCTGCAGGCCATGGACGACCAGCGCGCCCTCCGTCGTGCCGGTCTGAAGAGTGCCGGTGCTGATGATGATGACGACGATTTCGATGACGACGAGGATGACGGCGACGGGCCGGAAATCTTCTACGTGCCCTGACCCCTGCGCCATCCGGCGCTGCAACGCGGTTCGCGCCGAAGCGTCAACAGGCCCTAACTAAGGTTGGACGATATGCGGGACAAGGTGACTGGCGCGCAGCGCTGGGTGGTGAAGATCGGTAGTGCTTTGCTGACGGCTGATGGTCGTGGGCTGGATCGCTCGGCCATGGCGGTTTGGGTCGAGCAGATGGTGGCCCTGCGCAATGCGGGCGTAGAGCTGGTGCTGGTGTCCTCTGGCGCTGTGGCGGCCGGTATGAGTCGTCTGGGCTGGCAGAGTCGTCCAAGCGCCGTGCATGAGCTTCAGGCTGCTGCCTCGGTGGGGCAGATGGGGCTGGTTCAGGCCTGGGAATCCAGCTTTGCCGAGCATGGTCGCCACACGGCGCAGATCCTGCTGACCCATGACGACCTGTCTGATCGCAAGCGTTACCTGAACGCTCGCAGCACGCTGCGTACTCTGGTGGAGCTGGGTGCAATCCCGGTGATCAACGAGAACGACACTGTGGTTACCGACGAAATCCGCTTCGGTGATAACGACACCTTGGCGGCCCTTGTGGCCAACCTGGTTGAAGCTGATCTGCTGGTGATCCTTACCGATCGCGACGGAATGTTCGATGCCGACCCGCGCCACAATCCTGATGCGCAGCTGATATTCGAGGCTCGTGCCGATGACCCGGCGCTGGATGCTGTGGCAGGTGGCACAGGCGGTGCGTTGGGGCGGGGTGGCATGCAGACCAAGCTGCGTGCAGCGCGGCTGGCAGCTCGTTCCGGCGCCCATACGGTGATCGTCGGTGGGCGAATCGAGCGGGTGCTGGATCGCCTCAAGGCGGGAGAGCGTCTGGGAACTCTATTGGCGCCTGAACGCGGCATGCTGGCGGCGCGTAAGCAGTGGCTGGCTGGTCATCTACAGACTCGCGGCACTCTGGTGCTTGATGCGGGCGCGGTCAAGGCGCTGCGTGAGGATCGCAAGAGCTTGCTGCCTGTTGGTGTCAAGGCTGTCCAGGGCAGCTTCCGTCGTGGCGAGATGGTGGTCTGTGTTGGGCCTGATGGCGCCGAAATCGCTCGGGGTCTGGCTAACTACAGTGCCCTTGAGGCGCAGAAGATCATCGGCCAATCGTCCGACCTCATCGAAAAGTTGCTGGGGTATGTCGACGAGCCGGAACTGGTGCACCGGGACAATCTCGTTCTGGTCTGAGGTGGGGGGAAGGGATGCGACTGATCAAGGGAGTGGCGGCAGCTCTGCTGGCAGTGCCGCTGTTGGCTACGGCTGAAGAGATCGGCTCGGTATCCACGGTGTTCAAGTGGATGGGGCCGAACGACAAGATCGTAGTCGAGGCCTTCGATGATCCTCGGGTGGAGGGTGTGACTTGCTATCTCTCGCGTGCCAAGACGGGCGGTGTGAAGGGTGGCCTGGGATTGGCTGAGGATCGTGCCGAGGCGTCGATTGCCTGTCGCCAGGTGGGGCCTATTCGCTTCAATGGTGAGCTCAAGGAGGGTGAGGAGGTATTCAAGGAGCGTACCTCGCTGGTGTTCAAGACCATGCAAGTCGTGCGCTTCTTCGATCGCAAACGCAACACCCTGGTCTATCTGGTCTACAGCGACCGGGTGATCGAGGGTAGTCCGCAGAACGCAGTCACCGCGATTCCGATCCTGCCCTGGCCGAACCGGCCTTGAATTGATGAAAAAGCCCGGAAGATTCCGGGCTTTTTCATGGGTGAGAGTATGAACCCAACATACACGGGCATAAAAAAACAGGCCAGAAGGCCGGTTTTTTACAAGAACTCAAGCTTAGGCAGCAGCTTGACCGAGCGCCTTGATGTGGGCGTTCAGGCGGCTCTTGTGACGAGCAGCTTTGTTCTTGTGAATGATGCCTTTGTCGGCCATGCGGTCAATCACCGGTACAGCAGCGGTGTAGGCGGCTTGGGCCTTGGGCAGGTCCTTGGCGTCGAGCGCCTTGACCACGTTCTTGATGTAGGTACGAACCATGGAGCGCAGGCTGGCGTTATGGCTACGACGCTTCTCAGCCTGTTTGGCGCGTTTTTTGGCAGAAGGTGTGTTGGCCACCGTCAAGCTCCTCGAAACTGGGGAATTGAATCAAATTAAGGCCGCGAATCATGCCCACGTGACTTGGCCTTGTCAAGGGTGATCACGTCAGTCGGGCGACGAGCGTAAGCTTTTCTCGCTGGATGATTTTATCCGGCCCGAACTCTACACTCGGCAGCCTTGATCGCCCTCCGGCAGCACCGGGCGGGTCGTGCCATTCCTGTCCGGACCCCTGAATGAACCTGCTCAAGTCGCTGGCGGCCGTCAGCTCCATCACCATGCTCTCCCGCGTACTGGGCTTCGTTCGCGACACCATTGTCGCGCGCTACTTTGGCGCCGGCATGGCCACCGACGCCTTCTTCGTGGCTTTCAAGCTGCCCAATCTGCTGCGCCGGATCTTTGCCGAGGGCGCATTCTCCCAAGCCTTCGTCCCTATCCTGGCCGAGTACAAGACCCAGCAGGGGGAAGAGGCGACCCGCACCTTCATTGCCTACATCTCAGGCCTGCTGAGCCTGGTGCTGGCGCTGGTGACTCTCGTGGGCATGCTGGCGGCGCCCTGGGTGATCTGGGCGACTGCGCCGGGTTTTGCCGATACGCCAGAAAAGTTCGCCCTGACCACCGACCTGTTGCGGGTGACCTTTCCCTACATCTTCCTGATCTCGCTGTCGTCCCTGGCGGGGGCCATCCTCAACACCTGGAACCGCTATTCGGTGCCAGCCTTCGTGCCGACGCTGCTGAATGTCAGCATGATCATTTTCTCGTTGTTCCTGCTGCCCTATTTCGACCCACCCATCATGGCCCTTGGATGGGCGGTGCTGGCGGGCGGTCTCGCGCAGTTGCTTTACCAGCTACCGGCCCTGAAGCGCATTGGCATGCTCGTGCTACCGCGCCTGAACCTGCGCGATACCGGTGTCTGGCGCGTACTCAAGCAGATGGGGCCGGCAATCTTCGGGGTATCCGTCGGGCAGATCTCACTGATCATCAACACCATCTTCGCGTCCTTCCTGGCGGCGGGTTCGGTTTCCTGGATGTACTACGCCGACCGCCTGATGGAGTTGCCTTCGGGCGTGCTCGGGGTTGCGCTGGGTACCATCCTGCTGCCGTCCCTGGCCAAGACCTATGCCAGTGACGACCGCCATGCTTACTCGCAGCTGCTCGACTGGGGGTTGCGCCTGTGTTTCCTGCTGGTGCTGCCTTGCACCCTGGCCTTGGCGCTGCTGGCTGAGCCGCTGACGGTGGCGCTGTTCCAGTACGGCAAGTTCACCGCCAACGACGCGCTGATGACCCAGCGCGCGCTGATTGCCTATGCCGTGGGCCTGCTCGGGATCATCCTGGTGAAAGTGCTGGCGCCTGGTTTCTACGCGCGGCAGAACATCCGCACACCGGTGAAGATCGCCGTGTTCACCCTGGTGGCGACTCAGTTGATGAACCTCGCTTTCGTCTTCCCGCTGCGTCATGCCGGTCTGGCACTGGCCATCAGCCTGGCCGCCTGCATGAACGCGGGTTTGCTCTACTGGCAACTGCGCAAGCAGCAGTTGTTCCAGCCGCAGCCGGGCTGGGGCAAGTTCCTCGCCAAGCTGGTGTTGGCGGTGGTGGTGATGTGCGCCGTGCTGCTGGGTGTGATGCATCTGCTGCCGGCCTGGGAGCTGGGCGGCATGGCCGAGCGCTTGCTGCGTCTGGGTGCGCTGGTAGGCGCCGGTGTGATCGCCTATTTCGGCATGCTGGCACTACTGGGTTTCCGTCTTCGTGACTTTGCGCGGCGCGCCGTGTGATTCGCTGACTTCCGACTCATCGCCACTTGTCGCGCTGGCAGGTCTGTAGCGCCTGTTGTCCAGCGCCGGCTGTGCGTATAATCGACCACTTTGTGAACAAGACTTGTGCTATGCAGCTGGTTCGAGGCCTACACAACCTGCGGCCCCAAGATCGGGGCTGCGTCGCCACCATCGGCAATTTCGACGGCGTGCACCGCGGCCACCAGGCCATTCTCAAGCGGTTGCGCGAGCGCGCGGCTGAATTGGGTTTGCCCACATGCGTGGTGATCTTCGAGCCGCAACCTCGCGAGTATTTCGGTCCGGACACCGCCCCGGTACGCCTGACACGCCTGCGTGACAAGCTCGAATTGCTGGCCCGCGAGGGCGTGGACCGGGTGCTCTGCCTGTCCTTCAATCGCCGTTTCCGTGAGCTCAGCGCTGCCGAGTTCGTCCATGCGGTGCTGGTGGAGGGGCTGGGTGCCAAACACCTGGAGATCGGCGACGACTTCCGCTTCGGCTGCGACCGTGCCGGCGACTTCGAATTCCTGCAGCAGGCCGGCGATGCCGAAGGCTTCAGTGTCGAGGCTGCCGCCACCGTTGAGCTGGATGGCCTGCGGGTCAGCAGTACCCGGGTGCGCCAGGCGCTTGCCGACGGTGACTTTGCCCTCGCCGATCGCCTGCTGGGGCGTCCATTCACCATCACCGGCCGTGTGCTTCATGGGCAGAAACTCGGTCGTCAGTTGGGCACGCCGACTGCCAATGTGCAGCTCAAGCGTCGCCGGGTTCCGCTCAACGGCGTGTACCTGGTCAGCGTGGAGCTGGATGGCCGGCAACTGCCCGGCGTTGCCAACATCGGCGTGCGTCCCAGCGTGAAGGGTGACGGGCGCGCCCACCTGGAGGTCCACCTGCTGGACTATGCCGGCGATCTCTATGACCGGCGGATCAGCGTGACCTTCCACCACAAGCTGCGCGATGAGCAGCGTTTTGCCTCCCTGGAGGCGTTGAAGTCGGCGATCGATGCGGATGTCGCTGCCGCCCGTGCCTATTGGCAGGGTACTCAATCAAATTGAAGAGCCTGGACTGAAATGACCGATTACAAAGCGACCCTGAACCTGCCAGAGACGGCATTCCCGATGAAGGCCGGTCTGCCCCAGCGCGAGCCGGAACTGCTGCAGCGCTGGAACAGCATCGACCTGTACGGCAAGCTGCGGCAGATCGGCGAAGGGCGCCCAAGGTTCGTCCTGCACGATGGCCCGCCCTATGCCAACGGCAGCATTCACATCGGTCACGCGGTCAACAAGATCCTCAAGGACATCATCGTCCGCTCCAAGACCCTGGCAGGCTATGACGCCCCCTATGTGCCCGGCTGGGATTGCCACGGCCTGCCCATCGAGCACAAGGTCGAGACCACCCACGGCAAGAACCTGCCTGCAGACAAGACCCGCGAGCTGTGCCGCGCCTATGCCTCCGAGCAGATCGAGGGCCAGAAGGCTGACTTCATCCGCCTCGGCGTCCTGGGTGACTGGGACAACCCCTACAAGACCATGGCCTTCTCCAACGAAGCGGGCGAGATCCGTGCCCTGGCCGAAATGGTCAAGCAAGGCTTCGTGTTCAAAGGCCTGAAGCCGGTGAACTGGTGCTTCGATTGCGGTTCGGCACTGGCCGAAGCTGAAGTCGAATACGCCGACAAGAAGTCCGACGCCATCGACGTCGCCTTCCCGATCGAGGACGCCGACAAGTTGGCCGCCGCCTTCGGCCTGTCGAGCCTCGCCAAGCCCGCTGCCATTGTCATCTGGACCACCACCCCCTGGACCATCCCGGCCAACCAGGCGCTGAACGTCCATCCCGAATTCAACTATGCGCTGGTCGATACTGGCGCGCGCCTGCTGGTCCTCGCCGAAGAACTGGTGGAATCCTGCCTGCAACGTTACGGCCTGGAAGGCCAGGTCATCGCCACCGCCAAGGGCGAGGCGCTGGACCAGATCCGCTTCCGCCACCCCTTCTACGAGCGCCTGTCGCCCGTCTACCTGGCCGAATACGTAGAGCTGGGCGCCGGCACCGGTATCGTCCACTCCGCGCCGGCCTACGGTGAGGACGACTTCCGTACCTGCAAGCAGTACGGCATGAGCAACGACGACATCCTCAGCCCGGTGCAGAGCAACGGTGTCTATGTCCAGGACCTGCCGTTCTTCGGCGGCCAGTTCATCTGGAAGGCCAACCCGGCCATCGTCGCCAAGTTGGAAGAAGTTGGCGCGCTGCTCAAGCACGAATCCATCAGCCACAGCTACATGCACTGCTGGCGCCACAAGACCCCGCTGATCTACCGCGCCACCGCTCAGTGGTTCGTCGGCATGGACAAGCAGCCGCAGCAGGGCGCCACCCTGCGCGAGCGCGCGCTGACCGCCATCGAGCAGACCGAGTTTGTTCCGGGCTGGGGCCAGGCGCGCCTGCATGGCATGATCGCCGGCCGTCCGGACTGGTGCATCTCGCGCCAGCGCAACTGGGGCGTGCCGATTCCCTTCTTCTTGCACAAGGCCACCGGCGACCTGCATCCGCGCACCGTCGAACTGATGGAGCAGGTGGCTCAGCGCGTCGAGCAGGAAGGCATCGAGGCCTGGTTCAAGCTGGACGCCGCCGAACTGCTCGGTGACGAGGCCGGCCAATACGACAAGATCAGCGATACCCTGGACGTCTGGTTCGACTCCGGTACCACTCACTGGCACGTCCTGCGCGGCTCCCACGCCGAATTGGGCCATGCCAGCGGCCCTGCCGCCGACCTCTACCTGGAAGGTTCCGACCAGCATCGCGGCTGGTTCCACTCCTCCCTGCTGACCGGCTGTGCCATCGACGGCCATGCGCCGTACCGCCAGCTTCTCACTCACGGTTTCACCGTGGACGAGAGCGGCCGCAAGATGTCCAAATCCCTGGGCAACGTCATCGCCCCGCAGCAGGTCACCGACAGCCTGGGGGCCGACATCCTGCGCCTGTGGGTATCGGCCACCGACTACTCCGGTGAGATGGCCGTTTCCCAGCAGATCCTCCAGCGCAGCGCTGATGCCTATCGCCGCATCCGCAATACCGCGCGTTTCCTGCTGGCCAACCTGAACGGCTTCGATCCGGCCAAGGACCTGCTGCCCGCCGAAGACATGCTGGCCCTGGACCGCTGGGCGGTAGACCGCGCCTTGCTGTTGCAGCGTGAGCTGGAAGAGGCCTACAGCGAATACCGCTTCTGGAACGTCTATTCCAAGGTGCACAACTTCTGCGTGCAGGAGCTGGGTGGCTTCTACCTGGACATCATCAAGGACCGCCAGTACACCACCGCGCCCGACAGCGTGGCGCGCAAGTCCTGCCAGACCGCGCTGTTCCACATCGCCGAGGCGCTGGTGCGCTGGGTGGCGCCGATCCTGGCCTTTACCGCCGAGGAAATCTGGCAGTACCTGCCGGGCGAGCGCAACGAATCGGTCATGCTCAACACCTGGTACCAGGGCCTTGGCGAGATGCCGGAAGGCACCGAACTGGGGCGCGAGTTCTGGGAACAGGTCATGGCCGTCAAGGCCTCGGTCAACAAAGAGCTGGAAAACCTGCGCAGCACCAAGGCCATCGGCGGCAACCTGCAGGCCGAAGTGACCCTCTTCGCCGAGAACGCCCTGGCGGCCAGCCTGGCCAAACTGGGCAATGAACTGCGTTTCGTGCTGATCACTTCTGCCGCTGATGTGCAGCCGCTCACCAGCGCGCCGGCCGATGCCGTGGAAACCGAGGTTCCCGGCCTCAAGCTGAAGATCCACAAGTCTGCCCACACCAAGTGCGGCCGCTGCTGGCACCACCGCGCCGATGTCGGCCAGTTCGTGAAGCACCCGGATCTGTGCGGTCGCTGTGTGGACAACATCGATGGTGCCGGCGAGGTTCGTCACTATGCCTAAGGCATACGGTCGTCTCGGCTGGCTCTGGCTCACGGTCCTTGTGTTCGTATTGGACCAGGCGAGCAAGTGGTTCTTCGAAACCGAGCTCAACCTCTATCAGCAGATCGTGGTCATTCCTGGCTACTTCAGCTGGACGCTGGCCTACAACACCGGCGCGGCCTTCAGTTTCCTCGCTGACAGCTCCGGCTGGCAGCGCTGGCTGTTCGCTGCAATTGCCCTGGTGGTCAGCGGCGTCCTGGTGGTCTGGCTCAAGCGCCTGAAGCCTGAGGAAACCTGGCTGGCTGTTGCGCTGGCGCTGGTCCTGGGCGGCGCCCTTGGCAACCTCTATGACCGCGTGGTGCTTGGCCACGTGGTCGATTTCATCCTGGTGCATTGGCAGAACCGCTGGTACTTCCCGGCGTTCAATCTGGCCGATAGCGCCATCACCGTCGGCGCCCTGATGCTGGCGCTGGATATGTTCAAAGCGAAGAAGTCCGGAGAACCTGCCCATGACTGAACATCGCATAGGGCCGGACATGGAAGTCACCCTGCATTTCGCCATCAAGCTGGATAACGGCGACGTGGTGGACAGCACCTTCGAAAAGAATCCGGCCACTTTCAAAGTGGGCGACGGTAACCTGCTGCCGGGCTTCGAGAGCGTCCTCTTCGGCCTCAAGAGCGGTGACAAGCGCGTGCTGGCCATAGAGCCCGAGCAAGGCTTCGGTCAGCACAACCCGCAGAATGTGCAGGTGATGCCACGCGGCAACTTCCAGGACATGGAGCTTTCCGAAGGCTTGCTGATCATCTTCAACGACGCGGCCAATACCGAGCTGCCCGGGGTGGTCAAGCTGATAGACGACACCCATGTGACCATCGACTTCAACCACCCATTGGCCGGCAAGCCTCTCGCCTTCGAGGTGGAGATCCTGTCGGTCAAACCGGCCTGATCGCCTGCGGCCGGACGAGGTAACCGCCATGCAAATCAAACTCGCCAATCCGCGTGGCTTCTGCGCCGGCGTCGATCGCGCCATCGAGATCGTCAACCGCGCCCTGGAAGTCTTCGGCCCGCCGATCTACGTGCGTCACGAAGTCGTGCACAACAAGTTCGTGGTCGAAGACCTGCGTGCCCGTGGCGCCGTGTTCGTCGAAGAACTGGACCAGGTGCCGGACAACGTCATCGTCATCTTCAGCGCCCACGGCGTCTCCCAGGCGGTGCGCCAGGAAGCTGACCGTCGCGGCCTCAAGGTGTTCGACGCCACCTGCCCGCTGGTGACCAAGGTGCACATGGAAGTTGCGCGCTACAGCCGCGACGGCCGCGAATGCATCCTCATCGGCCACGCCGGTCACCCGGAAGTGGAAGGCACCATGGGCCAGTACGACGCCCGCAACGGTGGCGCCATCTACCTGGTTGAAGACGAGGCCGACGTGGAACGCTTGCAAGTGCGCAACGCCGATGCACTGTCTTTCGTCACGCAGACAACCCTGTCCATGGATGACACCAGCCGCGTTATCGACGCGTTGCGCGCCAAGTTCCCCAACATAGGCGGTCCGCGTAAGGACGACATCTGCTACGCCACCCAGAATCGCCAGGACGCGGTCAAGCAGCTTGCCCATGAGAGCGACGTAGTTCTGGTCGTCGGCAGCCCCAACAGCTCCAACTCCAATCGCCTGCGCGAACTGGCGCAGCGTATGGATACCCCGGCCTACCTGATCGACGGTGCCGAAGACCTCAAGCGCGAATGGTTCGACAAAGTGCAGCGTGTCGGCATCACCGCTGGCGCTTCCGCACCTGAGGTGCTGGTGCAAGGCGTGATCGATCAGCTCCGGGAGTGGGGCGCCGAGGTAGCCGTTGAGCTGGATGGTCGGCCGGAGAACGTGACCTTCTCCATGCCGAAGGAATTGCGGGTGGTCAACGTAGGTTGATCGGGTGTTTCGGGGCATCAACAGGGGCCGGGTGCTTCTTGGGTGCGGCGTACCCGGCCTGTCGCACTGATCACCAGTTTTCGAACAGCGACCCTGCCGTTGTTGTGGCAGAGCACCAGGGTTCCCGCCTGGAATGCTCCGCTGGCCATTGAGGTCCGCCCTGTTGGCGTATAGCGTACATAGCGCCGCACCGGGGCGTTCCCTTTGATTACCACCCCCTCTGGCTGCGGTCCGACTTCCGCCAGTACCGGCTCGCTCTCGTCCCACCTGGCGTTATTGTTCTGATCGACGTAAACCCTCCATCCTGCAGACCAATTTTCGTGCAGATTGTCGACCAGCACCGGGACCCTCCTGGTGGCAGCAGCTTGCCTTGCCTGGTTGAAACTGACCAAGAGTGCGTGGCTTGCAGTTCTAAGTTGGTATGAGCGTATGAGGTCTGTCATTGCGGGTACCCCGAGGCTGACGAGTAGCGTGGCAAGCGCCAGCACCACCAGCACCTCGACAAGCGTAAAGCCGCGAGGGATTCCAGCCATAGCATCCGTGCTCCTCAGGCGTGAACAAATGGGCGACCTGTCGTCCGTGGTCTTGGCCCGCCCGTCGCCGATAAAAGGACGTCAGTCTGATCCGGCCTATAAGCTTCTGGAATTGAAGGATTTTCTCAATCCCCCCCGGTCTTTGGGTGACTAGGAAAACTCCGAAATTTGGTGGCAGGTCACTATGTGGTCTGTGGGAAAGGGGCATCCTATATGCGTGATTGTGCTACGCCTTTACACCTGATAACTGCAATTTTCGAGGGCTGTGGGGCAGTGGCAGTGGTCAAGTTAGCGATCAGAACCAAGGCGATTGTTGGTGTGAGAGTCGCGTCGGCAGTTGGAGGGTGGAGAATGAGTGAGTTGAAAGGATCTCAACTGATGTCGAGAGCCGTGAAGTTGAATCCGGCATTCCTCCGTTCGTACAACCAGCAAGGTGGCCTCGTGTACAGAACTAAACAGGGCGGTTTTACCCTAATAGAGCTCATGATTGCGGTGGTGGTGATCTCCATTCTGGCAGCAATTGCCTATCCCTCTTACACGCAATACGTGGTTCGGGCGAATCGCTCGGAAGTCCAGCAACTCATGCTGGATATCGCCAGTCGCCAGCAACAGTACTTCATGGATGTTCGCAGCTACGGCACCTTGACACAGCTGGGAGTAACGGTGCCGGCCAGTGTTGCGAAGAACTACACCATAACTCCCGGCGTCAACAACGCAGCTACTCCCCCGTCTTACCTGATTACCGCCACACCCAAGTCAGGGTCAGCTCAAGAAGGAGATGGTAACCAGACACTTTCCAGCACCGGAGCGAAGACGGGAGAGTGGCGATGAGGGTCGTTCCGAGTCGCGGATTTACTTTGGTGGAACTGATGGTGACACTGGCGCTCATTGCCATTCTTGCAGTCATGGCTGTGCCGAGTTTCAGCAGCTTTATAGCCAACCAGCAGGTCAAGACAGCGTCCTATGATTTGCTGGCGGCGTTAAATTTCGCGCGTAGTGAAGCCATCAAGCGTAATCAGGATGTGACTGTAGCTGCGGTCGATGATGATTGGGTAGCTGGCTGGGAAGTCACTAGTGAGGACGGCGTTCTCAAAGTCTGGGACGCACCGGGCGATCTCGATTTTGGCGATTCCCCGACCAGTTTCACCTACCTGCCCAATGGCCGTGTCAGCGGAGGTCTTAGTGCTGCGGTTTCCGTCTGCAAGTCTGCAGCGACGCGCCGCATCGTGAATGTAGACATGTCCGGGCATGCCCGGCTTTCGCGCTCGGGGGCTTGCAGTGAATAAGCGGGGCGAGTTCAGAGGGCAATCCGGCGTCGGTCTGCTGGAGGTGCTGATAGCACTTCTTGTGCTTTCGGTTGGCCTGCTGGGTATGGCGGCCATGATGGTTCGCGCACATCAAGCCGAAATCGAATCATACCAACGCGCCCAGGCTCTGGTTCTGTTGGAGGACATTGCCGCCCGAATGACTGCCAACCGACCAGCGCGAAATTGCTATGCGCAGACCAATCCCCTTGGATCTGGCAGCAGCTTCTCCGGGACTGGATGCAACAGCATTGCCGACGCCGACCTGGTTGCTTGGGATGCTCTGCTGAAAGGAGCTGCGGAAACACAAGGCAGTAGTTCGGTGGGCGCCATGGTCGGAGCCCGTGGCTGTATCACCGGCTCAAGTGAAAGCTATTTAGTCAGTGTGGCTTGGCAAGGCTTGTCCGAGACTGGAGCACCGACCAACACCTGTGGTCAAAACCTCTATGGCAATGATGCGCAGCGTCGCGTAGTTACTCGAACCGTTCGCTTTGCCACTCTGGACTGACTGGGCCGCATCGATGACTAGCGCTAATACACGGGAGTTAGGCAGGGTGGCTATAAGACAGAGCGGCTTTTCCCTCGTTGAAATGATGGTTGCCCTCACGGTCAGCGTGGTGCTGTTGCTTGGCGTGTCCAACGTCATCATCAGTTCTAGCCAGAGCTACAGTGAGCTGACGCGCAACAGTCAACAGTTGGAGAATGGCCGTTACGCACTTCAGGTCCTGCGCGACGATATTCGCCATGCCGGCTTCTACGGTGAGTTCTCTAATCTCAAAGTACCGGCCAGCATGCCCAACAGTTGCACGCTATCGGTAACTGCCCTCGAGGATGCAATGGGTGCTCCGGTGCAAGGCTACGCCGCGGCGGGTTCGGCTCCCATCAGTTGCCTGCCAGGCTATGTAGGCGGAGACGTGCTGGTTATTCGTCGGTCGTCCACTCAAGTGACTGCTGCCGCAAGTTTGAACGCCTCTGATTACTACATTCAGACTCGCTCGAATGAGGTCTTGGTGGGGGGGGGGGATGCTGATGAGTTCACGCTCAAGAAAAAAGACGGCACAACGGCGGCAGATATCCGTAAATATGTCGTTCACATCTATTACCTGCGTGGTTGCAGCAATTGCGCCGGGGCCGGCGACGGAGTTCCCTCGCTGTGGCGCCGCGAACTGAAGGACGGTGCCCTGATCTCAACGCCTGTTGCCGAGGGGATCGAAAACCTGCAGCTGCGCTATGGTCTGGATGACAACGACGATGGTACCCCTGACCGTTACATTGCGCTGCCGAACTCAATGGCGGAATGGGAGAGCGTCGTGGCTGTGGAAGTCAACCTGTTGGCACGTTCAGCTGAAGCCACGGCGGGCTTCACCGACACCAAGAGTTACGTACTGGGCGACGTCAACGTCACTCCCGGTGGCAGTTTCAAGCGCCACGCGTTCAACGCGGTCGTTCGCGCGATGAACCTCAGCAGCCGGAAGGAAATATGATGACCAATACTGACAGGCAAACGGGGGCCGCCTTGGTGGTCGCCTTGTTGATGTTGGTGGTGATGGCCCTGCTGGGTGTTTCGGCCATCAGTTCGAGCACCGTCAACCAGAGCATCATATTCAACGTTCAGACCCAGCAAGAGGCGGAAGCTGCCGCTCAGGACGCCATCGAGCAAACGATCAGCTCCATCAGCGCATTCAAAGTGCCGGCGGCGCGCACCCTGACCGTGAGTGGTCTCAGCGTCAGCGTCAGTGCACCGGTGTGCACAGGGTCTCAAGTCAAGTCGGGTTACTCCGCTACGATGCTCTTCCCTCCTGAGGATACTCAGTGGGAGCTTTCTGCGACGGTCGATGATGCGGCTACCGGCAGCAAGGTAGTCATACGGCAAGGCGTTTCAATCGTCATGCCTTACGGTTCATGCCCCCTGTAGGTTCAGGAGACGGAAAAATGAAATGTCCTGGTTTTGGCTCGCGGATGCTCCTCTGGGGGCTTCTCGTCTTGGCGGGAGGGGCTCAGGCGCAGGACACAGACCTCTTCATGACCAACAACCCTGAAAGCGATACGCGTCCGAATGTATTGATCATCCTGGACAACACCTCAAACTGGAGTTCGTCATCGGGGACGGGAAGCAAGTTCGATATAGAGCGGGAGGCGTTGGCTGCTGTAGTTAAAGGCTTCGATGAGGATGCATACAACGTCGGCCTGATGTTGTTTTCCGAAAAGGGCGACGACTCTTCGAATAGCGGTGGATACGTACGGTCTGCAATACAGCGGATGACCAGTGCGAACAAAGATACCTTGGAAAACCTTATTAAGGGCTTGGACGAGGGTACGGACAAGGGGAGCTCCGCACAGTATGCCTATGCTATGGATGAGGCGTATTTGTACTTTGAGGGGTTCAACGCTCGAACGGGCGACAAGATCAAGACTGACACTGCTGCATTTGACGGCAAACCGCGTTATGCCAAGCCCATAACAAACGGATGCGCCTCGAACTACATCATTTTCATTAGCAATGGCCCACCGGACCAGGGCGAAAACACCAAAGCCAGAGCCCTTTTAACCACTCGTGGCGGCAATACGTCCCAGATCAGCCTGACCCCCAGTGGACGGCAGGAAAACTGGGCGGATGAATACGCCCGTTTCCTGAAGGGCAAGTTGATCCAGACCTATACGATCGACGTTTCGCCCGTAACCACAGGACAAGGGCCGGATGGCACAGCGCTGCTCAAAAGCATGGCCCATCAAGGGGGCGGCGACTATCACGCCGTCTACAACGCCGATGAGTTGAAAACCGTCCTCGATAACACCTTCAAGCAGATCCAGGACGTCAACAGCGTGTTCGCCTCTACCGCGCTGCCGGTGAGCGTGAACGTGCGCGGCACCTACCTGAACGAAGTGTATATGGGCATGTTCCGCCCCGATGCGTTCGCCAAACCGCGCTGGTATGGCAACCTGAAGCTCTACCAGTTCGCCAAGGACTCGGCGACGGGAGTGCTCTATCTGGCCGATGCGAGCAGCCCGCCGATTGCTGCGCAGAGCCCAACGACTGGTTTTATCCGCAGCAATGCCAAGAGTTTCTGGACCGATGTTTCCGACTATTGGGACTACCGCGAGGACATTACCGCTTCGGACAGCCCGGATGGCGACGTGGTGGAGAAAGGCGGCGCTGCCCAGCAGCACCGTGCGGATTATCCGACCCGAAATCTCTATACCTGCACAGGCGATTGTGGCAGTAACAGCCTGTTGAGCGAGACACCATTCACCAACACTAATGTTGCGACGGCAGCGCTTGGTGTGGCTAATGATACTGAGCGTGATGCACTCATCAACTGGGTGCGTGGGGCCGACAATACGACTCCGGCGGAACGGAACAGCGAAGAAGTCCGACCGTCTCTCCACGGTGACGTGGTGCATTCGCGCCCAGCGATTATCAACTTCAACCGTTCGTCCACTGAGCAGGACATCGTGGTGTTCTATGGCGCGAATGACGGACTCCTGCGCGCGGTCAAAGGAGGCAAGACGGCCGATGACGGCGGCACCGAACTCTGGGCATTCGCCATGCCGGAGTTTTTTGGCCAGTTCAAGCGATTGCGCGATAACTCTCCCGCCATCAATGTGCCGTCTAACCCGGTTCCCGATTCTGCAAACAAACCCTATTCCGTGGATGGCAACATCAGTATCTATACGAACGACATCGACGGCGATGGGCGCATCGAAGGCGACAGCGGCGAAAAGGCCTACCTGTATGTCACCATGCGGAGAGGGGGAAGGTTCATCTATGCTTTGGATGTTTCAGTGCCTGAAACACCCAAGCTGCTATGGAAGCGGGGCTGCTTCGCCAGCGGCTGCGACGATGGCTACGACGAGTTTGGGCAGAGCTGGTCGGAGGCCAAGGTTGCCAAGTTGAATATCGGAGGCGTCGCCACCCCGGTACTGATTATGGGGGCCGGCTACGACGCCGTGGCTGACGATGCCGAACCCGCCACCGCCGCCACCACGGGGCGCGGCATTCTGGTGATAAACGCTATAACCGGTAACGTGATCTGGCAGGCCGGACCCGCTCCAGATGGCGGAGATAGCAAGGAGTCCGTCTCTGGCATGAGGTACAGCATTGCCGCCGATATCGCGGTAATCGACCGTAACCGCGACGGTTACGCAGATCGACTGTATGCGGCGGATACCGGGGCTAACATCTGGCGCGTTGATATTGCTGATCAAGATCCAGATGAATGGGAAGTCCACCATTTTGCTTCGCTGGGAGGGACGGGGGCGGATGCGCGTAAGTTCCTCTATGTACCTGATGTGGTGTATGGCAGTGACGATAGAGGGCCCTTCGATGCAATCCTGCTGGGCTCCGGTGATCGGGAGCATCCATTCGACACTTCGGTAGATAACCACTTCTTCATGCTCAAGGATCGCAGTGTCGGCCTCAGTGGAAATGGCCAATCCACTATTACGATAACCGAGTTGTACGACGCCACCGACAATCTGGTTCAGTCGTCGGACGCGACGCTAAAAGCCGCAGCAAAAGAGCAAATGCTTGCGGCGCGAGGCTGGTATTTCAACCTGGCGGATGGTGAGAAGTCGGTTGGCAACGCGGTCACGGCGGGGGGGAGTGTGTTCTTTGCAACCAACCAGCCGGAGCCTGTCGACAGAAGTAGTTGTACTAGCGGCTTAGGAATTGCGCGTATCTATGTCGTCAATTTCGAGGACGGTACTCCTGTCACCGATCTCGATGGTATCTCTGGCGATGACCGCTCCTCTTTGGCGGTTGGTGGAGGTTTCCCGCCACCACCGACCTCGGTGATCACTGACATCGGCGAAACGGTGTGTTTTGGCCCGTTCTGCAAGCAGCCACCTGAGATCGACCTGGACGCTCGACGCAGAGAGTATTGGTACAAGGAAATCGATTGAGCCGCTTGGCCCTTTGGAGTGGAAGTGTTGCTCCGGAGGGCCAGCTGTGTTGTTCGTCGACTTTGTGCGTCTTGCTCGCGCCAGCTCCAGGCCGCACAGCATCACTTCTGCGCCAATCCGCACAAGCGACTTTGCTGATCATTTCGAGTGCGCATGGACTAGGGCATCTAACCGGCCGTCCCATGGAGATCATTCAGCGGGCATAATGCCAAGTTTCGGTACTAGCCTGCAGGTCTACCATCCAGCGCGTTCTTCATAGCTGCTAGTTGTAGCCCCACGTCCCCAGGCTGGTCCGACGCAACTCCTGCCAGGTCGGATAAATCCAATGCCAAATACCAGTCGAGAAAATGCAATCGTGATCGGGGCGGGAGTGATCGGCTTGCTGACAGCCTTTCATCTCGCAGCTGCTGGAATACGGATAGTGCTGCTCGATCGATCGAGCGCAGGACGCGAATCCTCCTGGGCCGGTGGTGGCATCGTCTCACCGCTGTACCCCTGGCGCTACAGTTCGGCGGTGACCGCGCTGGCGCATTGGTCGCAGGATTTCTATCCACAGCTTGGCCAGCAATTACTCGCGGAAACCGGCGTTGATCCCGAAGTATTCGTCACCGGGCTTTATTGGCTGGATCTGGAGGATGAGGCGGAAGCGCTCGCCTGGGCAAAGGCTCAGCAGCGGCCATTAGCCACGGTCGATATTGCCAAGGTACACGCTGCCGTGCCGCCGCTAGGGCCGGGTTTCCGGCACGCTATCCATATGGCCGGCGTGGCTAACGTGCGAAATCCGCGGCTGACTCGTGCTCTGCGTGAGGCACTGCTGCATATGCCGAACGTGACCCTGCATGAGTTGTGCGAAGTGCAGAGCTTTATCCGCGATGGAGCACGCGTAGTTGGGGTGAATACGGTCGAGGGTGAGATCCTGGCCGATCATGTGGTACTCGCGGCTGGCGCCTGGAGTGGCGACCTGCTGGCCAGCCTGGGGCTGGCGCTTCCGGTGGAACCGGTGAAGGGGCAGATGATCCTCTTCAAGTGTGCCGAAGATTTCTTGCCGGCGATGGTGTTGGCGAAAGGGCGCTACGCGATACCGCGCCGGGATGGCCATATCCTGGTGGGCAGCACCCTGGAACATGCCGGTTTCGACAAGACCCCTACCAACGAAGCCTTGGAGAGCCTCAAGGCATCCGCTTTCGAGCTGTTGCCAGAACTGGCCAATTCCGAGGTGGTAGGACATTGGGCGGGACTACGTCCCAGCTCGCCCGAAGGCATTCCCTTCATCGGCCCTGTGCCAGGCGCGGACGGTCTGTGGCTGAACTGCGGTCATTACCGCAACGGGCTGGTGCTCGCCCCAGCATCCTGTCGCCTGCTGATGGATCTGATGCTTGGCCGCGAGCCGATCATCGACCCGCAGCCCTATGCGCCAGAGGGGCGCCTGGGCTGAGGGACGCCTTGGCGTTAGCGGCTGTGCGTGATTGCCAGGGTAGGCCTGGTGGCCCGTTCTGCGGCACCGTCCCGGTCAATCTTGTGGGCAAGCTCGCAGTTCATAAAACGTGATTTAAAACGGTAGTACCAATCAGCTACTATCTGCGCGTAAATTGCCGCTGGTCGTTAAATCTCGACCGCTCGTCATGGAAGGTCGGCAAGGTCGGGGTAGGAAGCTCCGTCGCGCGGGTGTCTGCCCGCTCAGGTTCGTACCATCCTTTGAGGGCAGGGAATGTCGCAGCGAGGATTCACGTTGATCGAACTGCTGGTCACGCTCGTCGTGCTCGCAGTATTGATCGGGTTGGCAGCACCGAACTTTTCCCAGCTACTTCGCGAGAACCAGGCAGCGGCAGAACTTGATGCGTTCTCCAGCATGCTCAACTATGCGCGCCGCGAAGCAGTCCAAGGATCGCAGACCATCAGGTTAAAAGGACCGCTGGCAACCGATGGTAGCTGGCAGTTGTTGCGCGAGCGGGACAGCTTGGAGCTGCGTCGTTTCCCTCCCCTGAACGCATTGGCGGTCACCCCGACAGGGCTGCAAAACATCCTTTTCGACTCGCAGGGCCGGCTGGTAAGCGCGGCCAGGATGGCGCTTACCCTGACGGCAAAGGATACATCGCTGGGCTGCGCCACCTTCAATCGCAGTGTTTCCATTGAGCTGTCCGGTTCGATTTCTCTGCAGAGGGGAAGCTGCAAATGAGCGTGTCGTACCAGCGGGGAGCCTCCCTCATCGAAGTCCTGGTCGCAGTGCTCCTTTTCTCCATCGGAGTGCTGGGTCTGGCAGCCATGCAGCTCACCGCGCTTAAGGCTAACCAGCTAGCGTCCGTGCGCTCCCATGCGACTTTCCTGGCCTATGAAATGGCTGATCGCATGCGCGCCGCGCGCGGAGATGCGCAGGCGGGGTTCTACAACCTGGCGGTCGGTGCCGCCTTGGCCTGTGATCCAGCGAAGGAAACCTGCCTGCCTTTCCAGCGGGACCTGGCGGAATGGCGCACCAACCTTGCCAGGCAACTACCAGAGGGGAATGGCGGTGTCGTGCAGAACGGTGGCCGTTTCACGGTAATCGTTCAATGGAACGAGGAGCGGGTGGGTGGTAGCGCCGCCCAGCAATTCTCCTTCGTCACGCAGATTTGACGGGGTGCTCATGCAGAAGCAGCGCGGCTTGAGCCTGGTGGAGCTGATGGTGGCCATGGCGATTGGCTTGGTCATCAGTCTGGCGGTTCTCCAGGTCTTCATCAGCAACAAGAACACCTTCCTTCTCCGGGGGGTCGCGGGAAACCTGCAGGAAAACGGGCGCTTCGCCCTGCAATACCTGGCCGCCGAACTGCGCCCTGCGGGCGTTGGGGTGGGGGCTCGTCTTGATGAGGAGGACATTTGCGTGGTCGCCGCCAACGGAGACCCAGGTGGATGGAGTGCCATGAATCGCCCTATATGGGGGCAGCGCGTCACGGCAACCGGCGAGCTTGGGGCGGTAGGCACCGACCAGGTGGCGATCTTCTCCAACGATGGCTGCGAGTCCTTTCTGACCGCGGGTGAACTGCTCAAACCGTCACTCAATGCGAATCTCAAGGTGACGGCCTATTGCCCAAGCATGCAACAGGACCATGCGGTGATGGTGCAAGACATGGAGAAGGCGGTGGTCATCCGCATCACCAACAAGCCGAACTCCTCGGGTTCCGGCCAGGTGACACTGGCTCATGCCGCGAGCACCAATGACAAGAACGCCAAATGCGGCGGCTTCAAATTCTCGGATATCGCGTTCAACAGCCCTGCGCGAGTAGTGGGCTTCGCCTACAGGACCTTTTACGTGGCGGATACCGGCCGCGTCACGGCAAACGGGCAGCCTATCCGTGCATTGTTTGTCCGCGATGCGGCGCAGGTTCCACCGCAGACCAACGAGGTTGTGGAGGGGGTGGAGTCGTTGCGCACCAGTTTCGGCGTGGCGGTGAATAACAGCGTTGGTGTGCAGACCTACCTGAGCCCGGCCGAGGTGGAAGCGGCGAACCGTTGGGATGATGTCCGCACGGTGAAGATCGATCTGCTGCTGGCCAGCAATGAGCGAGTGGCGGGAGCACTGGACCAGGCTGTCCAGTTCGGGGGGGCGGCAGTGGTGGCGGATGGTCGCCTGCGCCAGGTATTCAGCACAGTTGTGGCCCTGCGCAATCGGGTCGACTGATGAGGCAAGGATAAGCATGCAAAAGCAAAAAGGAGCAGTGCTGCTGGTTTGCCTGATCGCACTCCTGGCACTAACCGTGTTGGGGGTTACGGCGATGTCCGGCAGCACCCTGCAGGAGCGTATGGCCGGCGGCGCGCGGGACTACAACGTGGCGTTCCAGGCAGCCGAGAGCGCCTTGCGGGTGGGCGAGGCCTATGTGCGACAGCAGGTGGAAGCCAGCGTCGATCCTACCCAGTTGTTCCTGGCGAAGACCGATTGCCCGACGGTGACGGCTACGCAATGGACCCCTCCCGCCGAACTTCACAACAAACCGCGGCAGCCGGTCTGTCAGGTTCGCAACTTTTACGGAGCGTCGGGCGGCGCGACCAGCTTCGTCTGCGAAACCGACGGTTCGATTGCCGAGAACCGGGCATTCGACTGCCTGAGCCGGACCTATCTGTTCAACGTCGAGGCCACCGGTTACGCCGGCGGGGATGCCGAAGTGCACCTGCGCTCCACCGTGGCCATTGCCATCCGCAGCCAGAACTGATCGAAGGAAGACACCGATGAACCGCTCGAAATATGCGTTTGCGGTACGGGCACTGGTGGCCGGCCTGCTGACTTTTGTGGTCAGTCATAGTGCCCTGGCAGCATTCGTGCCAGGGCAGGTTCCGTTGAACCTGGGTGGCCAGGTCGAGCCCAACCTCATGTTCATCCTGGATGATTCGGGCTCGATGCGCTGGGGCTTCCTCCCGGATGAACTCAAGCCCGCGTATCTGGAGCGCACGGGCGAATGGTACGAGCGGCGAGAGTGCACGGGGCGGGGCAGCTATGCCGGCAAGAACCTGCATTTCTGCTCGAAGGCAAGTCATCGCTACCTGGCTTCCAGCCACCTGAACAAGTCCTACTACAACCCGACTGTACAGTACCTGCCGCCAGTCAAGAGTGACGGCCAACGCTATGCCAATGCGACCTTCGCGGCCGCATTCGTGGATGGTTATACGGGGGGGCTGACGGTCAACCTCGGCAACGACTACATGGCGATCATGGATGACTACTTCTCGCCCAACAGCTATGAGTGCTTGAACAGGCGTTGCAGCAACGTCGAGTACTACAACGGTTTTGCGGTAGGGGCGGAAAGTGGTGCAGGCGCCGCTTTCTATTACGAATATGTTGGAGGGGGTAGCTGTGCAAGCAATCCCCGCCAGGATGCCTGCTATGCCGAGCGTAGCGTAGGCACCTCCGAGCAGCAGAACTTCGCCAACTGGTTCTCCTACTATCGGACTCGCATCATGTCGGCCAAGGCCGGGGTCAGCCAGGCGTTTTCCGCGCTGCCCGGGGATATTCGGGTTGGCTACGGTGCAATCAACCTGACCGATACCCTGGCGCGCGGCGTGCGTCGATTTGAGGGAACCGGGCGCTCCGAGTTTTATGACTGGCTGTTCGCCGCCAGCGCCTCAGGAGGTACCCCCCTGCGCAAGGCGCTAGGTGATGCAGGCGAGTATTACTCGCGCAAGGACGAGTCGGGGCCCTGGAGTTCGACTCCGGGCCAGACCGGGGGCAAGGAGTATGCCTGCCGCCAGAGCTACACGATCCTGACCACGGACGGCTACTGGAACGGTGACGCCGCCTCCAAGGAGGGCGCGCGCGCCAACGTTGATAACAGTAACGGCCCGACCATCAGCGGGCCGGATGGGCGGAGCTATCGCTATGTGCCCAAAGCGCCGTTCAGCGACAGCTCGGAGAACACCCTGGCGGACGTCGCCATGTACTACTGGAGTCGCGACCTGCATAACGCCCTGGACAACCGTGTGCCAACCGATCCGGCCGACCCCGCGTTCTGGCAGCACATGGTGACCTTCGGGGTCGGACTGGGCATGAGCGGGACCGTCGACCCGCAGACTGCGTTCGCCGCCGTAAAAAATGGTGCATCGGTGACTTGGCCAAGCCCGACCAGCAGTGAGCCGGCGAAGCTGGATGACCTGCTGCACGCGGCGGTGAATGGTCGGGGTGGTTTCTTTAGCGCCCAGGACCCGCAGCAGTTTGCCAGCGCCTTGGGTGAGACCCTCGCGTCGATCAGCGATCGTACCGGGTCGAACACCTCGGCCGTGCCCAATGCCCGCCGTCTGGACAGTAACACCCTGGTCTACGAGGCCTTCTATACCAGCTCGGACTGGTCTGGAAAGTTGCTGGCGAAAAAGCCCATGCAGACCAGCGCCGGGATCATTTTCGAGGAAGTCTGGGAGGCGGGGCAGAAACTGGGACTCAGCTCGCGCAGCCTGTTCACCCACGACGGCGCGGCGGGAACCAACCATGGCCAGGCGTTGAACTGGAGCAGCCTTGGCGCAGAACTCAAGGTGCATTTCAACGATGATGAGGCGCTGTTCAACTACCTGATGGGCAGCCGCACGAACGAGGCGCCGGCCGGCAGGAAGTTCCGCAAACGCTCGACCCTGCTCGGCGATGTCGTCAACTCCACCCTGGTGTTGGCCAACAAGCAGGACTGGGGCTTCCATGGGCGGGTACCTGTCGCGAGCGGCGACCAGACCTACGCCGAGTTCGTCGCAGCCAAGTCGAGCAAGCCACCGGTGCTGTTCGTCGGCGCTAACGATGGCTTTCTGCACGCCTTCAACGCCAACAATGGCAATGAGTTGTTCGCCTACATGCCCAACGGTGTCTTGGGTAACGCCAAGCTCCTTGCCAATAGTGACTACAAGCACCGTTACTTCGTGGACGGAAAGCTGCACATTCGCGATGCCCGTCTGAATGGTGCGTGGCGTACCGTGCTTCTGGGCAGCCTCGGGGCCGGCGGGAAAAGCGTGTTTGCCCTGGACGTCACAGACGCCTCCGGCACGGGCTTCAGTGCCAGCAAGGTGTTGTGGGAGATCAAGGACGATGCCGATCTGGGCTACAACTTCGGCGAGCCGTTGGTCGGGCGCATGAAGGACGGCAGCTGGGCGGCGATATTCGGCAATGGCTATGGCAGCACCAATGATGACTCGGTGTTGTTCATCGTCGATCTGGCGACCGGCGCCGTGAACAAAGTTCGCGCAGGCAAGGCGACGGGCGGCCTGTCCAGCCCATCCTTCGTTTATGCCACTGACAGCTCGGGCAACATTTACGTGGAGGACGTATATGCCGGAGACCTGAGCGGAAACCTGTGGAAGTTCAACCTCAAGGGCAATGGTTCCAGTGTTGGCGATTTCGAGGTCAACCTGAGCTCAGGCAACAAACCACAGCCGCTGTACGTTGCCACAGATACCGCGGGCGCGCGCCAACCGATCACCGTCAAGCCGGAAATCGCCTACCACCCGGATGGTGTATCGCAGGGCGTCGTCGTCTACTTCGGCACCGGCCGGCTCTACACCGCAAGTGATGTGGTCGACACATCCAAACAGAGCTTCTACGGCATCTGGGACAAGCTGACGAGCACCGGCGCCTCAACCGCTTTCACTGGCCGTTCGAGCCTTGACCAGCGCTCTATCCTGTTCGAGGGCGAGGCCTTCGATCGTGATGTGCGGGTACTCGACGCACCGGCCACCGCAATTGACTGGAGCAACAAGCGTGGCTGGTATCTCGACCTGACTTCTCCGATCAAAGGCGCGCAGGGCGAGCGGGTTATTTTCGCTCCGCGCATCCTCCTCAATCGTCTGGTCATCGAAACTGCCATTCCCTCTTCTGACCCCTGCTTGGCCGGTGGCTCCGGCTGGACAATGGTGCTCGATATGGCTACTGGCGGGCGGCTCAATTATGTCCTGCTGGACTTGAACAAGGATGGCAAGTTCACCGAAGCGGACATGGTCACCGTCGGTGACCGGAAGCTTCCACCGTCCGGCATCGGCTCGTCCGGTAGCATTCCCACAGGCTCGTTCGACCTGATCGACCCGCAGAAATACTGGCTTTGCCGCGGTACCGGGGTGGATGACTGCATCCCGGCCGCCAATACCATCAATGTTCTCGAAGGCCGTCAGTCCTGGAACCAGATTCGATGAGAAGCAGTAAGGCGTTCACGCTGATTGAGCTGATGATCGTGATAGTGGTGATCGGCATCCTCGCCGCAATCGCTTATCCCAACTACACGGAGTATGTGCGGCGGGGCAAGCGGGCCGAGGTGAAGGCCGCCTTGATGGAGGGCGCACAGGCGCTGGAGCGTTATTACTCCTCCCACGGCTCCTACCTGGATGCCGAAGGCAATTTTGCCGATAGCTTCGCCTCCCAGGCGCCGGCTTCGGGGGCGGCCAACTACACCATCGCCGCCCAAGGTGCACCGACGGCTACCACTTACCAGTTGCGGGCTACCCGCACCGGCAGCATGGCTAATGATCCGTGCGGCGACTTCCAGATCAGCCACACCGGCGAGCGTACGCTGGCCAATGCCACGCGCACGGCGGCCCAATGCTGGTAGTTGGGCGCCACCTTCCCGGACGGATTACTTGACGGCACGTTCGCCGGAAACGGTCGCGCTGGGCATCAGTCGATACCCAGCTTCTTCAGGCGATAACGCATGGAGCGGAAGGTCAGGCCCAGGCGTTGGGCCGCCGCCGTGCGATTCCAGCGGGTTTCTTCGAGTGCCTGCATGATCAGCTTGCGCTCGATGTCTTCCAGGTAGTCTTCCAGGTTGTCGATCTGCGCCAGGCTGGCCTCGCCCCCCTCGGCTGGGCCGGTGGCGTCGGCCAGGCGCAGGTCGCGAGCCTGGATCTGGTCGTCTTCGCAGAGCGTGTAGGCCCGTTCGAGCATGTTCTCCAGCTCGCGTACGTTGCCGGGGAAGCGGTAGCACTTGAGCTTGTCCAGGGCTTCCGGCGCCAGGGTCGCGGCCGGCAGCCCGCTCTGCTGGGCCAGGCGCTTGAGCATGGTTTCCGCCAATAGCGGGATATCCTCGCGGCGCTCACGTAGCGGCGGCACGCTGAGCTCGATGACGTTCAGGCGGTAGTAGAGGTCCTGGCGGAAACGCCCCGCGGCCACTTCCGCGGCCAGGTCCTTGTGGGTGGCGCTGAGGATGCGTACATCCACCACCACTTCCTGTTGTCCCCCTACGGCGCGCACGGCCTTTTCCTGGATGGCGCGTAGCAGTTTGACTTGCATCGCCAGTGGCAGGTCGGCTACCTCATCAAGGAAGAGGGTGCCGCCATTCGCCGCCTGGAACAGGCCCTGTTTGTCTTCCACCGCGCCGGTGAAGCTGCCTTTCTTGTGGCCGAAGAATTCGCTTTCCATCAGCTCGGACGGGATGGCGCCGCAGTTGACCGGTACGAAGGGGCGGTCGATGCGTGGCCCCTGCTCATGGATCAGCCTTGCCACCAGTTCCTTGCCGCTGCCCGATTCACCGCTGATGTACACCGGTGCCTGGCTGCGGGCGAGCTTCTGGATTTGCTTGCGCAGGGCGCTCATGGGGGGCGAGGTGCCCAGCAAACGGCCGTCCACCGGTGGCTCGCCGTCTTCCGGGACGCTCAGGCGCAAGGCGGTGTTGACCAGTTCGCGCAGCCGGCCAAGGTCTACCGGTTTGGTGAGGAAGTCGAAGGCGCCGGCCTTGAGGGCGTTCACCGCGGTGTCGAGGCTGCCGTAGGCGGTGATCATCGCCACTGGAACCATGGGGTGGCGCTGCTGGATGTACTGCACCAGCTCCAGGCCGGTGCCATCAGGCAGTCGCATGTCGGTCAGGCACAGGTCGAAGGGCTCGCGCGCGAGCCACTCGCGGGCTTCCTTGAGGTTGCGGGCGCTGCGGGTGTCGAGCTTCATCCGCCCGAGGGTGATCTCCAGCAGTTCGCGGATATCGGGCTCGTCATCGACGATCAAGGCTCTCTGTCGGGTCATGGTCAGCTCAGTTTGCGCGGGTGGGCGAAAGTTATGCGGAAGCAGCTGCCGCCTTGTTCGCGCGGTTTGTAGTCGAGGCGGGCCTGGTTGCTCTCGCAGAGCTCGCGGGAGATGTACAGGCCAAGGCCGGTGCCCTTGCTTTCAGTGGTGAAGAAGGGTTCGAAGATATTGTGCACCTGCTCGGGCGGGACGCCTTCCCCATCGTCCTCCACCTCCAGTATGGGCAGGTCGCTTTCGGCATCACGGAACAGCTTGAGCCAGACCTGGCCCTGGGCGTTTTTCTTGGCGCTGTAGCGCAGGCCGTTCTGCACCAGGTTGGTCAGCACCTGGGTCAACTGGTGGGGGTCCATGCGGGTCTGCAACGTACTGCCGAGGGTGGACAGGTGCAGGGTCTGGTTGGGGCTGGAGGAGCTGCGGAACTCGCTGGCGAATCGGGTGAGCCAGTACTTCAGGTCAAGCAGTTGCGGTTCCGACTGGCGGCGTCGGGACAGCTGGAGCACGTTCTCGATCACCAGGTTCATGCGGCGCGAGTGGTCCTGGATGATCTGAGCCAGCCGTCGGTCGGGGCCCTGGAGCTCTTCCGACTCTTGCAGCAGTTGGGCCGCATGGCTGATGGCGCCAAGGGGGTTGCGGATCTCATGGGCGATGCCCGCGGTCAGGCGGCCAAGCGAGGCAAGTTTGAGCTGCTGCGCCTGCTGGGCGATCTGCGAGACGTCTTCGAGAAAAACCAGGGTGTTTAGCTGATTGCCACGCTGCAAGTGAACGAAGCTGGGTTGCAGCGTAGGGCCATTGGCAAGCGCCTGGAAGCTCTGTGGTCGCAGGGTTGGGTTGGTCAGCCACTGCTGCAGCCTCTCCAGCAATTCAGGACACTGGCCGTCCAGGGGGCGTCCGGCCAGCGAGTCCTTGCCTAGCAGGGATTGCGCGCCGTTGTTGGCAAGGAGAATCAGGTGTTGCGGGTCGAGCACCATGATGCCGGTGCGCATGCGCTCCAGAATCTGAGCGTTAAGTGCTTCCAGGTTGGCCACATCGGCCGCGCGCTGTTCCGCGAGGGTTTCGCTGAGTTGCAGACGCCGGCTCAGCCCCTGGATGAAGAGTGCCGCAGCGAAGCACAGCGCGCCGAAGCCGCCGGCCTGGACGAACTGACTGGAGGCCTGCGGGTGGCTGATGCTGAGGTAGAAGGTCAGGTAGATCAGCCCGATCGCCGCCACGGCCGCCACCAGCAGGCCGATGCGCCCGCGCAGCAGAATGTTGGAGATGGCAACCGAAACCACCATGAGGTTGGCGATGCCGCTGGGCGTGCCGCCAGCCGCGAAGAACAGGCAGGACAGCAGCAAGACGTCCACCACGGCCAGGCTGAAGACCTGCACCATGCTCCGTGGGCGAGGCACCAGCGCGGCGATCAGGGTATTGAGGATCAGGTAGAACCAGCTGGCATTGCGGAACAGCTCCGGTCGCGCCAGGTCCAGGAGGCTGTCGTCCAGTTCGCTGGAGATCAATACGACCAGTGCTACGCCAATCAACAGCCGATACAGGCTGTAGAGGCGGAAGATGCGCCGCCCTTGAGCGCTGAGTGCCGTCGGGGCGGGGAGGGTATCAGCGCTCACCAGGGCTCTGGTCCTGTTCCAGGTGGGCCCGGCTGCAATACCAGCGATTGTCCTGGGACAGGGCGTTGCTTCGAGGAACATGCACGCCGCACTGTGCACAGCGCACCATGGGCACGGTTTCGTCCTGTTTTTGCGGCTTGGGGCGTGGTGTCGATGGGGTCTTGAAGCGGCGCCACAGCCAGATGGCGACGAAAATCACGGCAATCCAGAACAGCAGGCGAAACATGCCGAAGGTGCTCTCTTCTTGGTGGAAAACTGGCAGTTTAGCCAAGCCGGTTGTCCGCGCACAGAGACCGGCCGCACGCCGCCGCGTCTTGTTTGGTTTTCCCTGCGGGCGCGCGGGAGTATGGTGGCGTTGAAGTGCATCTGATGCCTTGCACAACGCTCGGGAGGCGGCCATGCGCCAAAGCCTGCGAATCGTGATGGCCCAGCTCAATCTCCGTGTCGGCGACGTTCAAGGCAATGTCGAGCGAATCATCGAAGAAGCGAACGCTGCGCGCGAAGCCTGGGAAGCCGATGTCATTGTCTTTCCCGAGCTTTCCCTGTGCGGCTACCCACCGGAGGATTTGCTGCTGCGTTCGAGCATGCAGCGGCGTATCGAGCACGGGCTGCAGCGCCTGCGTGACGAGATGCGCGGCATCTATCTGGTGGTGGGATACCCCTGGCTGGAAGACGAACAGCGCTACAACGCCTGCGCGGTGATCGCTGACGGACAGCTACTGGCCACCTACTACAAGCAACGCCTGCCCAACTACCGGGTATTTGACGAGAAGCGCTATTTCGAACCCGGCCACCAGCCCTGCGTGGTGGATATCAAGGGTGTGCCGGTGGCGCTGTCGATATGCGAAGACATCTGGTTTCCCGAGCCCATGGTCCAGGCACGTACTGCCGGGGCCAGGCTGATGCTCAGTCTGAACGCTTCACCCTTCCATCTGGACAAACAGCTTGAACGTGAGGAGGCGCTGGCTGAGCGGGTCGCCGAGGGCGAAATGCCGGTGATCTACGTGAACCAGGTAGGCGGCCAGGATGAGTTGGTATTCGATGGTGGCAGTTTCGTCATTGATGCCAGTGGATTGATCTGCCAGCGCGCCCCCGCCTTCGTCGAGGGCCTTTACCCGGTGGACCTGCAGCTGCAGGACGGGCGCTGGCTTCCACGTCGGACCCACTGTGCCGAGCTACTGGAACTGGAGGCGAGCGTCTACCAGGCACTGGTGGTGGGGGTGCGCGACTACGTCCAGAAGAACGGATTCAGGGGCGTGGTGCTGGGGCTGTCCGGCGGCATCGACTCGGCCCTGACCCTGGCCATAGCCGCTGATGCCCTGGGTGCAGAGCGCGTAGAAGCGGTGATGATGCCCTACCACTACACCGCGCAGATCAGCCTCGAAGACGCCGAGATCGAAGCGCGTTTGCTTGGCGTCACCTATCGGGTGCTGCCCATTGCTCCCGTCGTGGACGCTTTCCAGCAGGTCCTGGCTCCGGAGTTCGAGGGGTACGCACGTGACGCCAGCGAGGAGAACCTGCAGGCGCGTTGCCGTGGATCGCTGCTGATGGCAATCTCCAACAAGAAGGGCAGCCTGGTGCTGACCACGGGTAACAAGAGCGAGCTTGCGGTGGGCTATGCGACCCTTTACGGCGACATGGCCGGTGGGTTCGATGTACTGAAGGACGTTCCCAAGAGCCTGGTGTTCCGTCTGGCCGAATACCGCAACAGCCTCGGGCCGGTAATTCCGCCCCGGGTGATCGAGCGGCCGCCTTCAGCCGAGCTGGCGCCGGGGCAGCAGGACGAGGACTCGCTACCGCCTTATGCGGTGCTGGACGAGATCCTCAAGCTCTACATCGAGCACGACCTGTCGGCCAACGCCATCATCGCCGAAGGATTCGATGAAGACACGGTGAACCGGGTGCTGAGCATGGTGGACCGCAATGAGTACAAGCGGCGCCAGGCGGCGGTGGGCATCAGGGTGACGCAGCGTGGGTTTGGGCGGGATCGGCGTTATCCCATTACCTCGGGATGGCGATTGGGAGATTAGAGGCCGTGCTGAAGCGAAGAAGGGAGGCCAGTGGCCTCCCTTCTTTATGCGGACATGCGACGTTGATCAGTCGAACAGGCCGAAGGTCATGTAGCTGAACCAGGAACGGTCGCTGCTGTTGGCTTCGGACTCGTGCTCTTCTTCCTGCACCTCGTCCTGGTTCTCCGGCTGCAGTTCATCAGGAATTTCTTCCTTGGCGTTCTCGTACTGCTTGATCACGTCCTGGGCGGCGCGGGTTTCACCCGGAGGCAGCGGCGCGTCGTTCTCGATCAGGCCCAGGGTTGCCTTGGCCAGCCAGGAACGGTTGTCGGCTTCTTCTTCACGCGGCACGAACTGGCCGTCCACCAGGGTCGGGTGGTCCGGGTAGTTCAGCTTCAGGGTTTCCAGGCTGGAAGCAGCCAGGTCGTTCAGGCCCAGGCGCTGGTAGGCCTCGACCATCACGGCCAGGCCATCGCCCACTGCAGGGGTTTCCTGGAAGTTTTCCACCACGTAGCGACCACGGTTGGCGGCGGCGACATAGGCCTGGCGGGTCAGGTAGTAGTGGGCGACGTGAATTTCGTAGGCGGCCAGGAGGTTGCGCAGGTAGACCATGCGCTGCTTGGCGTCCGGGGCGTAGCGGCTGTTCGGGTAGCGGCTGGTGAGCAGGGCGAACTCGTTGTAGGAGTCGCGCGCGGCACCCGGGTCACGCTTGGTCATGTCCAGCGGCAGGAAACGCGCCAGCAGGCCGCGGTCCTGTTCGAAGGAGGCCAGGCCCTTCAGGTAATAGGCGTAGTCGACATTCGGATGCTGCGGGTGCAGGCGGATGAAGCGCTCGGCGGCGGACTTGGCGGCCTCCGGCTCGACATTCTTGTAGTAGGCGTAGATCAGCTCGAGCTGGGCCTGCTCGGCGTAGCGGCCGAACGGGTAGCGGGACTCGAGGGCCTTGAGCTTGGCAATGGCGGGGGTATAGCTGCTGTTGTCCAGATCGGCCTGGGCCTGCTGATACAGCTCGGCTTCGCTCAGATTCTCGTCCACCACTTCTTTGTTGGAGGAACAGGCGGCGGTGAGGGCGAGAATGGCGATCAGCAGCAGGTGTTTCACTTGCATGGCGGCTTGCGTCCCTGTGACGGCTGGCTGTCTTGGCTGGAGCCGTCCTGTTATGATGGGCGCCCCGGAACCCCCGGGACAAAGACGCAGTATTTAACCACAAGCGCGTAACTGAAACCAAAGGCTACGCCCCCTCCGTGCAAGAGCATGTCTTCGATTACCAAGCAGGTTATTCAACTCAGCGCCGAAGTGCCGTCTGAGCTGGGCGGGCAACGTCTGGACCAGGTCGCCGCGCAACTTTTTTCCGAGCACTCCCGCTCCCGCCTTTCCGGCTGGATCAAGGATGGCCTCCTTACTGTTGACGGCAGCGTGCTGCGTCCGCGGGACATCGTGCACGGCGGCGCATTGCTGGAACTGAATGCCGAGCAGGAGTCCCAGGGTGCGTGGGTGGCCCAGGACATCGAGCTGGACATCGTCTACGAAGACGAACACCTGCTGGTGCTGGACAAGCCTGCCGGCCTGGTGGTGCACCCGGCTGCGGGGCATGCCGACGGCACCTTGCTGAATGCCCTGCTGCACCATGTGCCGGGGCTGGAGAACGTGCCAAGGGCGGGTATCGTCCATCGCCTGGACAAAGACACCACCGGCCTGATGGTGGTGGCCAAGACCCTTGAAGCTCACACCAGCCTGGTCGCGCAGTTGCAGGCGCGCAGCGTGAGCCGGATCTACGAGGCGGTGGTGGTTGGTGTGATCACGTCTGGCGGCAAGGTCGATGCACCCATCGGGCGGCATGGCCAGCAGCGCCAGCGCATGGCCGTAGTCGCAGGTGGCAAGCCGGCCGTCAGCCATTACCGTGTACTGGAGCGCTTCCGTTCCCATACCCACACCCGCGTCAAGCTGGAAACTGGCCGTACCCACCAGATCCGTGTGCACATGGCCTATGTGAACTTCCCCCTGGTCGGTGATCCCGTCTACGGCGGGCGCTTCCGCATTCCGCCGGCAGCCAGCCCGACCCTGGTGCAGACACTCAAGGAGTTTCCTCGCCAGGCCCTGCATGCGCGCTTCCTTGAGCTGGACCATCCGGCGAGTGGCGAGCGCATGAAGTGGGAGTCCCCGTTGCCGGATGATTTCGTCTGGCTACTCAGCCTGCTGCGCCAGGACCGTGAGTCCTTCGAGCAATGAGCATCTGGCTGACGCCCGATTGGCCTGCTCCGAAGCGGGTGCAGGCCTGCGTCACCACCCGTGAGGGGGGCTTCAGCCTGCCGCCCTATGAAGGCCTGAACCTCGGCAGCCATGTCGAGGACGATCCACAGGCCGTTGAGCAGAATCGCCGACTGCTGACTTCTACCTTGGGTTGCCGTCCCGCCTGGCTGAGCCAGGTGCACGGTGTGCGTGTGGCGCAGGCCGACCCGAGCCGCGTAGACGAGGCCGACGCCAGCTGGACTGCCGAACCCGGCGTCGCCAGCGTGGTGCTGACCGCCGACTGCCTGCCGGCCCTGTTCTGCGATCGTGCCGGCACCAAGGTCGCGGCCGCCCATGCCGGTTGGCGCGGGCTGGCCAATGGGGTGCTGGAGGCAACCCTGGATGCTCTGGCATCGCCGGCCGAAGAGGTGCTGGTCTGGTTGGGACCGGCCATTGGCCCCGCAGCATTCGAAGTCGGGCCTGAAGTGCGCGAAGCCTTCCTGGCCCATCATCCCGAGACCGGCCAGGCCTTCCGGCCCAGCGCCAACGAAGGGAAGTTCATGGCCGACATCTACCAGCTGGCGCGTATCCGCCTGGCCGCGCGCGGTGTGCAGGCCGTATACGGTGGCGGTTTCTGTACCGTCAGCGATCCGCGCTTTTATTCCTACCGCCGTGCTGCGCGCACGGGGCGTTTCGCCAGCCTGGTCTGGCTGACCGACTGACTGTGGCCCGGTGCCGCGTCCATCCGTATCGCCGCAGGATGTGGTAGAGCGAAGCGAAACCCATCGGCCTGGGATGATGGGTTTTGTTCCTCAGTGGAATACCGCCTGTCCCATCCTTCGGTGCTTATGACCACGGTCAATGTCATAGAGGTTGAATCGCGCAGAATCGTCCTTATCTAAGCTTCATCCCGGCGGGCTTTTCGTGTCTGGCACCAGCATCGTGCCGGCCCGCTATCTGAAGGAAGGACTAATCCATGCGAATCGACCGTTTGACCAGCAAGCTGCAACTGGCGCTCTCCGACGCCCAGTCCCTGGCGGTTGGCCACGACCACCCGGCCATAGAACCGGTACACCTGGTACTGGCCCTGCTTGACCAGCAGGGCGGTTCCATCAAACCCCTGTTGATGCAGGTGGGCTTCGACGTGGCGGCGCTGCGTCAGGGCATGACCCGCGAACTCGACCACCTGCCGAAAATCCAGAACCCCACGGGTGACGTGAACCTCTCCCAGGATCTGGCACGCCTGCTCAACCAGGCCGACCGCCTGTCCCAGCAGAAGGGCGACCAGTTCATCTCCAGCGAGTTGGTACTGCTCGCCGCCATGGATGAAAACACTCGCCTCGGCAAGCTCCTGCTCGGCCAGGGGGTGACCCGCAAGGCGCTGGAGAATGCCGTCGCCAACCTGCGGGGCGGCCAGGCCGTTAACGACCCCAATGTCGAGGAGTCGCGGCAGGCGCTGGACAAGTTCACCGTCGACCTGACCAAGCGTGCCGAAGAGGGCAAGCTGGACCCGGTCATCGGCCGCGACGATGAAATCCGCCGCACCATCCAGGTTCTGCAGCGCCGCACCAAGAACAACCCTGTGCTGATTGGCGAACCTGGTGTCGGCAAGACCGCCATCGCCGAAGGTCTGGCCCAGCGCATCGTCAACGGCGAAGTACCGGATGGTCTCAAGGACAAGCGCCTGCTGTCCCTGGACATGGGGTCGCTGATCGCCGGTGCCAAGTTCCGTGGCGAGTTCGAAGAGCGTCTGAAAGGCGTGCTCAACGAGCTGGCCAAACAGGAAGGCCGGGTCATCCTCTTTATCGACGAGCTGCACACCATGGTCGGCGCCGGCAAGGCCGAGGGCGCCATGGATGCCGGCAACATGCTCAAGCCGGCACTGGCCCGCGGTGAGTTGCACTGCGTGGGCGCTACGACCCTGGACGAGTACCGCCAGTACATTGAGAAAGACGCCGCGCTGGAGCGCCGCTTCCAGAAGGTCCTGGTGGACGAGCCGAGCGAGGAGGACACCATCGCCATTCTGCGTGGCCTCAAGGAGCGCTATGAAGTCCACCATGGCGTGACCATCACCGACGGCGCCATCATCGCCGCCGCCAAGTTGTCGCATCGCTACATCACTGACCGCCAGCTGCCAGACAAGGCCATCGACCTGATCGACGAGGCCGCCAGCCGCATTCGCATGGAGATCGACTCCAAGCCGGAGGCCCTGGACCGTCTCGATCGTCGTCTGATCCAGTTGAAGATCGAGCGAGAGGCGCTGAAGAAGGAAGAGGACGAGGCCACCAAGAAGCGTCTGGCCAAGCTGGAGGAAGACATCTTCAAGCTGGAGCGTGAGTACGCCGACCTGGAGGAGATCTGGAAGTCCGAGAAGGCCGAGGTACAAGGCTCGGCGCAGATCCAGCAGAAGATCGAACAAGCCCGCCAAGACATGGAGGCCGCGCGCCGCAAGGGCGACCTGCAACGCATGGCCGAGCTGCAGTACGGCGTGATTCCCGACCTGGAGCGCAGCCTGCAGATGGTCGACCAGCACGGTAAGACCGAGAACCAGCTGCTGCGTAACAAGGTTACCGACGAAGAAATCGCGGAAGTGGTCTCCAAGTGGACCGGCATTCCTGTGGCCAAGATGATGGAAGGTGAACGCGAGAAGTTGCTGCACATGGAAGAGGGCCTGCACAAACGGGTCATCGGCCAGCATGAAGCCGTGGTTGCTGTCGCCAATGCGGTGCGCCGTTCGCGTGCCGGCCTGGCCGACCCGAACCGGCCGAGCGGTTCCTTCCTCTTCCTCGGCCCGACCGGGGTGGGTAAGACCGAGCTGTGCAAAGCGCTGGCCGAGTTCCTCTTCGATACCGAGGAGGCGCTGGTGCGCATCGACATGTCCGAGTTCATGGAGAAGCATTCCGTGGCTCGCTTGATCGGCGCACCGCCGGGCTATGTGGGTTACGAGGAAGGCGGCTACCTGACCGAAGCCGTGCGCCGTAAACCCTACTCCGTCGTGTTGATGGACGAGGTGGAGAAAGCGCACCCGGATGTCTTCAACGTGCTGCTGCAAGTACTGGAAGATGGCCGTCTGACCGACAGCCACGGTCGCACCGTGGACTTCCGCAACACCGTGATCGTGATGACCTCCAACCTCGGGTCGCTGCAGATACAGGAACTGGTGGGCGACCGGGATGCACAGCGAGCGGCGGTGATGGATGCCGTGAGCGCGCACTTCCGTCCCGAGTTCATCAACCGGATCGACGAAGTGGTGGTATTCGAGCCCCTGGGGCGCGATCAGATCGGTGGCATTGCCGAAATCCAGCTGCAACGCCTGCGCAAGCGTCTGGCTGAGCGCGAGCTGAGTCTGGAGCTGAGCCCGGAATCCCTCGACAAGCTGGTTGCCGTGGGTTACGACCCGGTCTACGGCGCCCGTCCACTGAAGCGAGCGATCCAGCGCTGGATCGAGAACCCCTTGGCCCAGCAGATCCTCGCCGGCCAGTTCGCGCCTGGCGCCACCGTCACTGCCAAGGTGGAAGGCGAGGAAATCGTCTTCAACTGATTGATGGCCTGCAAGAAAAAGCCCCGCGAGATTGCGGGGCTTTTTCATGGTTGTCGTTCGGGCTATGGCGCGCGAATGAACTGCAACAGGTCTTCCAGGACGGCGGCCTGCTCATCGGCAATGTCGATGATATGAAAGCCCGCCCAGCAATTGCGCTGGTCTTCGCCCATGCGCGTCCACAGGCAGTCCGCGCCCAGGCGGATATCTTCCAGCCCCTCCACCCAGGTCAGCGGGACCAATCGGCATTCCCAGACCTCGTCGGCGACGAGCGGCAGCTCACTCAGCAGCATGAAGCCATCCATCGACAGGTCGACGATGCGGCCCAAGCGTTGCCCCGAATGCAGATCGAATACTTCCAACTGCAGCTCGGTGGCATGTCGGCTGTGCTGGCGACGTTCTTCCATGGTGGACTCCTAATGCGGACTCAGGAGGTGCGGCCGGTGAAGCGTTGCAGCACCCGGTAGATGGCGCCAAGGGCGCGGTCTACCAACGGGGCGCTGCGTTCCGGTCGGACCAGACGTGCCAATCCTTGCTCCATGTCCAAGGCCAGCTGGGTAATAGGCATGATTGCCACACGCTGGCCGCTATGGTCGACGAACATGTAGTTGCGGGTGGTGGGGCTGTACCACGACAGCTTGAGAACACGAACATCCGGGCCATCGATGAACTCGAACCAGGTGCCGAATTCCAGGCGGGATAGCTCCCTGATCAGCGTCTGGGCTCGATTGGAGAGGCTGACTGGCCGTGGGATGTTGGCCAACTCGGCGTCTTCGCCGAGCATCTCGCCCAGTTTGCTTTCCGGCAGCGGACTTTCAATGCGTGCTGCCACCTGGGGTTGCTGCGATTGCACGGCGTGCTGGCAGGCCACCAGATCCTGGAGAAGGCGGCGGATGCCGTCCTCGTGGTAGCCGCCCAGCAGCTCCAGGCCCTTGCGCAAGTCTTCCAGCATGGGGATGCGCAATTGCTGAAGTCGAGCGCGGCCATCGCTGTCCTGCGGGGTGCCGCTCCAGGCCAATTGCTCGGCGACTTCCACTGAGCGCTGCCATTCGTTGCTGCGATCGCCATGGCGCAGCAGGACGAATACCAGGACGTCGGTCCAGGTGAGTTCGAGGAAGTGCTGGATGATTCCCGGCAGCTCGCGACCGGCCAGGGCTCGTCCGATCGTATCGACAGCTTGCTGGCGGGCACCGAGCAGCTTGTCACGGCCCTTCGCGGCTTCCACGGCACGCTGCTCGCGCAGTTCCACCTTGTGCCGCAGGGTGCCAGTGTATTCGTTGAACTCGTCCAGCAGGCTATCGAACAGCAGCAGGTCGCCGCTGAAGCCATGGACGACGCGCTCCACCACCCAGTGCATTTTCGCCAGCAGCCCGCGCTCCTCGCCTTCGCTGGTATAGAGCACACCGGCTTGGGCCATGCTGTTGAGCAGGCGGCGGGCCGGGTGGTGATGCTGGGTGAAGAGCGCCTTGTCCTGCAGGGCGACCTTCAAGTAGGGCGTGTGCAGGTGGGAGAGGGCGGTCTTGTAAATGTCGGCCAGGTTGTCATCGTCGAGAATGAAGTCGAAGAGCATGCCGACCAGGTCGATCACGTCCGCCTCGTAGTCGGACAGCTTCTGCTGGCCCGGCAGGCTGCTATGGCTTTCCAGTTGTTGTTGCAGGTCGGCTTTCAGGCCTTCGACGCGCTGCGGCTGACGCAATTTGCTGGCCAGGTCCTGGGCGGACTGTTGTTGCAGGCGGTTCAGGGCTTCCAGCAGTTCCGCCGCGCTATAGGTGCGGGTTGCGCCTCGTGGGGCAAAGCTCGAGATGCTCGGGGTCCCGCCGGGGAGCGGGGCGTCGCTGTGGTGCATGCGGCGCTCGCCCAGCAGGGCGGCCAGTCCGCTGAACAGCTGGCCGGGATCGCTGGGTGGTGCGCCGGTCAGGTCCAGCGGGCCGCTTGCCTGGGGAGCTGACGGCGATTGAGTGGGCGGTTGCGGCGCTTGCTCCCCGGGTGGTGCCTTACCCGCTGCCGATGATGGCGGATGGGGCACACTGGTGGAGCGCTGCACGCTGTACTTGAGGTTGGGCAGCACACCGGCCTGGATCAACCGTTGGTTGAGCGCCTCATAGACGCTGTCCAGGCCACGCATCACATGCTGGTCGAAAAGCATATAGAGGATGGTCTTGATCCGCAGCGGGAAGGGGCAGGGCTCCAGCGCTTCGCGGAACGCCAGTGCTATAGCCTGCGGGCCGAACGGGTTGTCGTCGTCTCCCAGCTTGCGCCCGCCGTTGAGTACTGCCAGGCGCTGATCGAGGGCGAACAGGGACTGCGAACAACGCGACTTGACCCGGCTGACCATATTGGTGACCAGCAGGCTTTCTTCGTACTCCTCGTTTTCCATCAACTGGAGGTGGTCGGCATCCAGCTCGCCGGCTTTCAGCTCGGGCTTCAGCTTGCCGCCGAGGAAGTCTTCGAAACGCTTGGCGATGCGCTGGTGGTACGAACGTTCTATTTGGGGGCGTTGCTTGCGGATGTCCCGCATGCTGTCGAAGAACAGCGTCTGGACCTGATTGTTCTCGGCCTTCTCGGCGCATTCGAAGAGCGTGTCGTCAACCTGGCCGAAAACCCCCGTCAGATGTTCCGCCAACCGGTTCATCACCAGCTTGCGGCAGCTTTGCACCAAATCACCGAAGCGCGGTTGTATGCCGCGGCTGGCCAGGGTCGTCACGGGGCCGGGAGGAGTTGGGGGTCGATCCTGATTGCTCATAGCCGTCCTGTAGGGAGACAGGTCGCGACCACGACCTGCAACGATCTCGCCACGGCTCAGGTATAGCACTCGACTGGTCTTCTGCAAATCATTGTAGGAATTCGTTTTTTAGGGGGTTGACAGGCGGTTCTGGAACCGTAAAATGGCGCGCCTCTGAAGCGCTAAACCAAAACGGTGAGGCGACAAAGAGTTGGAAGACCGAAGTTCCGCGATAGCTCAGTCGGTAGAGCAAATGACTGTTAATCATTGGGTCCCTGGTTCGAGTCCAGGTCGCGGAGCCAACTTCCATACGGGGTATAGCGCAGTCCGGTAGCGCGCCTGCTTTGGGAGCAGGATGTCGGGAGTTCGAATCTCTCTACCCCGACCACCTCACATTGGGTCGTTAGCTCAGTCGGTAGAGCAGTTGGCTTTTAACCAATTGGTCGTAGGTTCGAATCCTACACGACCCACCATACAAGACCTCTCGGTAGGTCCGAAGAAGCGGTAAGGCGAAAGCCTTGCCGCTTTTTTGTTTGCCTCGATTTCTCGGGTCGCAGCAGTTTTGAGGGGAAGAGGGAATCCGGCTTGCGGATTCCCTCCTGGCCGAACCCCGGTCAGTGCAATTTCAGGCGCGGGTCCGTGCTCCGGCCGATGCGGTCGCTAAGCATCAGCAGACCGGTGCGGAAGGCGCCGTACAGGGCCATCTGGTGCATGCGGTAGAGCGAGATGTAGAACATCCGCGCCAACCAGCCTTCCAGCTTCACGCTGCCCATCAGGTTACCCATGAGATTGCCCACCGCGCTGAAGCTCGATAGCGAAATCAGCGAGCCATAGTCCTTGTACTGATAGTCCGGCAGCGGCTGGCCTTGCAGGCGCAGCTTGAACGACTTCACCAACAGTGAGGCTTGCTGGTGCGCAGCCTGCGCGCGCGGCGGCACATTGCGCTCGGTGCCGTCTCCCATGGGGCAGGCGGCGCAGTCGCCGAAGGCGAAGATGTCGTCATCGCGGGTGGTCTGAAGAGTCGGGCGTACCACCAACTGGTTGATGCGGTTGCTTTCCAGTCCATCGAGGTCCTTCAGGAACGCGGGGGCGCGGATGCCTGCGGCCCAGACCTTGAGGCTGGCCGGAATGTTTTCGCCCTGGGCGGTCCTCAAGCCATCGGCCGTGACTTCTTTGACCGCAGCGCCGGTCATCACCGTGACGCCGAGTTTCTCCAATGTGTGATGTACCGGCGCGCTGATGCGTTCCGGCAGGGCTGGCAGCACGCGAGGGCCGGCCTCGATCAGCGTGATGCGCATGTTTTCCGGCTGGATACGATCCAGGCCGTAGGCGGCCAGCTCGTGAGCGGCGTGGTGCAACTCCGCGGCGAGTTCGACGCCAGTCGCGCCGGCACCGACGATGGCCACGCTGATCTGGTCGTTGGCGTTCTGCTGGGCGTGGGCGCGCAGATAGTGGCTGAGCAGCTTGCGGTGGAAGCGCTCGGCCTGCTCGCGGGTGTCGAGGAAGATGCAGTGTTGGGCCGCGCCTTCGGTGCCGAAGTCGTTGGTGGTGCTGCCGACCGCAATGACCAGGCTGTCGTAGTCCAGTTCGCGGGCAGGCACCAGCTCGCGCCCATCTTCATCATGGGTGGCAGCCAGCTGGATGACCTTGCGCTTGCGGTCCAGCCCGCTCATGCGGCCGAGCTGGAACTCGAAGTGGTTCCACTTGGCCTGGGCGACATAGTTCAGCTCGTTCTCGGTGGAGTTCAGCGAGCCGGCCGCCACTTCATGAAGCAGGGGTTTCCAGATATGGGTGAGGTTGGCATCGGCCAGGACGATCTTGGCAAGGCCTTTCTTGCCGAGGGTTCTACCCAGACGGGTAGCAAGCTCCAGGCCGCCGGCGCCGCCGCCGACGATCACGATACGATGGGACATGGGAAGGTCTCGCAAGGCTATAGGAATTCTTTGTCGCCGAGGGCGAGCGCAGGAGGCAGCTCATAGCACCAGTCGGCTCAGGAGGCGGCTGAGGAGGCCCAGCACGACGACGATGGCCAGCACAATCCCCAGCAGGCGCCACGGGCGGAACGGCTGGCGTTCCACCTGGTGCTGGGGGAGGTTCAGGTACTGGTCGACCTTTTGCTGGTCTTCGGGCGTCAGGCGGCTGGGCATGGGGGCCTCGACTTTGTAGTGGTGGGCATTCTAGCCGGCGAATTCACAGGGGCTCAACGCGCGGCGGGGGAAATTTGCGCGGAGTCGGTCAAAGACCGACTCCTACGTCGAAAAGAATGGTCCGGCCGAGGTTGCTGCGCAGGAAGTCCGGTGCGTCGCCATGGGCGAAGAGCACCCGTGCGAAATTCGACCCCACCAGCGACAGCGAGCGCCACCCCTGGCGCAAGTATTCGGTGGGAGGTGGAAACGGACTGTTGAAATCAGGTGTGGCGCGCTTGAGGTTGACGAAGGCCAGCAGGTCGAGCTCGCCCAAGTCGAGGCCCCGCTCATCATAATTGCGCGCTTTCTTGCGCAGGGTTGGCGCCAGGCGTGCCTGGAGCTCGGCGGCGGCGATGCGCTTTGGGCGACTTTCCCGGCGCACCAGTTGCGCCAGGGAGAACGCGCTGCGCCGCCGTTCCAGTTCGGCGCGCCATTCCTCGTTGAGGCGGCGCCCCTCGTCCAGCACGAAGAACACCTCGAAGTTGGCTTCGCGGAACTGCACGTCCGGCGGTTCCTGGCTGGTACTGAACTCGTCGAGTCGATAGGGCAGGTTGAGCGCCTGCAGGAGCCGCTGGCAGACCCAGCGCTCGCGCTCCCACTTGCGCGCATTCGACAGAAAGTCGTTGGCTTGCTCGGCCTGCCGCGTCAGCAGGCGCAGGTAGTCGGACTCGTTCATGTTCCGCAGCTTAGCCTTCCGGCCAGGGCTCTGGGTACCCCCGAAGCGCCAGCGGAGCGGCTGTGGCGACAAATGCGCGCAGGTTGCTTGATGCTGGCGCGGTGTAAACTTTCAAGACCTACCGGGAGTCCACGATGCGCATTCGCCCCATCACTGCCGCCGACCATTCCGCCCTGCTCGATCTGTGGCGCCGCACGCCGGGAATCCGATTGCGCGCGGAGGATGAGCTGGAGCCCTTTTGCGCGTATCTGCAGCGCAATCCCGATCTCTGCCTACTGCTCGAAGACGATCATGGTCGAGTAGCCGGTAGCCTTTTGGTAGGGCATGACGGACGCCGTGGCTACCTGCAGCACCTGGTGGTCGACGGGCCTTTTCGCGGCAAGGGCTGGGCTCGGGCCTTGCTGCAGGAGGCACTGCGACGCCTGGTAATTCTGGGTATCCGCAAGTCCCACGTGTTCGTCCTGGAGGATGCGCCTGAGGCGCTGGCGTTCTGGCACATGCAGCGGGGCTGGTCGGAGCGAGAGGACATTCGGGTTTACTCGACCACTGGAGACTGATTCGATGCGGATCTGCCTTGGCTTGATGCTTTGCCTGCTGGCTACCTTCAGCCATGCCTTGGAAGTGGGTGAGCGACTGTCGCCCTGGACCTTGCTGGACCAATACGACCAGCCGTACAGCCTGGAAGATGGATTGCAGGTGCTGCTGGTCGTCCGCGACATGGATGGCAACAAGCTGGTCAAGGCCGCTCTCGAAGGCCAGCCCAAGGGCTATCTCGAAGCCCGCCATACGGTGTTCGTGGCCGATATCAGCCGAATGCCGTCGCTGGTCTCTTCGATGTTCGCCGTGCCCGCCATGCGCGACTACAACTATCGCGTATTGCTGGACCGTGAATCCCGCGTCGCCAGTCGCTATCCGGGCAAAGCATCCCGCGTGCTCTGGCTGCGGCTGGATCACGGCACGCTCACGGAGCAAAAGGAATTCAGTGATGCCGCGGCGCTGCGTGCCGCCCTGGAGTCGCTGGCGCCGTGATTGCCGCTGAACTCCTGTCCACGGAAACCCTTGCGCTTGGTTGGGCCATCTACCTGCCGGTCGTCGCCTGGGCGATATGGCGCGCACCCTGGGTCGAGCTGTTCAGCGATTCCCGCCGGCAACACCTGCTGTTCGGCACCGTGCTGGTGGTCTTCCTGCTCTGGCTGATGCGGCGGGACTTCGACTCGGGAGTGTCCTATCACTTCATCGGAATGACCGCCGTAACCCTGCTGCTGGATTGGCCCCTGGCGGTACTGAGCGGCCTGGCTGCACAGGTGGCGCTATTGATGCTGGGCAAGCAGGACCTGGCCGCGCTCGGTGTCAACGGCGCCATGCTGGTGCTGCTGCCCGTGCTGGTCACGGAGCTGTGCGCGAAATGGGTCGAGCACTACCAGCCCCGCAACCTGTTCGTGTACATCTTCTGCTGTGGATTCTTTCCGGCGGCCCTGGCGGCACTGCTCTGCGTGCTGGTCGGGCTGGGCCTGCTGTGGATGGACGGTGTCTTTCCCATGCCGCCCTGGCTGGAGGATTTCATCGGCTATCTCTGGCTGGTGATGTTCCCTGAAGCCTTTATCAACGGCACGGCCGTGACTGCCTTGGTGGTGTTCTGCCCGGATTGGCTGGAGACCTTCAACCGCACCCGTTACCTCCAGGCGCCCTGGAAGGACGACGACACGCCGCGTTGATCCCCCGGGATTCGCCCGCCTTATCCCCAGCTAACACCTGATTTGCGTCAAGTAACTCATGCCGCCCGGTTTCGTAGCGTGGAGGGCGCTTTTCCATCGGCTCTGTCTGCATGACGTGTTGTAGGCAGCTGCATTGCCCGTAGGAGCTGGCTTGCCAGCGAATGGCGGCGTTTCGCTGGCAAGCCAGCGCCTACAAGGCTCTTGGCCCGATGGTCAATCTCTCGCAACAGCTAACGCAGGCATAGCGTTTCCATCCACCAGCATGAGGGGCAGACGACATGGGGATTCACGACTGGGCAAGAACCGCCCTGCAGCAGAGCCTGGAGGCAGCAAAGCGCGACGGTTTCAGCGACGAGTTGGCACTGCGCGCCCTGTTGAGTGCAGTCGTCGAGCGCAGTGCAATGCTGCGCCCGGCAGATGATCTGGCTCAGGAGCTGACCTTCCTGGCGGACAACCTCGACCCGGAGCGCGACTACGGCTTCATGCGGCCTTGAGTGGGCAGGGCACGCGCGTTGCGTAGGTTGGCGCAGCGCGTAGCGAAGACCAACGAGCGAGGTATGAGCCGGGTGTTGGATCTAGCAATCCACGAGAGCAGCGACCCCCTGGCATGGAACCGATGGGTTTCGCTTCGCTCAACGCCATCCTACGCACTGCTGATTCAGTGCTCCCGCGGCGGCAGGTCGCCGGAGAAGAGCTCGTCTTCCGTGTTGTCGCCGGGAATCGCGTGTTCTTCGGCAGCCCAGGCCCCCAGGTCGATCAGCTTGCAGCGTTCGGAACAGAAAGGACGTGACGGGCTTTGCGGGCCCCATTCCACCGGAGCGCCGCAAGTCGGGCATTCCACAGTGACGGGTTGGCTCATGGCTGGCCTCCTCGCAGGGTCAGGTAGAAGTTATGCAGACGCTCCACTTCGGCGCGCAGCCAGTTCAGGTCGCGGTCGTTGAGCAGCACGTCATGGGCATGCTTCAGCCGTTCTTCACGGCTGGCCTGTACCCTCAATATGGCTTGCACCTGCGCTTCGGGCACCTTGTCGCGTTGCATGGTGCGCTGAACCTGCGTGATCTCCGGCGCATCGACCAGCAGCACGCGCTGAGTAAGGCGATGCTGGCCGGACTCGACCAGCAACGGCGAGACGAGAATGGCGTAAGGGGACTCGGCGCTCGCCAGGTATTGGCTGATTTCCTGGCCGATCAGCGGATGCAGCAGGCTTTCCAGCCAGCGGCGCTCGTCTGCGTTCTCGAAGATGCGTTGGCGCAGTGCGGCGCGATCCAATTGACCGTCGGCCTGCAGCACGTCGCTGCCGAAATGCTCGGCGATCTTCGCCAGGGCAGGGCGGCCGGGCTCCACGACCCAGCGCGCAGCTTGGTCGGCATCCACCAGATGCACACCAAGCTCGGTGAAGTGGGCAGCGACGGCGCTTTTACCGCTACCGATGCCGCCCGTAAGGCCAAGAATCCAGGGTTTGTTCATTTGAAACCGGCGAACTGCAAATAGGTCGCCGTTATTTGATCACCCCAGAGCAGTGCAATCCAGCCGGCAATCGCCAGATAGGGACCGAAGGGGATAGGCGTGGCGGTGTCCTGGTTGCGCAAGCGCAGCATGATCAAGCCCAGCACAGCCCCCACCAGGGACGACAGCAGGATGGTCAGCGGCAACACCTGCCAGCCACCCCAGGCGCCAAGCATTGCCAGCAACTTGAAGTCGCCGTGGCCCATGCCCTCCTTGCCGGTCACCAGCTTGAACAGCCAATACACCGACCACAGGCTCATATAGCCAGCCACCGCGCCCCAGAGTGCATCCTCCAGGCTGGTGAACAGGCCCTGGCTATTCAGGATCAGACCCAGCCACAGCAACGGCAGGACCAGCACATCCGGCAGCAACTGGTGGTCGACGTCGATCATGCTCATCGCCAGCAGGCCCCAGGTCAGCACCAGGAAGGCGCCGGCCTGCCAACTGAAACCGAAATGCCAGGCCACATAGGCCGACAGCAGACCGCATGCCAGCTCCACCAGTGGGTAGCGCTTGCTGATCGGTGCCTTGCAGGAAGAACACTTACCGCCCAGCGCCAGGTAACTCACCAGCGGGATGTTTTCCCAAGCGCGGATTTCATGGCTGCACTGCGGGCAGCGGGAATTCGGCAGGATCAGGTTGAACACCGGCCCCTTTGGCTCGGCCGGCAGGCTCAGTGCTTCGCGGGCCTGCTCCTGCCAATCGCGCAGCATCATCTGCGGCAGACGGTGGATCACTACGTTGAGGAAGCTGCCCAGCAACAGACCAAGCAGCAGGGCGCAGAAAACAAAGGCCAGCGCGTGGCTGGCCAGAAAGTCGATCAATTGCATGGTTTAGACGACGCTGCCCAACTGGAAGATAGGTAGATACATAGCAATGATCAGGCCGCCGACCAACACGCCGAGAACCGCCATAATCATGGGCTCCATCAGGGCGGTCAGGCCGTCGACGGCGTTATCCACTTCGGCTTCGTAGAAGCTGGCGACCTTGTCGAGCATCTCATCCAGGGCGCCGGACTCCTCACCAATGGCGGTCATTTGCACGGCCATGGCCGGGAAGACACCAGTTGTACGCATGGAAAAGTTCAGCTGCATGCCAGTCGAGACATCGGACTTCACTTTCATTACTGCGTTTTTGAATACGACGTTGCCACTGGCGCCGGCAACTGAATCCAGTGCGTCGACCAGCGGTACGCCGGCAGCAAAGGTCGTTGCCAAGGTGCGGGCAAAGCGCGCCACGGCGGACTTGTAAAGAATGTCGCCGAGTACCGGTATCTTGAGCACGGTGTGATCAAGCCAGTCGCGGAATTTTTCGGATCTCTTGTGAGCGCTCTGGATTGCAAAGCCAGCTATGAAAAGGGCAGCTAGAACGACGAACCACCATTCCTGAAGGAGTTCGGAGAGGTTGATCACCATGACAGTAAAGGCTGGAAGGTCAGCGCCAAAGTTCGAGAATACGGTCTGGAATTGAGGGACCACCTTTATCAGTAGAATTGATGAAACGATGATCGCGACAACGATAACCGCGATCGGGTAGTTCATCGCCTTTTTGATCTTGGCTTTCAGGGCCTCGGTCTTTTCCTTGTAGGTGGCGATACGGTCCAGCAGGGTTTCCAGTGCACCAGCCTGCTCGCCCGAGTCCACAAGGTTGCAATAAAGCTCGTCGAAATATTCCGGTTTTTTCCTGAGAGAGTTTGCCAAGGTATTGCCTGCCGAAACCTCCTGCTTCACCTCATTTACCAGTGTGCGCATTGCTGGCTTTTCGAAACCTTCGCCGATGATGTCGAAGGACTGCATGAGGGGAACGCCGGCTTTCATCATGGTGGCTAACTGGCGGGTGAATAGAGCAATGTCCAGCGGCTTGATTTTCTTCCCGGCGCTTAGCAGAGAAGCAGACTTCTTTCGAACCTTGGTTGGGTTGATGCCCTGCTTGCGTAACTGTGCCTTTACCAATGCTGGGTTCTGTCCAGAAATCTCGCCTTTGACCTTGGAGCCTTTCTTATCTGTACCCTCCCACGCGAAGGTACTTGTTTTCAGCGTTTTTTCCGCCATGGTTAATCCTTGGTCACGCGGTTGACTTCCTCGAGGCTGGTAATGCCATTCATGGCTTTTACCAGGCCGGAGGTTCGCAGGTCATTGAAGCCATCGCGGCGCGCCTGCTGGGCGATCTGGATGGAGTTGCCTTCTTCCATAATAAGCTGCTGCATGGCCTGCGTGATTTTAACCACTTCATAAATACCCACTCGGCCCTTGTAGCCCAGGTTGCAATTCTCGCAGCCGACCGGGCCATACAGCTTGAAGCTGCCGATCCTGGCTTCGGGGAAGCCTTCCTTGACCAGCACTTCACGCGGCACGTCCACTTCCTTCATGCAATGGCTACACAATTTGCGTGCCAGGCGCTGGGCGATGATCAGGTTGACCGAGGTGGCGATGTTGAAGGCTGGCACGCCCATATTGCGCAGGCGGGTCAGGGTTTCCGCCGCGCTGTTGGTGTGCAGGGTCGACAACACCATGTGGCCGGTCTGGGCGGCCTTGATGGCAATCTCGGCGGTTTCCAGGTCGCGGATCTCGCCGACCATGATCACGTCCGGGTCCTGGCGCAGGAAGGCGCGCAGTGCCTGGGCGAAGTCCATGCCCTGCTTGGGGTTGACGTTGACCTGGTTGACTCCCTCAAGGTTGATCTCGACGGGGTCCTCTGCGGTGGAAATATTGATATCCACGGTGTTGAGGATATTGATGCCGGTGTAGAGCGATACCGTCTTGCCCGAACCGGTGGGGCCGGTCACCAGAATCATGCCCTGCGGTTGCTTCAGAGCCGACATGTACAGTTCTTTCTGCTCCTCCTCGTACCCCAGGGCATCGATACCCATTTGCGCACTGGTGGGGTCGAGAATCCGCATCACGATCTTCTCGCCCCAGAGCGTGGGCAGGGTGTTGACCCGGAAGTCGATGGATTTCGTCTTGGAAATCTTCATCTTGATCCGCCCGTCCTGGGGCTTGCGGCGCTCGGAAATATCCAGCGCGGCCATCACCTTCAGGCGCGCGGAAATACGGCTGGCCAACTGGATCGGCGGCTTCGCCACCTCATGCAGCATGCCGTCAGTACGGAAGCGCACGCGATAAGAGCGCTCGTAGGGCTCGAAGTGCAGGTCAGAAGAGCCGCCGCGGATCGCGTCCAGCAGCATCTTGTTGACGAAGCGCACCACCGGGGCATCGTCGGCATCCACGCCGCCGGGGCTGTCCTTCTTGTCGTCGTCGACCGCCTCGACATCCACACCATCCAGGTCGACGTCCCCAAGGTCCTCCATGCCGCTGTTGGCAGAGTCGAAGAACTTCTCGATGGCATCGCCCAGCTTGTCATCCTCGACCAGGATGGCCTCGGTGTTCAGGCCGGTACTGAACTGGATATCGGTAACGGCCTGGTGGTTCGTCGGGTCGGAGATGGCGACGAACAGCTTGTTACCACGGCGCCAGAGGGGGAGGGCGCGGTGCTGGCGAATCAGCTTTTCGCTGACCAGTTCCTTCGGCTGGGACTCTCTATCAATACTGGACAGATCGAGAAAGGCTACTCCGAACTGTTCCGCTGCCATCTCTGCCAGGTCGCGGCTTTTCAGCAGCTTGTTCTGAACCAGGTAGGTGATCAGCGGAATCTTGTTGCGCTGCGCCTGTGTATGGGCCTGCAGGGCGCTCCGCTCATCAAGGAGGTTGGTCAATACCAGTTGTTTGGCCAGGCCGGAAAGGCTGGGGACGTTCTCGGTCATGACAAGCGTCGGTCCATGGGTTTGATCCTGCCTTATAACCCAGATGGCAAGGGCGTCCAATCAGTACGAGGGGGTGTGACAAAAAAAGGCAGTTTCTGTCGAGCTCTGCTGGCAAAACCTTGCAACGACGCCGAGATAAACGGTTCTTGCAAGTGCGTAGGCGAAAGGGTGTGAATCTGTTTGGCTGTTGGCACGCAGTGTGCTTGAGTGGGGATAGGTCGATTGGCCTACAACTATTGAGGACGAATAAATGAAGGCTCAGAAAGGCTTCACTCTGATTGAGTTGATGATCGTGGTTGCGATCATTGGTATTCTGGCAGCGATTGCTATTCCGCAGTATCAGGACTACGTGACCCGCTCCCGCTGGTCGGATAACCTGGCAGCTGTAGGTGCATTGAAAACCGCTGTTGCAGAGTGCTCGCAAAACAACAGTGGTGATCTTACTCTTTGCGATACGCTGACGAAACTGAACACTGCCGGATTTTGGCCGACTACTACTGCGCCGGTCGCGAAGTTTGGTACTGTAACTCTGACTGGTACTAGTGCAGCCATCGTGATCGCTGGTGATGCCACTGCCGGCAACTGCACCGTAACGATGACTCCCACAAATAACGTTGGAAACATCTCTTGGGCCATGACCAACAACGGAGGCACTTGCGGTCGTGCTCGTACTGGCGTAGGTACCTAATTCTGTAGGTTTTACCCTTGGGTCGGAGCCGTCTGGTGCAAGCCAGGCGGCTTTTTATTTGCTGGGGTGGGTTTATGCGCGCTGGGCTACAAGTGATATCTGCGCTGTTTCTTTTGATCATGTTTGTCATGCCAGTTTGGGGGCCGGAGGACCTTCTGTGGCATAACTGGCAGAGAATATGTCAGGTGCTACTTTCCCTGCTGTCATGTTTTGCTCTGATGTTTTTATTTCGAGAGGAAGTGCGGAGATCCGGCGGGCGAGTTTTGGCGCTGGCTTTTTCGGTTATCTTCGTTGGGGTTGTCTCGTCTTCAATTAATGGCGTTGGTATGTGGGGCATGGTCGAGGTTGCCCAGTACGCTATGCTGTTTTCGCTTTTCCTTATGGCAAGAGCCTTAAGGTTGCAAGTTGGCGATGTCGCAGACAATCACCTTGTTCATTTTGTTTTATTTTTGTGTCTTGCCAAGGTGGTGCAGTTTTTTAGTGCTTGGCTCGCTGCAATTTCAGGAAATGCTGGCCTTCCGAATCTATGGTTGCTCCTGGATGGGTTTTCGAACCCTAGGTTCTATGCTCAGTTTCTCGCCCTGGCAATTCCAGTGGTTGCATATCCTCTAATATTTAGCCGTACAAGAGCACTCTCATTATTTGCTTTCTTCGTTTTGTGCGGTCTATGGATGATTCTTTTAGTGACTGGTGCTCGCGGCGCATGGATGGCACTAGGTGTGACCATTTTCTTCTCTCTTGCATTCGGTAAGTTCGGGTGGCTATGGGCGGGGTGGCAAATGGCTGGTGTCGCGTTTGGAGGGCTGGGTTACTGGCTAGTGCTAGTTTCGCTTTCGGGTGGAGGAGATGGCGCAGTTGAAAATTCGATCGTTTCCAGGTTGACCACGAGCCTGTCAGCAAGGGATGTGTTGTGGAGTGAGGCGATGCAGATGATAGCCTCTCATCCCTTCATCGGTGTTGGGCCAATGGGATTTGCCAGCGAGTTGAACTTCATTGGCGCTCATCCTCATCAGTCTATTCTTCAGTGGGCGTGTGAATGGGGAGTTCCTGTCGCATTGTTGGTTGGCGGATATATGTTGGCAGTTGGAGTCCAAATCGCTAATATGATGCGTCAGCGGCGCACCTCAGTTGAGGGGAGGGATGCCTTGAGGCTATGTATTGCCGGAGGGGTATTGGCTGCACTGGTATACTCAATGGTTGATGGCGTTCTGGTGATGCCATATAGTCAAACTGTTTTTGTCGTCCTTGCTGGCTGGTTATGGGGATTGCTTCCTATCAGTGAGCGGGAAAGACCAGTTGGAAATCCCTGGTTATTTGCTCTATTCGCATGTTTTTTTGTTGCAAGTTCTGCTCTTGTATACGTCGCCCTCAGAGACTATCCTACGTTGGCTGGAAATGAGAGTTATTTTACTCAATACTACAGCCCGGTCCTTTTCCCAAGATTCTGGGCGCAAGGCTTTCTTGAGTTAGAGTGATTAAATTAGTTTGCCGGTGTAGCTCAGTCGGTAGAGCAGCTCATTCGTAATGAGAAGGTCGGGGGTTCGATTCCTCTTACCGGCACCATGATCCAAACAAAAAGCCCCGCAGGTTCTGCGGGGCTTTTTGCTTTTTCGGGGTTTAGCTCGCTGCGTGGCGGCGGGCCGCTCGTTTCTCAGTCTTTTCTGCCCACTTTTTCGGCAACGTTGTACAGGTCCATGGCCGAGCACTTCATCAGGTCCGAGATGGTCTTGACGGCGTGGTGCAGGCCTTTCAGGTCCTTGTCGCTCAGGTGGTGTTCGAGGCCGTCGCAGCCCAGCAGGTCGGCGATGGTGTTGAGGGCGTAGCTGGCCGTCAGTAGGCGGTCGCCCTGGAGGTCGGCAATGCGGGCGACGTTGTTCATAGCCCACCTCCGGCGGTTCTCGGGTCCGGGGTAATGGTGGCTGCCTGGGGGCGTGCATTCCTTGCGGGTGTGCGGATGTGCATGGTCAAAGCTCCTTTTGCTTGGGAGCTGCCACGAATCGTCGCCAAACGAATGGGTGGCAGCTGTGCGCAGGTTGGCGAACCGGGGCAAAAGGAACCCGGCAGACCATTCGGTCTCCCGCGCACAGCCGCCATGACACGACGTTGCCGGCACAAAAAAGCGCCGGCAATCGGATGGTCGGCGCTTGTGCGCCTTTTGCGTTTCGGGTCGCCAAACCCGGTCCTGGAATTTGCCAGGACGGCCGCACCATAGCCTTGCCCGGGACGCATGGCAACGCCCGGGGTTCGGCGAGGTGGGATTTAGAGGCTCAGCCGCATCGACAGGTCGATGGCCTTGACGTCTTTGGTCAGGGTGCCGATGGAGATGTAGTCGACGCCCGTCTCGGCGATGGTGCGCAGGGTGGTTTCGTTGATGCCGCCGGAGGCTTCGAGCTTGGCGCGGCCGTTGGTGAGGGTGACGGCGGTGCGCATGTCGTCGAGGCTGAGTTCGTCGAGCATGATGATGTCGGCGCCGGCATCCAGTGCTTGCTGGAGTTCGTCCAGGCTTTCCACTTCCACTTCCACCGGCTTGCCGGGGGCGATGCGGTGGGCGGCCTGGATGGCCTGGGCGATGCCGCCGGAGGCTGCGATGTGGTTTTCCTTGATGAGGAAGGCGTCGTACAGGCCGATGCGGTGGTTGTGGCCGCCGCCGCAGGTCACGGCGTATTTCTGTGCCAGGCGCAGGCCGGGCAGGGTCTTGCGGGTGTCGAGGAGCTTCACTTGGGTGCCCTTGACCAGTTCCACATAGTGGCCGACGCGGGTGGCGACGGCCGACAGGCACTGGAGGAAGTTCAGGGCGCTGCGCTCGCCGCTGAGCAGGGCGCGGGCCGGGCCTTCGAGGTGGAAGAGGGCTTGGTTGGCGTCGGCGTGCTGGCCGTCCTGCACCTGCCACTCCACCTTCACGCGTGGGTCGAGCTGGCGGAACACCTCGTTCACCCAAGCGGTGCCGCTGATGATGGCGGCTTCGCGGGTAATCACGGTGGCGCGGGCCTGACGGTCTTCGGGAATGAGCTGGGCGGTGATGTCGCCGCTGCCGATGTCTTCCTGGAGGGCGGTGCGTACGTTGGCCTCGATTTCAGCGGTGAGGTCAGCGAGGAGAAGGTTGGGCATGGTGGGCTCCGCAGGCAGGATGGCGGCGATTATAAAGGCTGCCGACGACCGGCGCAGTGCCGATGAACAACGGTCTTACGCTTTCTGCTAGATACTCAGGAGTGGATCGTTGTGCGTCGGTCGGTCGAAATCCCTGCATCTGTGACTTGATTCATGTCTGTAGGAAATCTCCGCTTGGTTGTCACAGCATCATCCATATAATGACTTCGGAAATTTCTATTTTTGACGCCATTTGATTGACGTTATGGATGACTCCCCATGATCGATTTGCGGACCGATAGGCCCTTTGCAAGGGCGCGGCCTGCGGGAGGCTCGTGATGCAGACCGACGCTAAGGTGGTGCCGCTGAACAAGGGGGCCACCCAGCAATCGCCAACCTCGCCGGTAGGAAGGCTGCCCGTGGCCTTGATCCAGGTGCGCGACAAAGTCGCCTTGCAGTTGAAGCAGACGCTTCAGGCGCTGTTCGACAATGCGGACGACACCCTCTTCGAGATGGCGGACCGCGCCACCAGCAATGCCGAGCAGAATGCCTTCTTCGAGGCGATGCGCGACCTGCGGCTGAAGCGCAAGAGCATCGAGCGGACCTTCCTGCAGAAGGTCTTCGAGTCGTTCTCTTCGCTCAATCAATATGAGGCAGGCAAGGCGCCGCAGCTGGGTGCAGTGTCTTTCGACAGCCTCTCCCTGGTGCAGAATGACGAACTCGAGGAAGCCGTGGCGCTGGACGCCATGGTTGCCAAGGTGATGAGTCACGACGGCATCGCCCTCGGCCATCTCACTGCGCGTTTCAACACCCTTGTCAGCAAGAAGATCGAAGACAAAACCAACCCGCTGGGGCCGCGCCCGCTCTGCGAGGCCTTCCTCGATGCCTGCCGTAGCCTCGGGGTGGAGATCAAGGTCAAGCTGATCATCCTCAAGCTGTTCGAGAAGTACGTCCTCACCGAGCTGGACCAGATCTACGCCGAAGCCAACCAGCTTCTGGTCACCGCCGGCGTGCTCCCGGACCTGCGCTCGGCACCGGCGCGGCGCCAGGCGGAGCGATCCAGCGCCACGGGGCGCCCAGCCCAGCCCGGTAACGCGGCTGGCGGTGGCCAGGTGACCGAAGAGGGCGTGCAGGAAATCTTTGGCGTGCTCCAGGATTTGCTGTCGCAGGTACGCGGCACGGCATTGCCGCGCCGGGAGCATCCCGCCGATGCGGTCCCGGTCAGCAGCCTCGACCTGATGCGCCTGTTGTCGCATCTGCAGCAGCACCTGCCGCAGCAGCACAACGATGACTACGACCTGCGGATGAGCCTCGACCAACTGCTCACTCGCGCCAGCGCCCGCAGCGGTCGGGCGCGGGTGGTCGGACAGGTCGACGATGACGTCATCAACCTCGTGTCCATGCTCTTCGAGTTCATCCTCGACGACCGCACCCTGCCGGATTCGCTCAAGGCCCTCATCGGCCGCATGCAGATTCCAATGCTCAAGGTCGCCCTGCTGGACAAGACCTTCTTTAGCCGTGGCAGCCACCCGGCTCGCCGCCTGCTCAACGAAATCGCTTCTGCCGCCCTCGGTTGGGTAGAACAGGACGAAGCCCAGCGCGACAGTCTCTACCATCGCATCGAGCAGGTAGTGCAACGCCTGCTGAACGATTTCGTCGACGACCCGGCGATTTTCTCGGAGCTGCTCGCCGAGTTCCTGGCCTATGCCGGCGACGAGCGGCGCCGCAGCGAGTTGCTGGAGCAGCGCACGCGTGATGCCGAAGAAGGCCGCGCCAAGGCCGAACTGGCTCGCAGGCAGGTGGAAGACGCGCTCAACCAGCGTCTGCTGGGCCGCACCCTGCCGGAAGTGGTGGTGCGCCTGCTGCAGGAAGCCTGGAGCAAGGTGCTGCTGCTCGGCTGCCTCAAGCACGGGGTTGAGTCGGCCGAATGGCAATCCGCCCTGCAAACCATGGACGACCTGATCTGGAGCGTGGAGTCCCACGATGCGCCGGAGGCCCGGGCGCGCTTGCTGGAGCTGGTGCCGGGGCTACTCAAGTCGCTGCGCGATGGCCTGGCCAGCGCCGCGTTCGATCCCTTCTCCACCAGCGAATTCTTCAGCCAACTCGAAGCCCTGCACGTTCAGGCCTTCCAGCGATTCCGCAGGCCTGAGCCGGTGGACGTGGTTGCTGACGACGGTCTGGAGTCGCCGCCGCTGTCGCTTGACCTGCCGGACGACGCCGAGCCGGAAGATGAGTCTGCGCCGGCCATGGTGGCGGTCGTGGAAGAAATCGTCCTGGTCGTGCCCGGCGAGTCGCAGGTACAGGAGCCAGAAGTTGCCCTGGCGGATGACGATGAGGCCCTTGGCTTTGTCGACAACCTTCGCGTGGGGAGCTGGGTCGAGTTCCAGGAAGACGACGAGCACAAGCTGCGCTGCAAGCTGGCGGCGCTGATCAAGCCCACGGGCAAGTACATCTTCGTCAACCGCACCGGCATGAAAGTGCTGGAAAAGACCCGCATGGGCCTGGCCGTGGAGTTCCGCCGCAATGCGATCCGCCTGCTGGACGATGCCCTGCTGTTCGATCGCGCGCTGGAATCGGTGATCGGCAACCTGCGCCGTCTCAAGGGCGCCTGAGCTCGACAGCACGTTTCAGTAGGATGGGTGGAGCCTGCGATACCCATCGCTTGTGGACGATGGGTATCACTCCGTTCCACCCATCCTGCAAATTCAAGGCAGAGGCAATTCCGCTCCCTGTTGCGCCACTCGCTAAAATGGCTCCACTGCGCCTAAAGTGGGCGGCAGACCAAGGAGCCGACATGCAGCTGGACCCCGCATCCGGTTGGTGCCAGGGCATCAGCCACTGCCCATCGCCCAACTTCAATAACCGCCCGCAGGGGGAAGTTTCCCTGCTGGTGATCCACAACATCAGCCTGCCGCCCGCTCAGTTCGGTACGGGGAAGGTGCAGGCGTTCTTCCAGAACCGCCTGGACCCCGACGAGCATCCCTACTTCGAGGGCATCCGCGACCTCCGGGTATCCGCGCATTTCCTCATCGAGCGCAATGGCGCCGTCACCCAGTTCGTTTCTTGCAATGAGCGCGCGTGGCACGCGGGCGTTTCCCTGTTCGAGGGGCGGGAGAATTGCAATGACTTCTCCCTGGGGGTCGAACTGGAAGGCACCGATGATCTGCCGTTCACGGAACCTCAGTACGCTGCGCTGATCGCATTGGTGGAACAGCTGCGTATTGCCTATCCGGCCATCACGCTGGAGCGCATCTGCGGTCATAGCGATATCGCCCCGGGGCGCAAGACCGATCCCGGGCCTGCATTCGATTGGGCGCGCCTGCGTGGCGCGCTCGCACGATAGAACGAGGAGGGACCCATGTATTTTCTGGTGTTGTTGCTGGTGCTCTGGATCGAGAAATTCTCCGCCTGGCGCCGGCATATCCAGCAGGACGGCTTCTGGCTGCGGGAGCTGGCCAAGGCCGAAGCCAACCCGCGCATGAGCGAGCGCCCCTGGGCGATCCTGGCGTTGCTGGTGCTGCTGCCCCTGGTGCTCCTGGCGCTGGTACTGCTGGCGCTGGAGCCGTTGGCCTATGGCTGGATGGCGCTGCCGGTGCATTTGCTGGTGATCATCTACAGCCTGGGGCGCGGCGATGTGCTGGCCGATCTGGGGCCCTTCCGCGATGCCTGGCGGCGTGGCGATACCCAGGGTGCCTATCACGTCGCCGAACGCGACCTCGGCCTGGAGGCGGATGAGGGCGACGATCTCCTGCAGCAGGTGCAGGGCTATCAGCTCTGGCAGGCCTATCAGGGCTTCTTCGCGGTGATCTTCTGGTATGCGCTGCTCGGCCCGGTGGCGGCACTGGCCTACCGCTTGCTCGCGTTGGCTTCCGAGAATGCCGGCACGCCGGCACTGCGCGAGCAAGCGGTGATGATTCGCCACGCCTTCGACTGGCTGCCGGTACGGGTGCTGGCGGCCAGCTTCTCGCTGGTGGGAAATTTCGTCGGGGTCAGCCGCGTGCTGCTTCACGAACTGCTGAGCTGGGAGATCCCGGCCCAGCGCTACATCGAGCTGGCCGGCCGCGCTGCTGCCGAGCTGCCGGAGCCCGCCACGGGTGACGCCGGGGTGGCGACGCTGGATGCCCTCTGGCAACTGCTGGTTCGCGCTGCGGTGCTGTGGTACGCCGGTTTTGCCGTCTGGGCCCTGCTGTTCTGAGTTCTGCTTCACCGCCCGCCCGGCGCTGCCGTCGGGCGGGTCCCGCCTTGCTTAACCTTTAGTTACAGAAACTCCAGCCGATATCGGGTACACAGATGAGCGCGCCAGCATTTTCGGACATTGCTCACAGAAGCATCTGACAGATCCCGGTGATCGCCAAGCAGCGTGGGGATGCTGCGAGGCCCTGGCCGAATCCTGTCAGCCGATCAGAGCGCGCCCATAACAATAAATGAGAACAGGAGACGTCTCGTGAAGACCCTGTTGTATCCTGCCATCGCGCTGATGAACCGCCTCAGTTTCGGGATGAAGTTCAGTCTGATCAGTGTTCTGTTCTTCCTGCCGATGTTGATCACCAACTTCTACCTGGTGCGCGACTCCTACCGACAATTCGTCAGTACCCGCTCTGAACTGCAGAGCCTCGACCTGTTGGGTGCCAGCCTGAATGTGCGCCGCAACCTGGAGAGTCTGAACGACCTGGTCATGATCAACTCGATGATCGGTCAGTCGGGTCAGGCCGGAGACCTGGAAAAGCGCGTCACCACGCTTGAGCAGGAGTTGCTCTCGACCCTTCAGGGCCTGGCCCCGGTGGTGTCCGAGGCTGAGCAGGTCGAAGCTTTCAACACTAAACGCGATGAATTGATCACGGCCTTGCAGGCTGCCAAGGGCGAAACCTCCCTGCAGAGCAAGAGCGCGATGATCGAGAAGCTGCTGGGCAACGCTCAGGTCTTCATCAAGTTCGTCGCCGCTCAGGCCGGTCTGAGCCAGGACGACCAGGCCGACGTGCGCCAGATTACCGAACTGGTCACCTCTACCACTCCGCAAGTGACCATGGCCATCGGCAAGGGGCGCGCCATAGGCGCCTATTCGCTTGGCCAGGGTTTCCTCAATTCGGCGGCCAGCACCAAGCTGGACGACTTGCTGCTGGACCTGGACAAGCTCAACGCCGAGTACGGCCTGAAGATCGCCGATGCCCTCGACGGCAGTCCGCGCGGTCACCAGGCGCTGGATAGTCTGACCGCCGCCAGTCGCGACACCATCAAGCAGAGCGCCACGCTGTTCGAGGACAAGGTGATCATGGCCGACACCCTCGACACGCCCTGGCAGCAGTTTTATGACCAGGTGACGGCGTCGCTGGAGAAGACCTATCAGCTCAACGACGGCTCACTGGCCTTCCTCAAGACCGAGCTGGAAAAACGCCTGGCCGAGAAGCGCGTGCAGACCGTGCTGCTGGTGGTGGCCCTGCTGGTGGTGTTCCTCGCCATCGTCTACCTCTATAGCGGCTTCTACGTCTCCACGCGTACCACGCTCAAGAGCCTGGGCAAGGTGATGGACCAGGTCGCCGGGGGCGACATGACCGTCAGCTTCCGCGCCGAAAGCCGCGATGAATTGGGCGAGCTGGGCCAGGTGTTCAACGGCACCGTCGCGAAGATCCATGACCTGATCGAGTTGGTGGGACATACCGTGGCCGAGGTCGAGCGTCAGGCCGGTCGCGTGGAGCAGGTCTCCGGTGAAAGCAATCAGGCCGTGGCCGGGCAGCGCAGCCAGATCGAACAGGTCGCCACGGCCATGAACGAGATGTCGGCCACCGCACAGGAGGTGGCGCGCAGCGCCGCTGCGGCAGTGGACAGTGCGCAGAGCGTGAATCAGGAAACCGTCAGTGGCCGCGCCCTGGTGGAGTCCCAGCTGGGCAGCATCGAGCGCCTGGCCAGCGAGATCGACCAGTCGGTGAGCGTGATCAACCAACTGGCCTCCGACAGCGCCTCGATCAGCCGTGTGCTGGAAGTGATCAAGGGCATCGCCGAGCAGACCAACCTGCTGGCGCTTAACGCGGCGATCGAAGCCGCCCGGGCCGGTGAGCAAGGCCGCGGCTTTGCCGTGGTGGCCGACGAAGTCCGGACCTTGGCCAAGCGGACCCAGCAGTCCACCGAGGAAATCGAGCAGATGATCATCAAGCTGCAAGGGGGCGTCGGTGCTGCCGTGAAGGCGATGAACGCCAGCCACCAGATGGCCGATGGTACGGTCAGCCAGTCTGGCAAGGTGCAGGCGGCGCTGGAGAACATCCTCGGTGCGGTGGGCATGATCGTGGACCAGAACCAGCAGATTGCCGCCGCAGCTGAGCAGCAGACCGCCGTCGCCCACGATATCGACCAGAACATCGTCGAGATCAACCATGCCGGTGAGCGCACTGCCGACGGTGCGAGCCAGACCGAGCGGGCCAGCCGCGAGCTATCCGGCCAGGTGGCGCAGCTCAAGCAACTGATCGGCGCGTTCCGCGTCTGAGGTTTGACCCAATGAAACAACCCGCCAATTGGCGGGTTTTTTCATGTTTGGCTGGTGGGTTTTCTATGGGGGACGAATTCATTCTTTGCCGTTGCGAGAGGTCCAAGAGCCTTGTAGGAGCTGCTTGCAACACGTCATGTAGACATTGCGAATTCATTGGCTATGTCTGCGTTAAGTGTTGCTAGAACGTCCTGAGCCGGGCTGCTTGCCGAGTTTTGCGGATGCTTCTGGTTTCGTCCCCCCGGACGAGTCCCTTTCTCAAGCGCCAAAAGGAACCAAAGGGCTTGCCCCTGCATCCGGGTTTGGCTCCGCCAAACTACCCTCCCTCCATCCTTGCTCCAGGGGCACGGCGAGAGGGGCCATCCATG
>NZ_SSOK01000059.1:0-198416 GCF_029871195.1 Pseudomonas sp. BN415
CATGGATGGCCCCTCTCGCCGTGCCCCTGGAGCAAGGATGGAGGGAGGGTAGTTTGGCGGAGCCAAACCCGGATGCAGGGGCAAGCCCTTTGGTTCCTTTCGGCGCTTGAGAAAGGGACTCGTCCGGGGGNNNGAAACCAGAAGCATCCGCAGAACTCGGCAAGCAGCCTGGCTCAGGACGTTCTAGCAACACTTAACGCAGACATAGCCAATGAGTTCGCCCCTACATTAAAAGCGAGCCCACCCCACGACAGGTTCAAGAAAAAACGGAATGAACCCGCCGGAATTTTTCGTTTGCCCCGAAGCCCCGGTGCTGCTTGGATAAGGGCAGTTTTCCCTATGTCCGGAATGCCCCCAATGCCTGCCAACGAACGCCTGTTTGCCCTGGTCGCCAGCGTGATCGGCGAGCCCGCCGCCCGCTGGGTCGAAGCCCACGTGGAAATCCCCACGAGCCTGTCTGCCTTTCCATTCAGTGACGCCGCCGTGCACCGCGCCTGGCTGGCCGAGGCGCTGAACCTCTGCCTGTTCCACAAACTGGTGGAGGCAGTGCCCATTGGCCGTACCTATGTGGAGGAGCAACAGGCCAAGGGGCGCCAGGTGGTGTTCGACCATGGTGCCATTCGCACCGTCGACTGGCCGGACAACGGCGCCCTGCCCCGTGGCCGCCAGGCATTCGCCCGGTTGCTGGAGCCCCTGGGCTTCGCCAATGTGCGCACCTATCCGCTGACCAGCCTGAAGATGACCGGCTACGCCTACCGGCAGATGGATCTACCGGAGGAGATCGCCCAGTTCTTCGTCTCGGAACTGCATCCGGGCCGCTTCAGTGAAAGTTTCCAATTGGCGGTGAGTCGCGTGGTGGGCGACAGCCGTGACCCGCTCGACGCCGGCCACAAAACCATCCTCGATACCCTCTGGCGCCAGCGCCAGTGCAGCTTCGCCGAGGCCATGCACCTGCTGCCAGCGCTCTATCGAGCCTTCGACCGCCAGCACGGGGTCGTGCATGACCAGGACTATCACCTGCTGCGCGAGGAAAGCGTGGAAATGGCCTGGATCGCCACCGAGGGGAATATGTTCAACCACCTCACTGACCGCGTCGTCGACCTGCAGGTGGTGGTGGATGAACAGAACGCCAAGGGCCGACCGATGAAGGCCAGCATCGAAGTCTCGACCTCCGGCCGGGTGATGCAGACCGCCTACCGCGCGGTACAGGTGCAGCGGGATTTCATCGACAGCAGCGGCCGCGCCGTGCAACGTGAAGTGCCGGGCTCCTTCGTCGAGTTCATCCAGCGCAAGGTCGACCCGGAAACCACCCGCCTGGACCTGAACTTCGACAGCAGCAACGCTCAGGGCATTTTCAAGATGACCGCCGGTTCGTAGGGGCAAACTCCCTCCGCACAAATGAAAGGGCCGCTACACGGAGCGGCCTTTTCGCATTCACCTGGAGGTCAATCGACCAGGGCCAGGGTTCCCTTCATCATCGACACGTGGCCCGGGAAGGAGCAGAAAAACTCGTAGCCCTCACCGGCCGCCAACTTGGCCACGTCGAAGGTCACGCTGTCGCTCTCGCCGCCGCCGATCATCTTCGTATGGGCGATGATGCGCGCGTCGTCAGCCTTGAGGTAATCCTTGTCGAGGCCGACCGTGATGCCTTCGGAGGCGATCAACGTGGCATCGGCGGTCTTGCTCAACACCCAGTTGTGGCCCATCACGTTCCTGGGCAGCTTGCCGACGTGCTTGAGATTCACGGTAAAGGTCTTGCAGCTTTTGCTGACCTTGATTTCCTTGGTGTCGAAACTCATCTGGTCAGTGCCTTGCACATCCACGGCACATTCAGCGGCCAGCAAAGGCGCACTGGCCAGGGCCAGCACGGATGCGACGGCGAACTTGCGAATCATTGGTGTCTCCTTGACGTTCCGGGCAATATGCCCGGGCCGAAGACTGCCCCAGGGTAGCGCCTACCCCCATGACCTGAGGCAATGAACCTCCACTTCAGCCTTCAAGGGAACTGCTTCATGCTGTCCTTCTTCATTGCCGCCATGCTGCTTGGCTTCGTATTCAATGCCGCGCCCGGCGCAGTCTTCAGCGAGACCCTGCGGCGCGGCCTGCGGGACGGTTACAAGCCCGCACTGATGGTGCAGATCGGCTCCCTGGTGGGCGATGCCACTTGGGCCGCCCTGGGCCTTACCGGCCTCGCCCTGCTGCTGGACAGCGCCACGGTGCGCTACCCACTGACCATCGCCAGCGCCCTCTACCTGGGCTGGCTAGGCCTTCAATCCCTGCGTGACGCCCGTCGGCCCCCGCAGCCCTCGGCCGAGCAAGGGGGCGCCAGCGGCGGCGCCTTCGCCTCAGGCGCGGCGCTGTCGCTGACCAATCCGCAGAACATTGTTTACTGGGCCGCAATGGGCGGCGCCATGGCCGCGATCGGCGTAGCCGAGCCAACGCCGACCCACCTGGCGGTATTCTTCGCCGGCTTCATGCTGTCTTCGCTGCTCTGGTGCTTCATCTGCGCCGGTCTGGTGGACTGGTTCCGCCGGGCCGCATCCACCCTCTGGCATCGACTCACCTACCTGGCCTGCGGGCTCTGCCTGCTGGGGCTATCGGGGATGACAGCGGCGGAGTTGCTGAAGCTGGCCTGATCTATCACCTCAATCGAAGCAATCAACCGGCGGACCACTGGACGCCGCTCTAGCATGGCGCCATTCATCCAGAAGGAGAGACGCCATGATCTTCCTGCAAAGCCTGCTCGCCGCCTATGCCGCCGGGGCCTGCGGCGCTTCCGCCGATTAACCCTTCCCCCTACCGTTCGGAAGCTGACCCCTTACACAGCTTGGAGCACGAGGGCGAAGCCGGTACTCTTGCGCGCTTTTTTCGCACCAGGAGTCCCCCATGTCCTTGCGTTCCATCTGTGTGTTCTGCGGCGCCAGCCCCGGCGCCAAGCCGATCTACCGTGAAGCTGCCGCCCTCCTGGGACACACCCTGGCCGAACGCGGCATCACCCTGGTCTACGGCGGCGGCGCAGTCGGCCTGATGGGCACCGTGGCCGACGCAGCCCTGGCTGCTGGCGGCGAAGTCATCGGGGTGATTCCGCAGAGCCTGATGGACGCCGAGATCGGCCACAAAGGCCTGACCCGCCTGGAAGTGGTGGACGGCATGCACGCACGCAAGGCGCGTATGGCCGAACTCAGCGATGCGTTCATCGCCCTGCCCGGCGGCCTGGGCACCTTGGAAGAGCTGTTCGAGATCTGGACCTGGGGCCAACTGGGCTACCACAGCAAGCCCCTGGGCCTGCTGGAAGTGAACAGCTTCTACGACAAGCTCACCGACTTCCTCGACCACTTGGTGGAAGAACGCTTCGTGCGTGACCAGCATCGCGGCATGCTGCAGGTCGGCGGTCACCCTGAAACCCTGCTGGACCGCCTGGAAGCCTGGCGCCCCAGCAGCGCACCCAAGTGGGTCGACCGCAAGCCGCACTGACCGCGTGCTCGTCCCGGCCTTAGACTATCGGGACGAACCCATGAGCAGGAGCGCCCCATGGAAGACGACGAGCGGATCAAGGTCTACTACAACAGCGCCTGCCCGGTGTGCAAAGCCGGGATCGAAGGCCAGATGGGCAAGACCACCGCCTGCCAGGTGGAGTGGGCCGATATCCACCAGGACAACAGCGCGGTGGAGGAAATCGGCGAAAATCTCGAGTACGCCCGCGAACGCCTGCACCTGGTGGACGAACTGGGCGTCAAGCACATGGGGATGGACGCCTTCATCGTGCTCTGGCGCCACTCGCCGCGAGAACGCTGGAAGGCGTGGTTATTCTCCCTGCCGGTGATTCACGGCCTCGCGCAACTTGCCTACAAAGCCTTCGCCCGCCTGCTCTACCGCTGGAACAAGGCCAAGCATCACTGGTGACATGGATGACCCCTGCAATCGAAACCCTGGCGACCCTCTCTCCCACCGACCGCCAGCGCCTGGTGGAGGTCTGGGAAGGCGCAGTGCGCGCCACTCACCACTTCCTCTGCGAAGACGACATCCAATTCTTCAAGCCCCTGGTGCGGGATGCCTACCTGGATTCGGTGCGACTCGCCTGCCTGCGAGATGCCGATGGCTGCATCGCCGGTTTTGTCGGCACCAACGGGGAGAAGGTGGAGATGCTCTTCGTCGATCCGGCCCAACGCGGACAGGGAATCGGTCGCGCGCTGATGGAGCACGCAATGGCGCTTGGCGCGCGCAGCGTCGACGTGAACGAACAGAATCCCCAGGCGGTGGGTTTCTACCTGCGCCTGGGGTTCGTGCAGTACGACCGCTCGGAAGTGGATGGTTCGGGTAAGCCGTTCCCGATCCTGCATCTGCACAGGCCCTGACCTGCAGTGGCGTAAGGTGGATGTCGCTCTTTACATCCACCTGCTGGGTCAAGCCTTGCCCGGACGGTGGATCGGTGAAGCGTGATCCACCCTACCCAACTGTAGCCAAGCAGGCCGAAGGCCTGCCACAGGTCAAGCCTGCGGCTGCTGCATGATGATGGTCTGCGCCGGCATGGGCGCGGGGAAGTCGGCACCACCCAGCGAGTCCTTGATCACCCGGTTGGCATCGAAGTACACCTGCCAGTAGTGGTCGTTATGGCAATGAGGCCGCACCGCCAGCACCGGACCCACCAGGTTGAACTCGAGGATTTCCACATCCACCGGCGGATCGCCCAGCACGTTGGGGATCGCGGCAATACGCTGCTTGAGCAACGCCACGGCCGCCTGGTAGTCGGCGGCGCCGGAGAGCTGGGCCTTCAGCTCGACCCGGCGGAAGGTGTTGTGGCTGAAGTTCTGGATGTTGTCGCTGAAGATCTTGTTGTTGCCCACCAGGGTCATCACGTTGTCCGGGGTGTTGATGGTGGTGGCGAACAGGCCGATCTCCTTCACCGTGCCAACCACGCCGCCTGCGCTGATGAAGTCCCCCACCTTGAACGGCCGCAGGACGATGATGAAACCGCCCGCCGCCAGGTTGGCCAGCAGTCCCGACCAGGCCATACCGATGGCCAGGCCGACCGCCGCGATCAGTGCTGCCAGGCTGGTGGTCTGGATGCCGAAGAAGCCGAGGATACCCACCACCAGGAGGATGTTCAGGGTCACGGTGATGAACGAACCGACGTAGCGCAGCACCGTCGGGTCAACCTTTTGCCGCTCCAGAGAGCGCTGGACCAGGCCGACCGCAAAGCCGATGAGCCAGCGACCGACCACCCAGAAGGCGATCGCCGCGAGAATCTTGATGCCGAAGGTGGTGGCGTACTGCGTGACCGTGGTCATGAACGCGCTGACCTTCTCGGTACCTACATCAACGAGCGTTGTTTCATCCATGGCAAAGCACCTTGCAGGAGAGAAGTGGCCCCAAAAAAGCTAGCACGGCGCCGGCAAAGTGCTTGCCCACGCCGCAGTGGGCTTCACTCAGGATGGAGCGAGCGGCACTTCGCGGGCCTGTGAAACCCATTGATCGCGCCTGATGGGTATCGCTCCGCTCCACCCATCCTACGAAGGGCAAGGCGTCAGATCGCCAGCTCCCAGAGCGGCATGACAGTCACCCGCACTTCGGGATCATGGCTGCCGCCGCCGAGGATGACACCGCGCAGGGGCGAGACATCGGAGAAATCACGCCCCCAGGCCAGGGTGATGTGTTCCAGGTTGGGCAGGATGTTGTTGGTAGGGTCGAAGTCCACCCAGCCATTGCGTGGGCAATACACCGATACCCAGGCGTGGGAGGCATCAGCGCCGATCAGGCGCGGCTGGCCGGGGGGCGGCTGAGTCAGCAGGTAGCCGCTGACGTAGCGCGCCGCCAGCCCACGGGAACGCAGGCAGGCGAGCATCAGGTGGGCGAAATCCTGGCAGACGCCACGACGGCGCTCCAGCACTTCGGTCAGCGGCGTCGCCACCTGGGTCGCCTCGGCATCGAAGGCGAACTCGCTGAAAATCTTCTCCATCAGTGCCGCCGTGCCCTGCAGCAGCGGCCTGCCGGCGGGGAAGCAGCCCGCGGCGAACTCGGCGAACTGGCGCTTGATACGTACGTATGGCGACTCCACCCGATAACGGCAGGCGTCCAGCTCAGTGGGGGACAGCGCCCGGCCGGTGTATGCCAGGGTTGCCGGCACCTGCTCCCAGGGTGGCGAGGCGGCCAGGTCCGACGGGCCGTGGGGCAGCACCTCGACCTGCAGGCGGGTATTCACCTGCAACTCGTCGTGGGGACGCTCGAAAGCCAGGCGCGTCAGCGGGTTGCCGAACACATCCAGCAGGTCCTGGCGCAAGGTCGGCTCGGGGGTGACCAGCAACTGCTGGCCGCTGCACTGCTGCCATGGGCAGTCCCGCGGCCACAGGTGGACCAACTGCTGGGACAACGACACCGGCGCCGAATAGCGGTAGTGGGTGTCGTGGAACACCTGGTAGCGGGCACCCTGCACGGGGGCGATGGAGTGGGCTTGTGCACGCATCAGGTAGATACCGTTTGCTGGCTGACGTCGTCGACGTGGGCAAAATAGCGTAATCCGAGCCGATCGGAGACCAGTCCGACGTTCTGTGCGATTTCCCGCAGCAAGCCGGCCAGCCCGGCAAGTACCTCATCCAGGCTCTCGCTCCCGAACAACGGGTCTTCCAGAGTCGCCAGGTCGAAGGCCAGCAGGCGCCCGATCAAACCACTCAGCACCAGCTCCTGGGGCGCGCCGAATTCAAGGTGCAGGCGTCCCAGGGAGCGCTCCAGCGCCTGCAACTGAAAACGCAGGGCATGGGGGTTCTGCTCGTGCAGCAGGAGCAGGTCGAGCACCGGGATCAGTTGCGGTGAAGCCAGGTAACGCGAGCGGTAGGTGATGGTGCTGTTGCCCAGCTCCAGCAGCCACTCCAGGGCACCTTGATCCCAGGCGTCTCCACCTTCGAGGAAACCGGCGATGCTGTCGGCATAGAACTGCACCCGCTCGATGCGGCGGCCGATCATCAGGAAACGCCAGCCATCGTCACGGGTCATGTCATCCAGGGCAAAGCCGGACAGCGCGGCCAGGGACATCAGCAGGCGGTTGAGGAACTCCAGCGCCTCGCCCAGATCGGTGCGTTTCGGATCAAGCGCCTGGGCCTCGCGGTGCAGCTCCAGCACCGCGTGCCAGTTCTCCCGCGACAGCCGGCCACGGACCTGAGCCGCCGCCCAATGCAGGCGGCGCAGGTTGGCGCTGACGCTGCTCGGCCATTCGTCGTCCAGTAGCGCCGCCAGCAAGCGCTGTTCCAGGGGCGCCTCACCCGGGGGCAGCAGGCCAATGGCGCCAGCCAACTGCAAGGCCGATTGCAGCGCCCGTTCATCCCCGTCGGCATCCACATACCGCGACAGCACGACGCGCAATAGGCGCGCACCGTCATCGCAGCGTTCGCCATAGCGGCCGAACCAGTAGAGGTTCTCCACCACCCGCGACGGCAGATAGGGGTCCTGCCGGATCAGGTCGCGCACGCCGAGGGTGCGCGGACGTAACGGCTCACCTACGACCGGCAAGTCGGCCAGCACCCAGGTGTCCTTGCTGGCGCCACCGCGCTGCATGGAAACCACTTCGGCGTCCGCCGCCGAGGCCACCCGCGTCAGACCGCCGGGCATGACCCAATAGTGGCCATCGGCGCTGGCCACGGCGAACACGCGCATACCGATGGCCCGCGACTGTATTTCCCCCGTTTCCCCATTCCCCTGCCAGATCGGTGCCTGGGACAGCTGGGCCATGCGCTGGGCGACATAGGCATGGGGATGGGCCTGCAGGCGTTTGCGCAGGGCCAGCAGCGCACCGTCTTCCAGGGCGTGGCCGAACAGCGGCTCGAAGCTCTGGCTGGGGAACGCCGGTTTGATCACCAGTCCGGCCAGGCCCTCCAGCGATTTGCCCAGCACCTGCCCCTGGCCGCACCACCAGGTGCCCACGGTGGGCAACAGCAGGTTCTCGCCCAGCAAATACTGGCTGGCCTTCGGCAGGAAGCCCAGCAACCCCGGCGACTCCAGCACACCGCTGCCCAGCGCGTTGGCCACCAGCACCCGCCCCTTGCGCACCGCGTCCAGCAGGCCAGGCACGCCCAGGGCAGAGTCCGTGCGCAGCTCCAGCGGATCGCAGTAGTCGTCATCGAGGCGACGCAAAACGGCATGAACGCGCTTCAGGCCGCCAAGGGTCTTGAGGTAGAGGGTGGCGTCGCGCACCGTCAGGTCATGGCCCTCCACCAGCGGGAAGCCAAGCTGGCGCGCAAGGTAGAGGTGTTCGAAGTAGGTTTCGTTGAAGCGGCCGGGGGTCAGCAGAATCACCAGGGGCGTCTCGCCATCGCTGGGGGCCTGGCGGATCAGGGTTTCCTGCAGGGTCCGGAAGTAGCCGGCCAGGTACTGCACGCGCAGGTCGCGGTACAGCTCCGGCAACGCGCGGGAGACGATCTGCCGGTTCTCCAGGGCATAGCCAGCACCGGACGGGGCCTGGGTGCGGTCGGCCAGTACATGCCAGCGACCGTCCGCATCGCGGGCCAGGTCCACCGCATAGCTGTGCAGGAAAATGCCTCCCGGCGGCTGCACGCCCTGGCAGGGCCAGAGGAAGTTGGGATGACCGTAAACCAGTTCGCTGGGCAACAGCCCTTCGGCCAACAGGCGTTGCTCGCCATAGAAGTCGGCCAGCACCGCATTGAGCAGACGCGCGCGCTGTGCCACGCCCGCTGCGATAGGCTGCCACTCTTCAGCCGAGAGCAGGTTGGGCAGCAGGTCCAGCTCCCAGGGGCGGTCGGTGCCCTTGGGATCGGCGTAGACGTTGTAGGTGACGCCATTTTCCTGGATCTGCCGCGCCAGCAACTCCTGACGCTGCTGCATCTGCGCCGGACTGCTGCGCTCGAGCTGCTGGAACAGGCGCTGCCAGTGCGGGCGCACCTGGCCCTCGGCATCCAGCAGTTCGTGGTAGGCCGTGGCGGTCAGGGGATAGTTGGCTAGCAGATCGGACATCAAAGTGCTCGGCAGATGGGCAGCAGGGAAACTTTAGCGGACAGCGCGACGCCCGGCCGCCATGCCGGCGGCCGGGGCGCCACGCGCACCGCTTAGCGGCGACGCAGGTCCAGGGTCATGGGCAGTTCGTCGTCGGCTCGTGGTGGAGTGACCTGCAGTTTGCCCGGTGTGTGCCCATGGCGGAAGAAGCGCGCCAGTCGCCGGCTTTCCGCCTCGTAGGCGTTCACCGGGAAGCTGTCGTAGCTGCGCCCGCCTGGATGAGCGACGTGGTACTGGCAGCCACCCAGGGAGCGCTGCATCCAGGTGTCCACCAGGTCGAACACCAGGGGCGCGTGAACGCCGATAGTGGGTTGCAGACAGGAAGCCGGTTGCCAGGCGCGGTAGCGCACACCGGCGACGAACTCGCCGCCCCGCCCGGTGGGCCGCAACGGTACCGGCTCGCCATTGCAGGTGAGCACATAACGGTCCGGAGCCATGCCGGTGACCTTCACCTGCACCCGCTCCAGCGAGGAATCCACATAGCGCACGGCACCGCCGCTCGCGCCCTCTTCGCCCAGTACATGCCAGGGTTCCAGGGCCTGGCGCAGCTCCAGGTCGATGCCCTTGACCTGGAAATCGCCGTACTTGGGAAAGCGGAACTCGAAGTGCGGTGCGAACCATTCAGCGCGCAGGGGATAGCCCGCGGCGTTGAACTCGTGGACCACGTCCTCCAGGTCCTGCTGGACGAAGTGCGGCAGCAGGAAGCGATCGTGCAACTCAGTCCCCCAGCGCACCAGTTTCGGTGGCGCATAGGGTTCGTCCCAGAAGCGCGCCACCATTCCCCGCAGCAGCAGTTGCTGGGCCAGGCTCATGCGTGCATGGGGCGGCATCTCGAAGGCGCGCAGCTCCAGCAGGCCGAGACGACCGCTGCTGCTATCCGGCGAGTAAAGCTTGTCGATGCAGAACTCGGCGCGGTGCGTATTGCCGGTGACATCCACCAGCAGGTTGCGCAGCAACCGGTCCACCAGCCAGGGCGGGCAGTCGGTGCCGGGTTCGGGCATCTGCCTGAAGGCGATTTCCAGCTCGTAGAGCGCATCGTTGCGCGCCTCGTCCACCCGTGGCGCCTGGGATGTGGGGCCGATGAACAGGCCGGAGAACAGGTAGGACAGCGACGGATGGTTGTGCCAGTAGCTGATCAGGCTGCGCAGCAGGTCCGGTCGGCGCAGGAAGGGCGAATCCGCCGGGGTGGCGCCCCCCAGGACGAAGTGGTTGCCGCCGCCGGTCCCGACGTGACGGCCGTCGACCATGAACTTCTCGCTGGACAGCCGGCATTGCCGCGCCGCCTCGTAGAGGAATTCGGTGCGTTCCACCAGTTCGTCCCAATTGGCCGAGGGATGGATGTTCACTTCGATCACACCGGGGTCGGGGGTAACACGGAAGTTGGTCAGGCGCGGGTCGCCGGGCGGCTCGTAGCCCTCCAACAGCACCGGGCAGCCCAGTTCGCCGGCCGTGGCTTCAATGGCCGCCACCAGCTCCAGATAGGCCTCCAGCTCGCCCAGGGGTGGCATGAACAGGTAGAGCCGCCCTTCGCGGGGTTCGGCACAGAGGGCGGTGCGCGTGATGCCGACTGCAGACTGGTGACGGACCGGCTCGCGGAAATCACCCTGAACACCCGGCGCGCCATCACGCAGTTGCTCCCGGATCAGCGCGGAACGGCGCAGCGGCGGGAAGGCCTGGCTGGGATCGGCCGGGTTCACGTAGGGGTAATCGACCTCGTTGACCCAAGGCTGGGAATCCAGCGGCAGGCGGTAGCCCAGGGGTGAGTCGCCGGGGATCAACCGGCAATGCTCATCGCGCAGGTACCAGCGGCCGCTTTCCCAGGCGTCCCCGGCCGCGTTGCGTCCCAGCGGCAGCACCTGGCCAACCTCCTCGCCGAGGCCGCGCTCGAACACCCTCCGCAGGCGCTCGCGCTCCAGCGGGTCGGCCAGGCGGGCATCTTCCGGCGTGACGTTGCTGGGCAGCGTGCGCTCGCGCCAAAGGTAGTAGAGCCAGTCCTCGAAGGCCGGAAACTGATGCTCGCCCGATACGCCGAGGCGGTTGGCCACGCGACTGAGGAAGCGCGCCGCAAGGCGGGTGTCGGCACCGTAGCTGCGGCTTTCGTCGGCATACAGGGCCGGGTCCCGCCAGATGGGCTCCCCGTCCTTGCGCCAGAAGCAGTTCAACGACCAACGTGGTAGCTGCTCGCCGGGGTACCACTTGCCCTGACCGAAGTGCACCAGGCCCTGGGCCGCATAGTGGCCGCGCAGGCGGTGGAACAGGTCGGCGGCCAGCCGGCGTTTGTTCGGCCCCAGGGCAGCGGTGTTCCATTCCGGGTCGTCGGGGTAGTCGATGGCGATGAAGGTGGGTTCGCCGCCCATGGTCAGGCGAACGTCGCCCGCCGCGAGGTCGGCATCGATACGCGCCCCCAGTTCGCGAATGGCCTGCCACTGTTCGTCGCTGTAGGGCTTGGTCACCCGCGACGCTTCCCAGACCCGCTCGACGCGCATGTCGTGGGAGAACTCGCACTCGCTTTCATCCACCGCGCCGCTGATGGGCGCCGCCGAGGACGGCTCCGGGCTGCAGGCGAGCGGAATGTGCCCCTCCCCGGCGAACAGGCCGGAGGTCGGGTCCAGGCCAACCCAACCAGCGCCCGGCAGGTAGACCTCGCACCAGGCGTGCAGATCGGTGAAGTCCACCTCGGTGCCACTGGGGCCATCGAGGGACTTCTGGTCGGCGGTGAGCTGAATCAGGTAACCGGAGACAAAGCGCGCCGCCAGGCCAAGATGCCGCAGGATCTGCACCAGCAGCCAGGCCGAATCGCGGCAGGAACCGGACGCATTCTTCAAGCTCTCTTCCGGGCTCTGCACTCCGGGTTCCATCCGGATCAGGTAGCGGATATCCCGCGACAACTGCTGGTTGATCGCTACCAGAAAATCCACGCTGCCCTTGGGTGTGAGGTCGATGCGCGTGAGGTAGTCGGCGAACAATGGCGTGGCTGGCAGGCGGCTCAGGTAGGGCGCGAGTTCGCGCTGGTCATCGGTGGTGTAGCTGAAGGGGATCTGCTCGGCATAGGGCTCGAGGAAGAAGTCGAAGGGGTTGAACACGGCCATTTCGGCAACCAGGTCCACTTCCACCGTCAACTCGCGGGTCTTTTCCGGAAACACCAGACGCGCCAGGTAGTTGCCCTGGGGGTCTTGCTGCCAGTTGATGAAGTGCTTGCCCGGCGCCACCTTCAGCGAATAGCCAAGGATGCGCGTGCGGCTGTGGGGTGCCGGCCGCAGACGGATGATCTGCGGACCGAGGTTGACCTCACGATCGTAGCGATAGTGGGTGACGTGATGCAGTGCGACATGGATCGACACGGCGTGCCTCCTGCGAGCCTGGGCGATGCTGGGAGTCGCGCAAGACTTGTGCCAGCCCCCAAACCGTGAATTTCGGCCCCTCCGAGCACCGGAAAAGGGCCGCCTGTGCACCCGAATGCACCGGCCGCACAAAAATGGTTCGCGGCCGGAAGACGGGTGAGGTTCAAGCCTAGCGGCCGAAGATGAAGGAGAAGGGAATTCGCGAAAGGCTGGTTAGGCTGATTGGGTATAAGCAGCTACCGAGCGCGACGACATCTGTAGGGGCTCAACACCCTCCCGGCAACCCGGCGATCCACCGCGTCAACAGCTCCAGCCCTTCGCGGTGGGCGGTCGAGCGGCCGAGCTCGGGCATCATCACGCTGGGGTCAGTGCTCTCGACTCGATAGATCAGCACCGAGGCGTCTGGCTGGCCGGGGTGGATGTCCACCAGACGATTCCCGGAACCCTTTCCCGCCGCCACCGGCTGCTTGCACAGGCCGTAGGGAATGCCCAGTGGAGTGGCCGGGTCCAGGTAGAGCCCCGAAGTGCGCGCCGGCCCCTTGGGGTTGTGGCAGTGAGCGCAGTTGATGTCGAGGTAGCTGCGCGCTTGCTGCTCCAGGCTTTCCCCCGGGCGCGGCGTACTGGCCTGCGCATTGCGCGGGATGCTCTCGTGCGCCGGCAGCCCCTGCAGCAGCCCCCGGCGCTGCCAGCGTTGCAGCTGGTTTTCCAGACCCTCCGGATACGCCAGGTCACGGTTCAGGTGACGTGCCTTGGGGCCCAGGGGCTGAACGCCTTCGCCGTGGCGCTCTTCGTGGCAGCCGGCACACTGGTTGGCGTCGGGCACCTGGTAGTCCACCGCCAGCGTGCGCCCATGCTCGTCGTGCAGTTTCAGTGCTGAGCTGGCGCCTGCCCACTCCAGGGTCGCGTCCTGCTGTGCGTCGTCCCACACATAGGGCAACGCCACCCAACCCTGCCGCTGCCGCAGCAGCACGCGGGTTTCCATCAGTTTCACCTTCGCCAGCGCCAGCCCCTGGTTCGGGTCGCGCTCATCAAGTGAGGCCTTCAACAGGTGGCCCTGGCCATCCTTCGGGTAGTAGAAGGTCTTGGTGAGCACGGTGCCGACCGGGAAATCGAAGCGCTCCGCGCCATAGCGGGCAGCCCGGCCCGGCGGCAGCCAGACGGTGCGCAACTTGTGGGTGTAGTCGCTGAACAACGGCGTATTGAGGTCATAGGCCAGGGCCTCGGCGGCCAGCTGCAGATGGCCGTTGGCGCGCTGCACCATCCCCCAGCCACTGAGCTTTTCCGGGTAGGCCTCACCTTCAGGCAGGTAGAGCGGATCAGGTTGCTGGTCGCAGCCGACCAGCAGCACCAGCATCAGGCCGAGCGCGCGCCTCATGAGCCTTTGTTCTCCCCCGCGCTGGCCAGCACCACTTCAGGCAGCGGCGGCAACGTGCAGCGGTGGGCGCTCATGTCAGTGCTGATGTTCTTGAAATTATTCGGGCCGTCGACATTGACCAGGGTGGCCGCACCGTTGTCGACGCAAATGCCCAGTTCCGTTGGCAGCTTGCCGCTCACCAGTTTCACGGGGTTCACGTAGCCGTCCCAGAGAATGTCCGGCAAGCGACCATTGAGGCCGAACTTGGCGAGTTTGAGGGCTTTCAGTTCGAGGTGGTCGGGGCTGTCGCCAGCAGGGCCGAAGCGATTGCCATGGATGGCGATGCGCTCTGGGTAGGGGTCGAAGTCCTCACTGGTGGAGAGGTCGCTGTAGCCGGTGCTGAAGTAGCTGCTGACGATGACATTGGCGGTGCGGTGATGGCCGATGTCGTTGTCGAAGATTTCCACATCGTCGTTGGAGTTGATCACCACGCCGGAACCGGCCGGCACGCTGGCCACCGGAGTGCCCTTGTGGCCGAAGTTGTCGTGGTTGTTGCCCTCGACCCGGTTGCGGTAGATGCGGGTGCCGTGCCCGGGCTGCTGCAGGTTGGGCATGTTGAACACCAGGATACCGCCGGTGTTGCCGGTGGCGACGTTGCCGTAGACGTCGGCGCCGATGGTGTTCTCGATCTCAATGCCGGCGACGTTGCGCTCGGCACGGCTGTTGCGCACAACCACGTTACGCGATTGGCCGACGTAGATGCCGGCATCGGACGCGCCGATGGCCACTGCGCCTTCGATCAGGGTGTTCTCGGTCTGCACCGGGTAGATGCCATAGGCGCCGTTCTCGGTGGCCGGGCCGTTGGTCCATTCGGTGCGCACGTTGCGGATAACGATGTTCTTGCCACCCACCACCTTGAGGGCGTCGCCCTTGCTGTCTTCCAGGGCGAGGTCTTCGATGGTGAAGTCCGAGGCGTCTACCAGCAATCCTTCGGCGCCGGCCTTCTGGCCCTTGAAATTGAGGATGGTCTTGTCCATGCCGGCGCCCTTGAGGGTCACGCCGCTCACTTTGAGGCTGAGGCCGCGGTCCAGTTGCCAGGTACCGGCGGGGATCACGATGACGGTGCCGGGCTTGGCCTTGATCAGGCGGGCCTGGAGGTCTTTCTGGAAATCGGCATGGGCGACGGGGTCTTCGCCCTGCTCACCGCAACCGGCAATCAGGAGCGCAAGGGCCAGGAGGGAAATCGAACGCATGGGCAGGCACCGGACTCTTCTTATTAATATTGGCACTATAGTGCCAATCAGCCTTCTGATAAGAAGTTTCCGATCAACTGGTAAGAAAAGTCAGTGCTACGCGCACATACAGAAACGCCAGCCCGAAGGCTGGCGTTCTGATCAGCGAGGCGCTACTGGCCGCTTGGCCGGCTTTTTCTTGCCACCGCCCTTCTCGGATGCGGCAGCCTTGTTCTCCGCCTGCTTGCGGGCGAAGGCCGCGGCCTTGGCCTGCTCGCGCTTGTCCCAGGGCTTGCTGCCGTCGCTGGCGCGGGGCGGCAGGCCAGTGTGCTGGGTAAGCACCTTGCCGACCTTCTTGCTGCCGGCCGGGGTGGAGTTCTTGCGACGGGCGCTGTGGTACTCGTCGGTAGCGGGCTGGTAGGCCGGAATCAGCTGGTGCTTGCCGTTGCCGATCAGGTCACCACGGCCCATGCGTTCCAGCGCTTCGCGCAGCATCGGCCAGCCCTTCGGGTCGTGGTAGCGCAGGAAGGCCTTGTGCAGGCGGCGCTGCTCCTCGCTCTTGACGATTTTCACCCCTTCGCTCTTGTAGGTGACCTTGCGCAACGGGTTCTTGCCCGAGTGGTACATCGCGGTGGCGCTGGCCATGGGCGACGGGTAGAACGCCTGCACCTGGTCGGCGCGGAAGCCGTTGCGCTTGAGCCAGAGGGCGAGGTTCATCATGTCCTCGTCCGTGGTGCCGGGGTGTGCGGCGATGAAGTAGGGGATCAGGTACTGCTCCTTGCCCGCTTCCTTCGAGTATTTCTCGAACATCTGCTTGAAGCGGTCATAGGAGCCAATGCCGGGCTTCATCATCTTGCCCAGCGGACCTTCCTCGGTGTGTTCCGGGGCGATCTTCAGGTAGCCGCCGACGTGGTGGGTCACCAGTTCCTTGACGTACTCGGGGGACTCCACGGCCAGATCGTAGCGCAGGCCGGAGGCGATCAGGATCTTCTTCACGCCAGGCAGCGCGCGGGCCGAGCGATACAGCTGGATCAGCGCCGAGTGGTCGGTGTTGAGGTTCTCGCAGATACCCGGCCAGACGCACGACGGCTTGCGGCAGTGCTTCTCGATCTCCGGGCTCTTGCACGCGATCCGGTACATGTTGGCGGTGGGGCCGCCCAGGTCGGAAATGACGCCGGTGAAGCCGGGCACCTTGTCACGGATTTCCTCGATCTCGCGGATGATCGACTCTTCCGAGCGGTTCTGGATGATGCGGCCTTCGTGCTCGGTGATGGAGCAGAAGGTACAGCCGCCGAAGCAGCCGCGCATGATGTTCACCGAGAAGCGGATCATCTCGTAGGCCGGGATCTTCTCCTTGCCGTACGCGGGGTGCGGGACGCGCGCATAGGGCATGCCGAAGACGTAGTCCATTTCTTCGGTGCTCATCGGGATCGGCGGCGCGTTGAACCAGACGTCCACCTCACCGTGGCGCTGCACCAGGGCGCGCGCGTTGCCGGGGTTGGTCTCCAGGTGCAGCACACGGTTGGCGTGGGCGTAGAGCACCGGATCGTTGCGCACTTTCTCGAAGGACGGCAGGCGGATGACGGTCTTGTCGCGGGTCAGACGCGGGCTGGGCAGCAGCTGCACCACCTTGGCTTCCTGCGGGTCGTCTACCGGGCCTTTTTCCTGCTCGATGGCGCAGGCAGCGGTGTCCTGGGTGTTGACGTAGGGGTTGATGATCTTGTCGATCTTGCCCGGTCGGTCGATGCGGGTGGAATCGATCTCGAACCAGTCCGCGGGGGTGTCACGACGGATGAACGCAGTGCCACGCACGTCGGTGATGTCTTCGATCTTCTGGCCGCAGGACAGGCGCTGGGCAATCTCCACCACAGCACGCTCGGCGTTGCCGTAAAGCAGGATGTCAGCCGTGGCGTCCATCAGGATGGAGCGGCGCACCTTGTCCTGCCAGTAGTCGTAGTGGGCGATGCGGCGCAGGGAGGCCTCGATGCCGCCAAGGATCACCGGCACGTGGGTATAGGCTTCCTTGCAGCGCTGGCTGTACACCAGGCTGGCGCGGTCCGGGCGTTTGCCGGCGAGGCCGCCAGGGGTGTAGGCGTCGTCGGACCGAATCTTCTTGTCCGCGGTGTAGCGGTTGATCATGGAGTCCATGTTGCCCGCTGCCACGCCGAAGAACAGATTCGGCTCACCGAGCTTCATGAAGTCGTCTTTCGAGCGCCAGTCCGGCTGGGCGATGATGCCCACGCGAAAGCCCTGGGCTTCCAGCAGGCGACCAATGATGGCCATGCCGAAAGACGGGTGGTCGACGTAGGCGTCGCCGGTCACGATGATGATGTCGCAGGAGTCCCAGCCGAGCTGATCCATCTCTTCCCGGCTCATCGGCAGGAAGGGCGCGGGACCGAAACACTCGGCCCAGTACTTCGGATAGTCGAACAGCGGCTTCGCAGCTTGCATATTTTTTGACCAGCGGGCTTTTTCACGGGGCGCGGAATATAGCACAAAAATTGAGCAAATCCGACGCTGCCGCTAGGTTTCCTCAAGGCCTGAATGCAACTCTGTAGGAAATGGCGTACACAGTGATCACAAATTCTCCAGATCGCTATACTTCGGCCGACACAGATACCGCCAAGCCGCAGTGGAAAAAACTTACAAGGAGCATGTGCGGTGCCACGTCCGATCCTGACCCTCCTTCTGCTCCTTTGCTGGCTGGGCCTGACATTGCCAGCCCAGGCGGCCTTCGAACTCACGCCGCAGAGCAGCGGTGCGACGCTCAACGGGGCGATTGACCTGCTGGAAGACCCGGATGGCACGCTGGACATCCAGGACATGGCCGCCCCCGAGGTGCAGCAGCGCTTCACCCCGGCCAATGGTCGCGCGACCGTCGGCCAGAGCCGCAGTGTCTGGTGGGTAAGGGTACAACTCAGCCGCAGCAACGACGCGCCGCAGCAATGGTGGCTGGAGAATTCAGGCATCACGGTGTATCGGGTCAGCCTGTTCCTGCCGGATGGCCAAGGCGGCTGGAGTCGCAAGGAGACCAGTGAGGTCCTGCCCTTCGCTGAAACCCGCGACTATTCCTACAGGCGGATGCTGTTCAAGCTGCCGGAAATCGGCGCCCAGCCCCTGACCCTGTACTTGCGTAGCTACGACCCGGCGGGCAACTCCTTCCCGCTGAAAGTCTGGCAACTGGATGATCTGAAGGAGCTGAAGTCCACCGAAAACCTGGGTTTCGGCCTGGTTTACGGGGTGATCCTGGCGCTCCTCCTGTACAACCTATTCATCCTCGCAGCGCTGCGCGACACCGCCTACCTCTGGTACGTGCTGGCCACCGCGTCGGCGCTGATTTTCATCCTCAGCATGACCGGGCACGGCTTCCAGTATTTTTGGTCGGATGCGCCGGTACCCGTCTGGCTGGACCGCATCACCCTCCCCTCGCTCTGGGGCATCTTCGTGATGCGTTTCACCCAGGAACTGCTCTACACACGCCGGGGCCTGCGTTGGGCCGATCGCCTGTTCAACGTGGCCTGCGTGCTCTACGCCATCGCCATCGTGATCAACGTCTTCGGTTACCGGGCCGAGGGCGCGATACTGATCGCCATCACCCCCATCGTCACCGTACCCACCGCCCTGATCAGTGCCGTGATCCGTTGGCGCCAGGGCTTCATTCCGGCGCGCTTGTACCTGATCGGCTACGGCACCGTGCTGATCAGTACCGCAATACTGGTGATGCGTGCCGCCGGGTTGATCGAACCGATCAACTTCACCGCCTACATGTTCCCCGTTGCCGTCGCCGCGGAGTCGATCCTGTTCTCCTTCGCCCTGGCCTACCGTATCCAGATGCTCAAGCAGGAGCGCGCGGCCGCCCTCGAGCAGGCCGACCGTGAGAAGGCCGCCCGCCTGGCGCAGATGCAGGCCAGCGCCGACGAACTACAGACTGCAGTCACCACGCGTACCGCCGAGTTGGCCGCTGCCAACCAGCGCCTCAGCGAGCGCGAGCGGGCGCTGGAGCACGCCGCCTTCCATGACTCCCTGACCGAACTGCCGAACCGCCGCTATCTGATCGAGCGCACTGAGTCGGCCCTGGCCAACGCCAAGCGCCACGAAGAGCCGCTGGCACTGATGCTGATCGACCTCGACCACTTCAAGCCGATCAACGACCGTTTCGGCCACGACGCTGGCGACGAAATGCTGCGAACCATCGGTCGACGCCTGCGCGAACAGGTGCGCGGCGGCGATGCGGTAGCGCGTCTGGGCGGTGACGAGTTCGCCGTGCTGATCGGTGGGCCGGACGCCGAAGCCGAGGCTGTCGATGTGGCCCATCGTCTGCTGGAGGAACTGGCGGCCCCCATGTGCTACGGCGCAGAGAAGCTGTCAGTGAGCATCAGCATCGGCGTCGCCCTCTACCCGCAGCATGCCCGGCATTTCTCCGGGCTCTACCAGACCGCCGACCAGGCCCTGTACAAGGTCAAGGCCCGCGGCCGCTCGGGTTTGGCGGTGTTTGGCGAAGATGGCGAACTGTCCAGCGAAGCCAGCCTGCAACTGGATGTGCTGAAGATTCGCAGCGGGTTGCTGTAGGGACCACGTCACCACCCATTCGCTCCCACCGCTCGAACCACCCGAGCGGTAAGGCGTTCACGCAGGACGAATCAAGCCAAATAGCGGCGTGGCACGCGCGCGGTGACCTTGGTCAACAGCTCGTAACCGATGGTGCCGCAGGCCTGGGCCAGTTCATCCACCGGCAACTGAGCGCCCCAAAGCTCCACCGGATCACCGACGCGGGCCTCTGGCATGTCGCTGAGATCCACCGCCAGCATGTCCATGGATACACGCCCTGCCAGGGGTACACGACGACCATTGACCACGACCGGAGTGCCATTGGGTGCATGACGCGGATAGCCATCGGCATAACCGCAGCTGACGGTGCCAATCCGCGACGGCTGAGCCGCTTCCCAGGTAGCGCCATAACCGACCGTTTCCCCTGCTGCGATTTCGCGTACGGCGATCAGTTGAGCGCTGAGGCTCATGGCGGGTTTCAGGCCTAGGTCGGCAGCGCTGAGATCGGCAAACGGCGAGGCGCCGTAAAGCATGATGCCGGGACGCAGCCAGTCCATATGCGCGGCAGGGAGGGTCAGGATCGCCGCCGAGTTAGCCAGACTGCGCTGGTCGAAGTTCAGGCTCAGCAGGTCGAGGAAGCTGTCCAGCTGCACCTCGTTGAGGCTGTGGCCACGCAGGTCAGCGCAGGCGAAGTGGCTGATCAGGTTGAGTTCGGCCACCTGGGTAGCGCCACGCAAGTGGCCATGCCAGCGGCGCAGCTCGTCTGCGGCGAAGCCAAGGCGGTGCATGCCGGAATCAAGCTTGAGCCAGACGTTCAGCGGCCGCGCCAGCTCGGACGCGAGTAGCGCTTCAGCCTGCTCCAGCCCTTGCACGACCAGGTCCAGTCCGAGCTGGGAGGCCAGTTGGTACTCGGCCGGCTCGAAGCAGCCTTCCAGCAGGAGGATTCGTGCTTCGTCGTCCAGGGCGCGGACTTCGGCAGCCTCTTCCAGGCACGCCACGGCAAATCCATCAGCCTCACCGTAAAGACTGCTGACGACCTCGCGCACGCCATGGCCGTAGGCATTCGCCTTGACCACCGCGAAGGCCTGCCGGCCAGGTGCGCAGCGCTTGGCCAGGGCGTAGTTGTGGCGAATGGCGGAAAGGTCGACGGCGGCGATCAGCGGGCGCATGGAGACAGGCTCATGAACGAAAACGGGCGCCCATCATACCGCCTGGACGCCCGCGCTCATTGATCCACGACTTATTCGTCTTCGAAGTTGTAGGCACCAGGTGCCAGGTTCTCGAAGCGCGAGTACTTGCCGAGGAAGGCCAGCCGCGCGGTACCCAATGGGCCGTTACGCTGCTTGCCGATGATGATCTCGGCGACGCCCTTGAACTCGGTCTCGGGGTGATAAACCTCGTCGCGGTACACGAACAGGATGATGTCTGCGTCCTGCTCGATCGCACCGGATTCACGCAGGTCGGAGTTGATCGGGCGTTTATTCGGGCGCTGTTCGAGTCCCCGGTTCAACTGAGACAAGGCGATCACCGGGCAGTTGAACTCCTTGGCCAGGGCCTTGAGCGAGCGCGAGATCTCGGAGATCTCGTTCACCCGGCTGTCGCCGCTGGAACCGGGAATCTGCATGAGCTGCAGGTAGTCGACCATGATCAGGCCGATCTCGCCGTGCTCGCGCGCCAGGCGGCGGGTCCGGGCGCGCATCTCGGAGGGCGAGATGCCGGCGGTGTCGTCGATGAACAACTTGCGGTCATTGAGCAGGTTGACCGCGGAAGTCAGGCGCGGCCAATCGTCGTCGTCCAGGCGGCCAGCGCGAACCTTGGTCTGGTCGATGCGGCCAAGGGACGCGAGCATACGAATCACGATGGATTCGGAGGGCATTTCCAGGGAATACACCAGGATCGCCTTGTCGCTGCGCATCAGGGCGTTTTCCACCAAGTTCATGGCGAAGGTGGTCTTACCCATGGACGGACGGCCGGCGACGATGATCATGTCGGCCGGCTGCAGGCCGCTGGTCAGGTTGTCCAGGTCGTTGAAGCCGGTGGACAGGCCGGTGATGGCATCGCCGTTGTTGAACAACTCGTCGATGCGGTCGATGGCCTTGACCAGGATGTCGTTGATGCCCACCGGGCCGCCGGTCTTCGGGCGTGCTTCGGCGATCTGGAAGATCAGTCGCTCGGCTTCGTCGAGGATCTCTTCGCCGGTACGTCCCTGAGGGGCATAGGCGCTATCGGCGATCTCGGTGCTGATGCCGATCAATTGGCGCAGTGTGGCGCGCTCGCGAATGATCTGGGCGTAGGCCTTGATGTTGGCTACGGACGGCGTGTTCTTGGCCAGTTCGCCAAGATAGGCCAGGCCGCCGACCTGGGGGAGTTGGCCTTCCTTGTCCAGTTGCTCGGACAGGGTCACCACGTCGAACGGCATGTTGCGCTCGGCCAACTTGAAGATGGCGCGGAAGATCAGCCGATGATCGTGGCGGTAGAAGTCGCCATCGGACACCTGGTCGAGCACGCGCTCCCAGGCATTGTTGTCCAGCATCAGGCCCCCGAGGACGGCCTGCTCGGCCTCGATGGAGTGCGGCGGCACTTTCAGGGCGGAAGTTTGCAGGTCGAACTGTTCCGGGACGGAGATATCGTTCATGGGCTCGGAAAATCTTGGGGTAGAAAGACATCGGGCACGTCATCGCTTTCGCAATGACGTGCCCGATGTTAGCGGCCCTGCACCTGAGTGCAAGTCCACTTCGACGGCTTGCTTAGCCAGCGATCACGATCAGCTTGACCGCAGCTTCGACGTCGGTGTGCAGGTGCAGAGCAACGTCGTACTCGCCAACTTGGCGAATGGTGCCGTTCGGCAGGCGGACTTCGGCCTTGGCAACCGGAACGCCAGCGGCGGTCAGGGCGTCAGCGATGTCGTGAGTGCCGATGGAACCGAACAGCTTGCCTTCGTCGCCAGCGCTGGCAGTGATGGTCACTTCCAGTTCGGACAGCTGGGCAGCGCGAGCTTCGGCGGTGGCCTTCTTGTCAGCAGCCTGCTTTTCCAGCTCAGCGCGGCGAGCTTCGAACGCAGCAACGTTCGCGGCGGTAGCAGCGGTGGCTTTGCCTTGCGGCAGCAGGTAGTTACGGCCGTAGCCGGACTTTACGTTCACCTTGTCGCCCAGGTTGCCCAGGTTGGCGATTTTTTCGAGCAGGATGACTTCCATTTGAGTCTTACCTCTTAACTTTTAACCTTCACCGTTCGCGGGGCCGGCGCCATTCTTGCGCGCCTTGCGACCACGAAAATCAATCAGACTGTCGACGATGGCCAAAACCACCAGTATTGGATAGATCAGTTGCATGAACAGCAGCAGCGACACGTAAAGCCCCACCAGCCAGAAACCGGCCAGTCCACCCTGCTTCGCCAGGCCGTGCACCAGGGCAAGGCCGGCGAAAGCCAGCGGCACGCTGCAGATCGGCGTCAGCATCGCCAGCTCCAGGCCCAGGTTCGGACCCAGCAACATGGCGGCCAGCAGGCCGAAAGCCAGTGCCGCCGGCAGTTTCACGGCGCGGAACTCGCCACCGAAACCACCGGGGTTGTACAGGGCTGCCTGCCAGTAGCGACCGAGCATCAGGCTCAGCACGCTGACCAGTTGCAGCAGCGCCGCAATCAGGCCGGTCAGGACCGGCGCAACCATGGCTCCCAGGCGCGCTCGCTCGTCTTCCGCCAACTGCGAATAGACGGTGCCCATCACCTGCGGCATGAGCTTCTGCAGCTCACCCGCCATGGCGGTAATGGGCTCGCGGAACACCGCGCCCAGCACCAGGCCGTACAGCAGACCCAGCACCACGCTGATCATCAGCACCCGCGTCCAGGACACGCTGGAACGCAGTACCAGGGCCAACCCCAACGCACCGAGCAACACCATCAGGGTGCGCGGTTCGCCGAAGTACCACCAGCCGAGGGCCGGCAGCAGAGCCCAGGCAATAATGCCGAGAGCATCGTTCATACCACGCCGCAGCAGCACCAGGCTGCCGGCGGCTGCGCTCAGCCAAAACATCATGGGCAGGGCCGCAGCACCCGCCACCACCAGGGTGGCTTGCATGCGACCGCGCATGATGAACTCAGCCAGAGCGCGCATTGCGATCTATTCCTTACCTAGGTCGACCGACCGAGATCAACGGCCGTGGCTGTCGGTGTAGGGCAGCAGGGCCAGGTAGCGGGCGCGCTTGATAGCGGTAGCCAGCTGACGCTGATACTTGGCTTTGGTGCCGGTGATACGGCTCGGAACGATCTTGCCGGTTTCGGAGATGTAGGCCTTCAGGGTGTTGAGATCCTTGAAGTCGATCTCTTTCACGCCTTCAGCGGTGAAACGGCAGAACTTACGACGACGGAAGAAACGTGCCATGAACTTGGCTCCTCAATAGATCCGTGGATTACTCGTCAGCGTTGTCGCTGTCATCGCCTTCGGCGACAGCGTCAGTCTCAACGCGCTCACGGCGCTCACGGCGCTCGCTGCGGTTTTCCTCGGCCTTGAGCATCTCGGACTGGCCAGTGATGGCTTCGTCGCGGCGGATGACCAGGTTGCGGAGGACGGCGTCGTTGTAGCGGAAGTTGTCTTCCAGCTCGGCCAGGGCTTTGCCGCTGCACTCAACGTTCAGCATCACGTAGTGAGCCTTGTGAACGTTGTTGATGGCGTAGGCCAGCTGACGACGGCCCCAGTCTTCCAGGCGGTGAACCTTGCCACCGTCTTCTTCGATGAGCTTGGTGTAGCGCTCAACCATGCCGCCAACCTGCTCGCTCTGGTCCGGGTGAACCAGGAAGATGATTTCGTAATGACGCATAAATGCTCCTTACGGGTTGTAGCCTGCCAACTTAGTGGTCAGGCAAGGAGTGAATATCTCGTTTTGGCTTGCCGAGCCGAGGGCGCGCAGTAGCCTGCCCTCACGGCAAGGGGCGACATTCTAGAGAAGGGTCGAATGCCGCGCAAGGTAAATTGGCGAAACTTTGAACAGCCCGGAGCAGCAGAAAAACTGCCCCGGGCGACCCCGCACTACGTGCGGGTGCGGCGCTGGCGCACCGCTTCGAAGAGGCAGACCCCGGTGGCCACCGAGACGTTGAGACTGCTGACGCTGCCGGCCATGGGCAGCTTGACCAGGTAATCGCAGTGCTCGCGGGTCAGGCGGCGCATGCCCTTCCCTTCCGCGCCCATGACCAGCACGGTCGGCCCGGTCATGTCCTGTTCATAGACCTCCTGACTCGCTTCGCCGGCAGTGCCGACCACCCAGAGACCCTTCTTCTGCAGTTTCTCCAGGGTGCGTGACAGGTTGGTCACCGCCACCAGCGGCATGACCTCCGCTGCGCCGCAAGCGACCTTGCGCACTGTGGCGTTGAGGGTGGCGGACTTGTCCTTGGGTACGATCACCGCCAGTACGCCTGCCGCGTCGGCAGTGCGAAGACAGGCTCCGAGGTTGTGCGGGTCGGTAACGCCGTCCAGGGCCAGCAGCAGGGGCGCGCCGGAAGTGCGCTCGAGCAACTCGTCGAGCATGTTTTCGCCCCAGACCTGGCTGGGACTGACCTCGGCCACCACGCCCTGATGGACGCCTTCTGCCCATTCGTCCAGCTCGTGGCGATCCTTGTGGCCAACCGCAATGCGATGTTGGCCGGCCAGGTCGAGCAGGACCTGGACTCGCGGATCATTTCGACTTTCCGCCAGCCAGAGCTGCTTGACGCGTTTGGGGTGATGACGCAGCAGCGCCTCCACGGCATGCACGCCGTAAACCTTTTCCAACTGACTCATTTCTTGACCTTGCTACTGGGCGCCTTGGGTTTCGGCGGTCCCTTACGGTGTTTCGAGGGCTTACTGGCGGCCTTGGCCTTCGCCGCCTTGGCTTTCTTCTTTGGCGGCTTCGCGCCAGCCCCGGCAGCGCCGTTGCCCGGCTTGTCCAGCGCCTTCTGCGCAGGGCGCGTGCCCTTAGTCGCTTTGGCACCCTGACGGGCCTCGCTGAGCAAGGCCTGCTTCATGGCCCTACTCTTGCTCACATCGGTATTGCCAAGCAGTTCTTCTGCTTGGGCGAGCATTTCCGGCGACACTGCCGGCAGTGCCTGGACCTTGCCGGCGCGCTGGCGACGCGGCGCCACGGCTGCCCTCGGTTCCTGCTGGGGAGTGTCTTGCTGGGCGTGGCGAGCAGCACCCTTAGCGCCCCGACTGCGGCCCTTGCCGACCTTAGGCTCGGCAGCCTTGGCCCTGCCTTTGACCGGGACGGACTTGTCGGTGCCACGATTCTTGCGGCCGACCGGTGCGGAGAGGACGTTGTCGGAGAGTTCGAAATCGATCTTGCGCTCGTCCAGATCGACCCTCGCCACCACGACTTCCACCGTGTCGCCCAAGCGGAAGCTGCGACCGCTGCGCTCGCCGGACAGGCGATGGTGGATTGGGTCGAAGTGGTAGTAGTCGCCCGGCAAGGCCGTGACATGCACCAGGCCTTCCACATAGATGTCGATCAGCTCGACGAAGATGCCGAAGCCGGTCACTGCCGAGATTACACCGGGGAAGGTCTCACCCACGCGGTCACGCATGTACTCGCACTTCAGCCAGTTGGTGACATCGCGCGTGGCTTCGTCGGCGCGGCGCTCAGTCATCGAGCACTGCTCGCCAAGTTGCGCCAGGCGAGCTTCGTCGTAGGGGTAGATGCGCGCCTTGGGCATGGCTGCGGCACCGGCGCGACGAACATGCGCGCTTTCTCGCTTGGAGCGGATCAGTCCACGGATGGCACGGTGGACCAGCAGGTCCGGATAGCGCCGGATGGGCGAAGTAAAGTGGGTGTAGGCGTCATAGTTGAGGCCGAAGTGCCCTTCGTTATCAGGGCTGTAAACCGCCTGACTGAGGGAGCGCAGCATCACGGTCTGGATCAGGTGATAGTCAGGGCGCTCGCGGATCGTTTCCAGCAGGGCCTGGTAGTCGCTCGGGGTCGGCTCACTCTTGCCGCGATTGAGCGTCAGGCCCAGCTCGGCAAGGAACTGCCGCAGCTTGTCGAGGCGCTCGCTCGGCGGCCCCTCGTGAACGCGGTAGAGCGCCGGAATTTCGTGCTGCATGAGGAAACGTGCAGTCGCCACGTTGGCGCAGAGCATGCACTCCTCGATCAGCTTGTGAGCATCGTTGCGCTGAGTCGGCAGGATCTCTGAGATCTTGCGGTCGGCGCCAAATACGATGCGGGTTTCCTGAGTCTCGAAGTCGATTGCGCCACGGACCTGGCGAGCCGCCAACAGCACCTTATAGAGCTTGTAGAGCTGCTGCAGGGGCGTGACCAGATGCGGCAACTGTTCGGCGAACAGCTTGGCCTCAGTGGAGTCCGGGGTTTCCAGGAACTGGCTGACCTTGGTGTAGGTGAGCCGCGCATGCGAATGGATGACCGCCTCGTAGAACTCGTAGCCGGTCAATTTCCCGGCGCGGGATAGGGTCATGTCGCAGACCATGGCCAGGCGATCCACCAGCGGATTCAGCGAGCAGAGGCCATTGGACAGCACCTCTGGCAACATCGGGATGACCTTCTCCGGGAAGTACACCGAGTTGCCGCGATTGGTCGCCTCTTCATCCAGCGCCGAACCCACTTTTACGTAGTGGGAAACGTCGGCGATGGCGACGATCAGACGCCAGCCGCCGCCTTTGCGGGCTTCGGCGTAGACGGCGTCGTCGAAGTCGCGAGCGTCCTCGCCGTCGATGGTGACCAGGGCCAGGTCACGCAGGTCGATGCGTTTTTCCTTGTCCTTCTCTGCCACCTCGGGCTTGAGCTTGGCGGCTTCCTTCAACACGGCGGCCGGCCACTCATGGGGAATGTCGTAGCTGCGCAGGGCCACTTCGATTTCCATGCCCGGCGCCATGTAGTCGCCCAGCACTTCCACCACTTCGCCCTGTGCGAGACGGAAGTTGCTCGGCCACTGCTCGATCTTCACCTGGACGAACTGGCCATGCTTGGCCGCACCCTGCTTGCCGGCGGGCACCAACACTTCCTGCTGAATTTTCGGGTTGTCCGCCACGACCCGTGCAATACCGCTCTCCTCGAAGAAGCGGCCCACCAGGGTTTCATGGGCACGCCCGATGATCTCCACCAGCGCCCCCTCGCGGCGGCCGCGTCGATCAAGGCCGGAAACCCTTGCAAGCGCGCGGTCACCATCGAATACCAGGCGCATCTGTGCTGGGCTCAGGAACAGGTCGTCACTGCCATCATCGGGAATGAGGAAGCCGAAACCGTCGCGGTGGCCACTGACACGACCACAAATGAGGTCGAGCTTGTCCACCGGCGCATAGGTGCCGCGGCGCGTATAGATAAGCTGACCATCGCGCTCCATGGCGCGGAGTCGACGGCGCAGGGCTTCCAGCTGCTCGTCCGTGGTCAGGCCGAATTCTTCTACCAGCTGCTCTCGGCTGGCGGGGGCACCGCGCTCATCGAGGCGCTGCAGGATCAACTCGCGGCTGGGGATGGGGTTCTCGTATTTTTCCGCCTCACGAGCGGCCTCGGGGTCGAGGTTCTGCCAATCGGCCATCAGGGGGTGATCACCTTTTTATCCATAGAGGGATTTGCCATGTCTCTTATTGAAGCGCGAATTCCGATTGTCGGTCAGCTTAGTCCGAAGAATAATTTTTTTCGCGCTCAGGGGTTTACAACACAAAAGTCGGCTCGTATAGTTCGCGCCCACAGCGTCACTGAGACGTTGTGAAGGAAGCAGATGAGCAATCATCGCATCCAGTGCCCAGGTGGCGGAATTGGTAGACGCACTAGGTTCAGGTCCTAGCGGTGGCAACACCGTGGAAGTTCGAGTCTTCTCCTGGGCACCACTCTTCTGAAGCCGAGCCGCAAAGCTCGGTTTCTTGTTTAACGGATCGTATGGTTCCGTGTCGTTCAACGATGAACACCGTATAAGTCGATGAGCAATCATCGCAATGTGCCCAGGTGGCGGAATTGGTAGACGCACTAGGTTCAGGTCCTAGCGGTGGCAACACCGTGGAAGTTCGAGTCTTCTCCTGGGCACCACTCTTAAACAAAGCCGAGCTCTGCTCGGCTTTGTGCTGTCTGATGCTCGGAAAACCTCGATGGCTTCCAGATCAAGGGGCCGAGCCTGCGCCCGCCCCTATCCTCTGAACGCATCCTACGCCTTGAACTGCCCCAGACTGGCCTTGAGCTGATCGGCCAGACCGGCGAGCACACGCCCACTGCTGGCAGTCGCCGCCACCGCTTCAGCCGCCAGACTGGCTTCGGAATGGATCACGTCCACCCGACCACGCACCCCATCAGCGCCCGCCGCCTGGTGCTGGGCAGCGCGCGCGGCAGCCTGCACCGCTCCATGCACTTGCTCCACAGCCTGTTGCACGCTTTGCTGCAAACGCTCGCTATCGCGCAACGCCTCCAGCCCCTCCACCGCACGCTCACGCGCCTGAGAGATAGCCGACACAGCTTCGCGCGCACCGGTCTGCAATGCAGTGATGTGCTCCTGGATATCGCCGGTGGACTGCTGGGTCTTGCTCGCAAGCGCCCTTACTTCGTCAGCCACTACGGCAAATCCACGCCCACTTTCCCCCGCCCGCGCAGCCTCGATCGCCGCGTTCAGCGCCAGCAGGTTGGTCTGCTCGGCGATACCATGAATCACCGACAACACCATCTCGATCTGTTCGCTCTGCCGCGCCAGGCGCTCGATCACCTCGGACCCGCTTTGCACCCGCGCTTCCAGGTTCTCGATCAGACCACCGACCTTGCGCGCGATAGCCGCATTGTCCTGGGCAGCCTGGCGAATTTCGCCTACCTGGCGCAGGGCATCCTGCATCGCATGACTTTCGGCCTGAGCCTCAGACACCATGCCCGCCAGCACACTCAGGCTGCCTTCCACCTCACTGCGCTGGCGCTGGGCCGCGGCCTCGGCGGACTGACTACGCTCCGATAGCGCCTTGATCTCCACGCCCGTGCGCTGCGCCACATCGCCCGCCTCACGAACGATGGGCTGAAGCTTGTCGACGAAACGGTTCACCGCAGCGGCCATTTCACCCACTTCATCACGGCTGTCCAGCTGAACCCGACGCGTCAGGTCACCTTCGCCGGCCGCCAGATCGTTCAGCGCAGTGATCAACAGACGCAGGCGAACCACCACACGGCGCCCCAACACCACGGCCAGCACCAGCAGCACGCCAAGACCGACCAGCGCCAACCCCAAGCCGATGCGCCAGCGCAACTCACCCGCCGCCGACTCCACAGCTTGACGAGTGCCAGCGCTCATGTTGCCAGCGGTCTCGCGAGCCGACTGCAGGCGAGCCGTCAGGGCCGCGCTACTTTCGGTGGCAGCACCGGAGAGGCTCTCGCCCACCAACTCGCCACCACTGGCAATCAGGGTGGCGAAACGCTGGTCCAGCGCCTTCAACTGCTGTTCGACCGAGGCGGTGGACACCCCCATACGCACCTTGCCGATTTCCACACCATTTGGGCTGATGGAGGCATCCACCAGGTAGACCGAAGGGTCGCTGGCTGCAGCATTCAGCACCTTGTCCAGCGCCCGATCACCCTGCCCCTTGGCCAACAGGGCCTTGATCTGCGGATTCTCGCGATTGAGGTAACGGGTCAGATGCTGACCATTCGCGTCGTCATAGATGATGAAGAGCACATTGGGATTGCGCTGAGCACGACGAGCGAACTCGGACAGCGTCGGCACGTCGTTATCCCACATGGCACGCGGTGCTACGGCAGCGAGTAGCTGGGCGAGATCGTTGGCCGACTCCTTGAGGTTCTGCTCCAAGGTCTGGCGCAGCTGGGCCTGCTCCTGCTGAAGACGCTCACGGAGACCTGCTCCCAGACGCTCGCGCGTCTTGCCGGAAAGCGCACTCAAGCTACCGGCAACCTCCTGCCCGGCGAGCCCCAGATCATCCGCCAGGCGCTGGGTATCGCTACCCAGTCGCACGCCCAACTCATCCACCAGGGAGTTCACAGTGCTCCGCGTCAGGGCAACGGCCACCAAAACCTGCACCAGCAGGGCAATACCCAAGGCGATGAATACGGGACGCAGTAAACGGCTTTGCAACAAAGACAGGATGGCTGACACGACTTGTAGCTCCTTAACGACCGTTACCGCTATAACGGCGACAACTCGGATTTATAAAGTGCCAGCAAGGTACGTGCCGACCAGCAGCGCGACATTTGCGACCACTGAAACGACGAAGGGCCGCACGAGGCGGCCCTTCTGGGGGGGTCAGAAGACTCAGGCGTACGGGTAGCGCAGGATGATCGTCTCGTTACGGTCAGGACCAGTGGAGATGATATCGATGGGGGCCCCGACCAGCTCTTCCACACGCTTGATGTAGGCGCGGGCGTTGGCTGGCAGCTCTTCCAGGCTCTTGACGCCGACGGTGGATTCGCTCCAGCCCGGCATTTCCTCGTAGACCGGCTGCAGACCGATGTAGCTGTCGGCATCGGTAGGTGCATCCACCAGGACCTCGCCGCTCTGGTCCTTGTAGCCCGTGCAGATGCGGATGGTTTCCAGGCCGTCGAGCACGTCCAGCTTGGTCAGGCACAGGCCCGAGATGCTGTTGATCTCGATGGCGCGACGCAGGATCACGGCATCGAACCAGCCGCAGCGACGGGCACGACCGGTGGTCGAGCCGAACTCGTGGCCACGCTTGGCCAGGAAGGCACCGGTTTCATCGAACAACTCGGTCGGGAACGGGCCGGAACCCACGCGAGTGGTGTAGGCCTTGGTGATGCCGAGGATGTAATCCAGATACAGCGGACCAAAGCCGGAGCCGGTAGCGGTACCGCCAGCAGTGGTGTTCGAGCTGGTGACGTAGGGATAGGTACCGTGGTCAATGTCCAGAAGCGAGCCTTGCGCGCCCTCGAACATGATGTTGGCGCCCTGCTTGCGCAGCTGGTGCAGGCGCGCAGCCACGTCGACCATCATCGGCTTGAGCAACTCGGCATAGGCCAGGGCCTCGTCCAGGGTCTTCTGGAAGTCGACCGCCGGCTCCTTGTAATAGTGCTGGAGAACGAAGTTGTGGTAGTCCAGCAGCTCACCCAGCTTGGCGGCAAAGCGCTCGCGGTGGAACAAATCGCCAATGCGCAGGCCGCGACGAGCAACCTTGTCTTCGTAAGCCGGACCGATGCCACGGCCGGTGGTGCCGATCTTGGCATCGCCACGGGCCTTTTCGCGCGCCTGGTCCAGCGCCACGTGGTAGGGCAGGATCAGGGTGCAGGCCGGGCTGATGCGCAGGCGCTCACGCACCGGTACGCCTTTCTCTTCCAGCTTGGTGATTTCGCGCAGCAGCGCATCGGGCGCAACCACTACGCCGTTGCCGATCAGGCACTCGACGTTCTCGCGCAGGATGCCGGACGGGATCAGGTGCAGCACGGTCTTCTCGCCATCGATCACCAGGGTGTGGCCAGCGTTGTGGCCGCCCTGATAGCGCACGACGGCGGCAGCCTGGTCGGTCAGCAGATCGACGATCTTGCCCTTACCCTCATCACCCCACTGGGTGCCCAGGACTACGACATTCTTACCCATAACACTTGTCCTCTTCGCAGAAGCTCGATGCCGGCAGCCGCCGGCGGAAAACACGGAAACTCGTTTGTGGCCTACCAACTACGCCGGCCATGCAGCCACTTTCCTCAGGAAAGCGCGGCCACCTGCCAGCGCCCATCACGCAGGACCAGAAGGCGATCGCAATCAGCCTCTTGCGCACACGCCACTTCCTGACCCGGCAAGGCCTGCACCACACGATGCCCTTCGGCACGCAGACGCTTGACCTCGTACCAGAGGTAAGGATCGTGACTATCCGGCGCCCAGATGCCAGGCAGCGGTTGATCCAGCGCCATGCTCCCCAGGGTTACCAGGGTCTTCAGGTCGGTGGAGAAACCAGTCGCGGGGCGGGCACGACCGAAGTCGGCGCCGATGTCATCGTAGCGACCGCCCTGGGCAATGGACTGCCCGACGCCCGGCACGAAGGCGGCAAACACTACCCCAGTGTGATAGCGGTAACCACGCAGTTCACCCAGGTCGAAATAGAGCGGCAGCTCGGGGTAACGCAACTCCAGCGCATCAGCGATGGCGATCAGCTCATCCAGCGCGACATGCACATCATCGGGGGCGTCCATCAGTACGCCCTGAGCGAGATCCAGCACCTCGCGACCACCACAAAGCTCGGCAAGGGCGCGAAGCATGGAAGCCAGCTCGCGCGGCAGGTCCGCGGTCAGCTCTGCCACTTCGTCCACAGCCTTGCGCTGCAACGCGTCGAACAAGCTGCGCTCGACTTCGCCAGAGAGACCTGCAGCCTTGGCCAGACCACGATAGATGCCGACATGGCCGAGATCCATATGCACATCCGGCACAACAGCCAGCTCGAGCATTTCCAGCATCAGGCTGATGACTTCCACATCGCTCGCCGGGCTTGCATCACCATAAAGCTCAGCACCCAACTGGATAGGGCTACGCGAGGTGGACAGCGCGCGCGGCTTCGCATGCAGCACGCTGCCGGCGTAGCACAGCCGGTTCGGGCCTTCGCGGCGCAGGGTGTGAGCATCGATGCGCGCCACCTGCGGCGTGATATCAGCGCGGAAGCCCATCAGGTGGCCCGACTGCGGGTCGGTCACCTTGAAGGTGCGCAAATCAAGGTCCTGGCCGGCGCCGGTCAGCAGGGACTCGAGATACTCAATGTGCGGAGTGACCACGAAGTCGTAGCCCCAACGCTGGAACAGGTCCAGCACCTGGCGGCGGGCTGCCTCGATGCGCGCCGCTTCGGGCGGCAGTACTTCTTCGATACCGTCTGGCAGCAGCCAGCGATCTACCGTTGCCATTTCGCCAATCCCCTCTCAACCGGGCGGCAAGCCATCAGTGAAGCAGATAAAGGAGGCCGGTCCCCAGCAACATGCTGGACAGGCCCATCAGGCGGAGATGGCGGTCCTTGAACTCCGCCAACCCAAGCACCGCGGCGCGCCAACGGCGCGGATAGAGGAAGGGCAGGATGCCTTCCAGCACCAACATCAGACAAAAGGCAATGCCAAGTTCCTGCCACATGATTCCCGCGGACGCAAAAAAGCCGGGATTTCCCGGCTGACCCATAATAACACGTTTTCCCTGGCGGTCACCCCAGCGGACGATGAGCGTCCGCTGGGGGACCGATTCAGCGTGCGGCCTTGTCCAGATAGCGGAAGAATTCGCTATTGGGATCCAGCACCATCACATCACCCTTGTTGGAGAAGCTTTCGCGGTAAGCCTGCAAGCTGCGGTGGAAGGCGTAGAACTCCTGGTCCTGGCCATAGGCCTTGGCGTAAATGGACGCTGCCTTGGCGTCACCGTCACCGCGGGTTTCCTCAGCTTCGCGATAGGCCTCGGCCAGCAATACGCGGCGCTGACGGTCGGCGTCGGCGCGAATACCTTCCGCCAGCTCCGAACCCTTGGCGCGGTGCTCGCGGGCCTCTCGCTCACGCTCGGTGCTCATCCGCTCGAAAACGCTACGGTTGACTTCCTTGGGCAGGTCAATTGCCTTCACCCGCACGTCCACCACCTCGATACCGAGCTCCTTGTTAGCCATGCGATTCAGCGCGGCCGTGATGTCCGCCATCAGCGCATCGCGCTCGCCGGAAACCACTTCATGAAGGGTCCGCTTACCAAACTGGTCGCGCAGACCAGCCTCGAGCCGGCGAGACAGGCGCTCGTCGGCGATCTGCTTCATACCGGAGGTCGCGGTGTAGAAACGCTCGGCATCAGCCACACGCCACTTGGCATAGGCATCCACCATTACCGCTTTCTTCTCGAGGGTAAGGAAACGCTGGGTCGGGGAATCCAGAGTCAGCAGGCGAGCGTCGAACTTGCGCACCTGATTGACGTACGGAATCTTCATGTGCAGGCCGGGCTGTACGTCAGCTTCGACGATGCGGCCGAACTGCAGGAGAACCGCTTTCTCGGTCTGCGACACGATGTAGAGACTGCTCCACACGATCATGGCCAGCACTACACCGCCGATCAGGGCAAACAGCGATTTATTGCTCATCAGCGACTCTCCCTGGAACGCAGATTGCGCTGCTGCAAATCGGTGGAAACACGCGAACCGAGATCACTGCCACTTGCTGTGGCAGATGCGGCTGGCGCCACCGGGGCGGAGCTACCGCCACGATTGTCGATCATCTTGTCCAACGGCAGGTAGAGCAGGTTGCTCTGGCCTTCCTTGCCGGTCACCAACACCTTGCTGGTGCTACCGAGGACGTCTTGCATGGTCTCCAGGTACAGGCGCTGGCGAGTGACTTCCGGGGCCTTGTGGTACTCGGTGAGCAACTTGCTGAAGCGGTCGGCCTCACCCTCAGCCCGGGCGATCACTTCGTCGCGGTAGCCGTTGGCATCTTCGATGATGCGCTGGGCCTGACCTCGAGCCTCGGGCACCACTGCGTTGGCATAGGCCTCTGCCTGGTTCTTGGCGCGCTGCTCATCTTCGCGGGCACGAATCACGTCATCAAAGGCTTCCTGCACTTCGCGCGGGGCCGCCGCACTCTGCACGTTGACCTGGGTAACCGTGATACCGGTGCGATAGGTGTCGAGGAAGCGCTGCAGGCGCTCCTTGATCTCGCTGGCCATCAGCTCGCGACCCTCAGTCAGCACCTGGTCCATCTCAGTGGAGCCCACCACGTGGCGCAGGGCGCTTTCAGTGGCATGCTGCAGGCTGACCTCAGGCTGATCGACGTTCAGCACGAAATCCTGGAGGTTGCTGATCTTGTACTGGACGGTGAGCGGCACCTCGACGATGTTCTCGTCCTCGGTGAGCATCTGCCCCTGCTTGCTGTATGCGCGCTCGCGGGTGACGTTCTCCTGGAACTTGCGATCGATCGGCGGAAAATAGATGTTCAAGCCGGGGCCGACGGTCTCGTAGTACTTGCCGAAGCGCAGCACGACGGCCTGCTCCTGCTCGTCCACCACATAGACGGCACTGTACAGCCAGACCACGGCAAGCAGGGCCAGGCCAATACCGAGCAGGCCAAAACCGCCTGATCTGCCGCCGCTGCCATCGCCGCCGCCACGTTTCTTGCCGCTGCCGAACAGCCCATTCAGGCTGTCCTGCAGCTTGCGGAAGGCCTCGTCCAGGTCCGGTGGCCCTTTGCGGTCGCCACCACGGCGCCCACCCCAGGGATCCTGGTTATTCGAGTTGCCACCCGGCTCATTCCAAGCCATAGCGCTCTCCATACTGATAAAGCAAAGACGCGCCCACGGCGCGCCCGCCCATGCTACCCAAGCCCGCGGCCCGCCGCAAAACCACCTAAACGGGCTTTATTGCAAAGTGTGTTGCTCGAGAAACTCGCTTGGCTGCCAACCTTCACGACTGACCAGCCGGTTCAGCTCGACACGCGGCAGGCGCACAGCCAACAACGCATCCCCTGCTTCATTGTGCTCCTCGGTCTGCACAGCGCCGAGAGCAAAGAACTGAGCCCGCAACCGGCCGAATCGCTGCGGCAAGCGCAAGGTACCCACAAACAGGTCGTCACCCAGCAGCTCAGCCACGGCCTGCTCGAGCAACTCGAGACCACTGCCATCACGTGCCGACAACCAGACGCGCTCCGGCTTGCCTTCTTCGTCGCGCTGGATGTGCGGCTCGACGCACTCCAGCAGGTCCACCTTGTTGTAGACCTCCAGCATCGGTAGGCCTTCAGCGCCGATCTCACCCAGCACCGCTAGCACCTGCTCGATCTGCGCCATGCGCTCAGGCTCATGGGCATCGATCACATGTAGCAGAAGATCGGCGTTGGCGGATTCCTCAAGGGTAGCCCGGAAGGCCTCCACCAGCTTGTGCGGCAAGTGGCGAATGAAACCCACGGTATCCGCTAGCACGATCGGTCCCAGATCGTCCAATTCCAACCGGCGCAATGTCGGATCAAGGGTGGCGAACAACTGGTCGGCCGCATAGACCTCAGAGGAGGTCAGGGAATTGAAAAGCGTGGACTTGCCGGCGTTGGTATAACCAACCAGGGAAACTGCCGGGATATCCGCACGCTTGCGCCCGCGACGAGCCTGCTCGCGCTGGCTGCGGACCTTTTCAAGACGCTGTTTGATCTGGCGAATGCGCACTCGCAGCAGGCGACGGTCGGTTTCCAGCTGGGTTTCACCCGGGCCACGCAAGCCGATACCGCCTTTCTGGCGTTCAAGGTGAGTCCAACCGCGCACCAGGCGCGTGCTCATATGTTCAAGCTGGGCCAGTTCGACCTGCAGCTTGCCCTCATGAGTACGAGCGCGCTGGGCAAAGATATCGAGAATCAGACCGGTACGATCGAGCACCCGGCATTCGAAGGCGCGCTCAAGGTTGCGCTCCTGGCTGGGTGTAAGGGTGTGATTGAAGATGACCAATTCGGCTTGCTCAGCCCTGACCAGGTCATGCAACTCGTCGACTTTGCCGCTGCCGATCAGGTACTTCGCCGTTGGCTGGTGACGGGAAACGGAGACGAATGCCACCGTGTCCGCACCGGCCGAACGTGCAAGCTCAAGGAATTCCTGCGGGTCTTCGCGCGCCTCGGGATCTTGGCCTTCCAGATGAACCAGGATGGCCCGTTCACCACCACCAGGGCGTTCGAAAAACAAAGCAGTCTCCTATCAGGCGTTACCCGGCTCAGGCTGCTCTTGCTCGGAAGCGCTGGGCAGACGTACCGGACGACTCGGCACCACAGTGGAAATGGCGTGCTTGTAGACCATCTGGCTGACAGTGTTCTTCAGCAGAATCACGAACTGGTCGAAGGATTCGATCTGGCCCTGCAGCTTGATGCCGTTTACCAGATAGATGGAAACTGGTACGCGCTCCTTACGCAGGGTATTGAGGTAAGGGTCTTGTAGCGAATGCCCTTTTGACATATGCCGCACTCCTTTAGGGATCTAGTTTTCAAATGACAAGAAAGATGAACGGTACCCGCCCTACCCCCAAGGATAGACGGTAACCGGTGAGGTCTCAGCTCAATATGGAGACCGACCTCAGGTATTTCAAGGTGCGCGGCAGATTGTCGCAAGCCAGGCTGTCCAACCAGTGCAGGTCGGACCAACTGCGTAACCAGGTGAACTGTCGCTTGGCGAGTTGGCGGGTGGCAATGATACCGCGCTCTTCCATCTCGGCCCGAGTCAGCACGCCATCCAGATAATCCCAGGCCTGACGATAACCAACCGCTCTTATAGACGGCAGTCCTGCATGCAAGTCACTTCTGCAGCGCAGCGCTTCGACCTCTTCGATGAAGCCCTGTTCCAGCATCAATCGAAAACGTTGCGCAATTCTTTCGTGCAAAACCTGACGTTGCGCGGGAGCAATGGCCAAGTGCGCGACAGTATACGGCAAATGCGCCGTTCCCGGCGTGTTCCCGGCCATATTTTGCGCAGCCTGGCGCTGTCGGTGAGCAGTCATGGTGAGCCCACTGACCTTGTAGACTTCCAGTGCCCGGGTCAGGCGCTGGGGGTCGTTGGGATGAATTCGCGTCGCGGACTCCGGGTCCACCACCGCCAATTCGCGATGCAGAGCCTCCCAGCCGTCACGGGCTGCGCGGGCTTCCAACTCGGCGCGCACCGCGGGATCGGCGCCAGGCATGTCCGCCAACCCTTCCAACAGCGCTTTGTAATACAGCATGGTGCCGCCCACTAGCAGCGGAATCTTGCCCTTGGCGGTGATTTCCTTCATGCCGGCGAGGGCATCGGCACGGAATTCTGCAGCTGAGTAACTCTCGGCCGGGTCGCGGATATCGATCAGGCGATGAGGAAACTCGGCCAATGTGGCCTTATTCGGCTTGGCGGTGCCGATATCCATGCCACGGTAGATCAGCGCCGAGTCAACACTGATCAACTCGCACGGCAGCGTTCGCGCCAGCGCCAGGGCCAGATCGGTTTTACCGGCAGCCGTGGGGCCCATGAGAAAGATTGCCGGCGGCAGCCGTTCAGTCATGTTCAGCGGCCGCGCAGGAACAGCTTGTCCAGGTCATCCATACCCAGCTGCGTCCAGGTCGGACGCCCATGGTTGCACTGACCACTGCGCTCAGTGTGTTCCATGTCGCGCAGCAAGGCATTCATTTCCGGCTGAGTCAGGCGGCGATTGGCACGCACGGCGCCGTGACAGGCCATGGTGCCGAGTAGCTCGTTAAGGTGCGCCTGGATACGATCACTGGTGCCGTACTCCAGCAAATCGGAGAGCACGTCGCGCACGAGTTGAGAGGCTTCGGCCTGCTTCAACAGCGCCGGAATCTGGCGGATGGCCAGGGTTTCCGGACCAAGGCGCTGCAGTTCAAAACCAAGCCGGCGGAACCACTCGCCATGCTCTTCAGCACAATCAGCCTCGCGCTGGCTGACGGCGACGGACTCGGGCACCAGCAGTGGCTGCCCCTTGAGCCCCTCACTGGCCATGGCCACCTTCAAGCGCTCGTAGGTGATACGTTCGTGGGCTGCATGCATATCCACCACCACGAGCCCCTGGGCATTCTCAGCGAGTATGTAGATACCCTTGAGTTGGGCCAATGCGTAGCCCAAAGGCGGGATATCACCCTGCGACTCAGGCAGCGCAGGCGGTGCGGAAGAGGTTGTCAGCGGCGCGAAAAACTCACGATAGGCACCCTGCGCCTCGGCAACCGGCACAGCTGGCTGCGAACGCGGAGCCTGGTAGCCGCCACCTGCGGGCGGACGCCATGCAGGCTCAACCGCTTGCTGCTCCAGCACATTGGCCGCCAGACTCATCTCACCCTGGGGTCCGAATTCGCCGGCAGCGCTGCCGGTCGGGCGCATCACGATTTCGGTGGCGCCCGGAGCAGCCAACTGGTCCTCGGGACGAACCTCACCCAAGGCGCGGTGCAGGGTGCCATAGAGGAAGTCATGAACCATGCGACTGTCACGGAAGCGCACCTCGTGCTTGGTCGGGTGCACATTGACGTCAACCACCGCCGGATCAACCTCGAAGAACAGCACAAAGGTCGGGTGCCGCCCGTTGTAGAGCACGTCGCGATAAGCCTGCCGCACCGCATGGGCGACCAACTTGTCACGCACCATGCGGCCATTCACGTAGAAGTACTGCAGGTCCGCCTGGCTGCGGGAGAAGGTTGGCAGCCCGACCCAACCCCAGAGATGCAGGCCGTTGCGTTCGACTTCGATGGGCAGCGCCTGCTCAAGGAAGGCCGGACCGCAGACAGCCGCGACACGACGGGCTCGGGCAATGGCATCGCGCGCCTCGTGCAGGGCGAAGATGGTCTTGCCGTTGTGGCGCAGGTGGAACGCCACGTCGAAGCGGGCCAGGGCAAGGCGCTTGATGACTTCCTGCAGGTGGTCGAATTCGGTCTTCTCTGCACGCAGGAACTTACGTCGCGCAGGTGTATTGAAGAACAGGTCGCGCACCTCCACCGAAGTGCCCACGGGATGGGCGGCCGGCTGTACCCGGGCTTCCATGTCGCGACCTTCGGTTTCCACCTGCCAGGCCTGATCAGCGTCGGCGGTACGAGAAGTCATGGTCAGGCGCGCGACGGAACTGATCGACGCCAGGGCCTCGCCACGGAAGCCCAGGCTCATCACCCGTTCCAGGTCTTCGAGATCACGGATCTTGCTGGTAGCGTGGCGAGCCAGGGCGAGGGGCAAGTCATCTGGAGGAATACCACCACCGTCGTCACGCACCCGCAGTAGCTTGATACCGCCCTGCTCCACCTCAACATCGATACGCCTGGCACCGGCATCCAGGCTGTTCTCCAGCAGCTCCTTGATAACGGAGGCGGGGCGTTCAACCACCTCACCGGCGGCGATCTGGTTTGCCAGCCGCGGACTCAGCAGCTGGATGCGCGCCAACTCACTCATGGCTGCGCCGCCAGCGCCGCCGCCGGGATAGTCAGAGTCTGACCGACCTTGAGGTTGTCGCTCTTCAGAGAATTGGCACTACGCAGGGTGGCCATGCTCACCTCATAACGCTGAGCAATCAGGGCCAGGCTCTCACCAGAGGTCACCACGTGCTCACGTGGACCGATGGCGATCTTCCCCTGGTCACGCAGCCAAGCGATATAGGTACCCGGCGGAGGGTTCTGCTGGAAGAACTGCTTGATACCGGTCTGGATCGATCGTGCCAGCGCCTGCTGGTGGCTTCGGTTCGCCAGCTTTTGGGATTCGTTGTGGTTGGAGATGAAGCCGGTTTCCACAAGGATCGACGGAATATCCGGCGACTTCAGCACCATGAAACCAGCCTGCTCCACCCGGCGCTTGTGCAACGGGGTGACTCGGCTGACGTTACTCAGCACCTTTTGTCCGACGTTGAGGCTGGAGGACAGGGTTGCCGTCATCGACAGATCAAGCAGCACACCAGCGAGCATGCGGTCCTTGTCGTCCAGACTGACGCTGCCCACGCCACCGATCAGGTCGGAGCGGTTTTCATTGTCGGCCAGCCAGCGCGCGGTCTCGGAAGTGGCACCACGATCAGACAGGGCAAACACCGATGCACCGAAGGCACTACGACTGGGCGCAGCGTCGGCGTGGATGGAGACGAACAAGTCGGCACCTTTCTTTCGGGCGATCTCGGTACGCTTGCGCAGCGGGATGAAGTAGTCGCCAGTACGCACCAATTCGCCACGGAAACCCTTCTCCTGGTTGATCTGGCGCTGCAGCTCCTTGGCGATGGCCAGGGTCACGTTCTTCTCGTGCTGCCCCTTGGGCCCGAGGGCGCCCGGGTCTTCACCACCGTGACCAGCGTCAATGGCAACCACGATATCGCGCTTGCCACCCGGCACTGGCGGCAGCTTGCTGGGGGCCGGCTGGGTCGGCGTCACAGGAGGCTGAGGCGTGCTTGGCGCGGTAGCGACCTGAGGGGCGCTGGCCTCAGCAGCGGCGGCTTCCTGATCGAACAGGTCCACCACCAGGCGGTTGCCATACTGCTGGTTGGGCGCCAGGGAGAAGCTCTTCGGCGTCACGGCGGCTGACACGTCGATCACCACCCGCAGATCGGCGGGAGTGCGCTGGGCGGAACGGACGCTGGTGATCGGCGTATTGCTGAGGGACAGTTGCTCCAGCTTGGTGGCCAGCTGGGCGCCATTGATATCGATGACGATGCGATTGGGTGCAGTCAGGGTGAAGACGGAATGCTGCACCGGTCCGGACAAGTCGAAAACCAGGCGGGTATTGTCAGGCGCGCGCCAAAGCCGCACCCCGCGGACCTCCGCGGCAGCCAGGACATCAGCGGCGAACGCCGCAAGCAGAACCCCAATCCCGGCAAACAGTGCGCGCGAGCGCATACCCCACCCCATCTTTGTTTTCATGCTCCTAAGGCCAGGGCGGCACACCATGCTTCGCCGCGCTTAGTGTGTGGCGACAACCGCAGCGAACGGCCGCCCGCTTGCTGCGTAATGTTAATGTCCAGGTCAGCCTTTGGCAAAATGCCGGCGCCCCGCTGCGGCCACTCGATCAGGCACAGGGCATCGCCTTCGAAGTAATCGCGGATACCCAGAAATTCCAGTTCCTCCGGGTCGGCCAGGCGGTATAGATCGAAATGGAAGGCACGCTTGTCACCGATGTCATAAGGCTCCACCAGGGTGAAGGTGGGACTTTTCACCGCACCGGCGTGGCCCAGGCCGCGCAGGATGCCGCGAGATAGCGTGGTCTTGCCCGCGCCGAGGTCACCATGCAGGTAAAGAATTCCACGCCCCTCGGTCAGGAGCGCCAGGCGAGCACCGAGGGCCAGCATGGCTTCCTCGCCTTCGGCATGCAGGATCACTTCAGGCACGGCGCAAACTCCTCGAGCAACTGACGAATGGTCGGAATTAGATCACTGGCCGCCAGCCCCCTGCCCGCTCGGGCCAGGCTTTCGCCAGCATTGGCATGCAGCCAGACGGCCAAACAGGTGGCGGCGTAGCCGTCCATCCCCTGGGCCAGCAGTGCGCCGACCAGGCCGGCGAGTACATCGCCAAGCCCGGCCCCGGCCATCACCGGATGCCCACGATCACAGAGTGCGAGACGACCATCAGGGGCGGCCACCAGGCTGCCGGCCCCCTTTAGCAGGACCACGGCATCGAACTTCTGCGCCAGCGCCAAGGCCGTACGCGGTCGGTCGGCCTGCACTTCAGCGGTCGGGATCCCCAGCAGGCGCGAGGCCTCCCCCGGATGGGGCGTGATCACAGCACCAACAGGCAACCTGGCCTGTCCGACTGCGAGCAGGTTAAGCGCATCGGCATCCCAGACCTGGGGCACTCCCAGACCCGCCACAACACTGAGCAGACTGCGCCCCCAGGCGCCCTGCCCCAACCCAGGCCCCACCACCAGCACGTCGGCCTTACTCGCCAGCGCCAGCAGTTGATTGGCGGAGCTCACCCCCGCGCTCATCAGTTCCGGGCACCGCGCCAGGGCGGCCGGCACGTGTTCGGGCCGGGTCGCCAGAGACACCAACCCTGCGCCACTGCGCAGGGCGCTTTCCGCCGACAGCAGCGCTGCACCACCCAGGCCGCGATCCCCCCCTACCACCAGCAGATGGCCGAACTGACCTTTGTGGGCAGTGCGTGGGCGTGGTGCAAGGCGTTGCAGACTGCCGACCGCCATGCGCTCTGCGACTCGCGACGTGGCCGCAAGCAAAACCGGATCGGCCTGCAGATCATCGAACACCAACTCGCCCACCAGATTCGGCGCATCGGCAGTGAACAGGCCGATCTTGAGGCCGATAAAGGTCACCGTCAGGTCTGCTCGCACTGCGACGCCCTGTATGCGCCCGGTGTCGGCACAGAGGCCGGATGGGATATCCACGGCCAGCACCGGCAGGGCACTGGAATTGAGCTGGCGAATGGCCTGGCCGTAGGGTTCGCGCACCGCGCCGGAAAGCCCGGTGCCCAACAGGGCATCAACTGCCACGCCATCCAATGTCGCGCATTCACTCCAAGGCTGGATGGTGATGCCAGCGGCAATGGCCTCATCCCGCGCCAGTACGGCATCACCGGTGAGGGCATCGCTCGCCCCAACGGCTAACACCTTGACCCGCCAGCCAGCACGCTGGGCCAGTGCCGCGATCAGGTAGCCATCGCCGGCATTATTGCCGTGGCCGGCCAGGACGCTGAGGCTGCCTGCTTCGGGCCAACGCCGGCGCAGGGCCCGCCAGGTCGCATGAGCGGCACGCCGCATCAGCTCGAAGCCCGGAGTGCCGGCGGCGATCAGGCAGGCGTCGAGATCCCGCACCTGGGCGGCGGAATGAAGCGAAAGGGGCAGGTCGTCGCGGGAAGGAAGCATTGGATTCGGCTGTGGCTGCGAGGTCTGGCAGAATTATATCCACCTCGACACCGGTTTCCCGCCCCAGCATGACCCTTTCCTCGCAAGATCTCGCCTCCCTCGCCCAATCCATCAAGGACTGGGGCCGAGAACTGGGCTTCCAGCAGGTGGGCATCACCGGCGTGGAGCTCGGTGAACATGAACGACACCTGCAGCGCTGGCTGGACGCCGGGTTCCAAGGCGAGATGGACTACATGGCCGCCCACGGCAGCAAGCGCTCGCACCCGGACGAACTGGTGCCCGGCACCCGGCGGGTCATTTCCCTGCGCATGGACTACCTGCCCGGCGATACGCGCATGGCCAAGGTTCTGGGCCAGCCGGAAAAGGCCTATGTCTCGCGCTACGCCCTGGGACGCGATTACCACAAACTGATCCGCAAACGCCTGCAGCACCTGGCCGAGCGCATCGAGAAGGTCATAGGTCCGTTCAACTATCGCGCCTTCGTCGACAGCGCGCCGGTGCTGGAGAAAGCCATCGCAGAGCACGCCGGTCTGGGCTGGATTGGCAAGAACACCTTGGTCCTCAACCGCAAGGCCGGCAGCTACTTCTTCCTCGGCGAGCTCTTCGTCGACGCCCCGTTACCGGTGGATGAGCCCCACGGCAGCGAGCATTGCGGCCGTTGTTCGGCCTGCCTGGACATCTGCCCTACCGCCGCCTTCGTCGGCCCTTACCAGCTGGATGCGCGGCGCTGCATTTCCTACCTGACCATCGAGTTCAAGGGCAGTATTCCCGAAGACCTGCGCCCGCTGATCGGCAACCGGGTGTTCGGTTGCGACGACTGCCAGATGGTCTGCCCCTGGAACCGCTTTGCCCACCCCTCAGGTGAGGGCGACTTCCAGCCCCGCCACGGCCTGGACAACGCCGAGCTGGCTGAGCTGTTCCGCTGGAGCGAGGAAGAGTTCCTCAGTCGCACCGAAGGCTCTCCCCTGCGTCGCGCCGGGTACGAACGCTGGCTACGCAACCTGGCAGTGGGACTGGGCAATGCGCCGTCGAGCATCCCGGTACTCGAAGCCCTGAAGCTGCGCCGCAAATACCCATCTGAGCTGGTGCGCGAGCATGTGGAATGGGCGCTTGCCCGGCACCGGACAAGCGCGACGTGAGTCAGATCTTGATGAAATGCTCACGATAGTGCCGCAGCTCGGCGATAGAGTCGCGGATGTCGTCCATAGCCAGGTGGCTACTGCTCTTCTTCACGCCGTCACGCACTTTGGGCGCCCAGCGTGCGGCCAGCTCCTTGACCGTGGAGACGTCCAGGTTGCGGTAGTGGAAGTAGGCTTCCAGCTGCGGCATGTGGCGATAGAGGAAGCGGCGATCCTGGCAGATGCTGTTGCCGCAGATCGGTGACTTGCCCTTCGGTACCCACTGCTCGAGGAAGGCCAGGGTCTGGGCCTCGGCTTCGGCCATGCTGATACGACTCTCGCGCACACGTTGGGTCAGGCCGCTCTGGCCGTGCTGGCGGGTGTTCCATTCGTCCATGCCAGCGAGGATTTCATCGCTCTGATGGATCGCGATGGTCGGGCCTTCAGCGAGTACATTCAGCTCGCTGTCAGTAACGATTGTGGCCATCTCGATGATGACGTCCGTATCCGGATTGAGGCCGGTCATTTCCAGATCGATCCAGATCAGGTTCAAGGCATTCTGCATAGTCGGTCTCCAAGGCGAGGCGCGCATTCTAGCTTAGAGCCTGCGGTTACGGGCTGCGTGCTAAACTCGCGCGGTTTTTAACAAGCGGACCCACCATGGCAAAGCGCCAACTCACTCGCCGGCAAAGCTGGCGCATCGAGAAAATCCAGGAAGAGCGCGCAGCCCGCGCAGCCAAACGGGAGTCCCGCGCGCTCGATGAGCTCGAAGGCGGCGACCTGGGCCCAGAGCAGACCGGCCTGGTGATCGCTCACTTCGGCGTCCAGGTGGAAGTCGAGGCACTGGAAGGCGAACAGGCCGGCCAGATCATGCGCTGCCACCTGCGCGCCAATCTGCCAACCCTGGTCACCGGGGATCGCGTGGTCTGGCGCTCCGGCAATCAAGGTATCGGCGTAATCGTTGCCCAACTGCCGCGCAGCTCAGAGCTATGCCGCCCGGACATGCGTGGCCTGCTCAAGCCAGTGGCAGCCAACGTTGACCAGATTGTCATCGTCTTCGCGCCCCTGCCCCACCCCCACGCCAATCTGATCGACCGCTACCTGATCGCCGCCGAACACGCAGGCATCCACCCGCTGCTGCTACTGAACAAGGCCGACCTGGTGGATGAACAGAACAGCGCCATGCTCGACGATCTGCTCGGCGTCTACCGCCAGCTAGGCTACCCGCTGCTGGAGGTTTCGGCGCGCGAAGGTGGCGGCATGGAGGACCTGATGTCGCGGCTCGATGGCCATATCAGTGTGTTCGTCGGCCAGTCCGGCGTGGGCAAATCGTCCCTGGTGAACAGCCTGCTTCCAGGCGTGGATACCCGAGTGGGTCCTCTTTCCGAACTCACCGGCAAGGGCACCCACACCACCACCACTGCGCGATTGTTCCACTTCCCCGGTGGCGGTGAGTTGATCGACTCACCCGGCATCCGCGAATTTGGTCTGGGCCACGTCAGCCGTGGCGACGTCGATTCCGGCTTCATCGAGTTCAATGACCTGCTCGGGACCTGCCGCTTCCGTGACTGCAAGCATGACCGCGAGCCCGGCTGCGCCCTGCTCAAGGCCCTGGAAGAAGGACGCATCCATCCACAACGCATGGCCAGCTACCGGCACATCCTTGCCAGCCTGCCCGAGGACGAATACTGATCCTGCACGCTAGGTCGTATTGAGCAATATCGATCCCGCAATACGCCCCAAAAACAAAGAGGCCACGCAATGCGTGGCCTCTTTCGTATGCGGCGGGATCACTGCCCCTTGGGCTCGTCCATCCTCAGCACACCGTCTTCGAAGATGTTCAGTTTCTCTCTTAGCTCGCGCGGTTGTGTGGGCTCCACCGGGTCAGTCGCCGGCAATTGAGGCATCGCCCCGTCACTGACTGGGGGCTCGGCTTGCTGAGGCTGCTGATCGGCAGGATTGTCACCCTCTCCCTGCTCGCCCTCGATGGCTCGCTGGGCCCTCTTGGTCAGGACGATGATATCGATGCGGCGGTTGACCGGATTGAAAGGGTCCTTGCGATCGAACAATGCGGACGAGGCATACCCCACCACCCGCGCCACCTGCCCTTCCGGGTAACCACCGGCGATCAGGGTCCGACGTGCAGCGTTGGCACGACCGGCGGACAGCTCCCAATTGCCGAAATCGCCATCGCCGGTATAGGGCTTGGCGTCGGTATGGCCGCTGATGCTGATCTTGTTGGGGACCGCCTTGATGGTCTCCGCCAGGATCAACAGAATGTCTTCGAAATAGGGCTGCAGGCGGGCACTGCCAAGGTCGAACATAGGACGGTTGGCAGCATCCATGATCTGGATACGCAGGCCGTCCTGGGTGATCTCGAAAAGTATCTGGTCCTTGAACTTGCGCAGCTCGGGGTTCTCTTCGACCTTGTTCTGCAACTCCTGCAGCAACAGCTCCAGGCGCTCGCGTTCGATCTGCTCGGCCAGGGTTTCGACCTGGCTGGCGTCAACGGGCGCGGTATCGCTGGTGTCGGTTGGCACCTCTTGGGCATCAGGGGCGTCCTTCAGCTCCGGATTGAGAGTGCGATCAGGCGCTGGCGTCGGCGTACCCCCCAAGTCGATGACATAGGGGCTGGCACTTTCGGTGAAGCCAATGGGGTCCTTGAAGTAGCCGGAGATGGCTTTCTTCTGCTCGGGCGTGGCCGAGGACATCAGCCAGAGCACCAGGAAGAACGCCATCATCGCTGTCGCGAAGTCGGCGAAGGCGATCTTCCAGGCACCGCCGTGGTGACCGGCGGCGTAGCGCTTGACGCGCTTGACGATGATCGGCTGGTTGTTCTCCATGACTCAGCCTTCAGCTGCCGCGCACGGCTTGTTCCAGCTCGGTGAAGCTCGGGCGATGCGCCGGGAACAGCGTCTTGCGGCCGAACTCAACTGCCAGCGACGGTGGCATGCCGGAAGCTGAAGCCACCAGGCAGGCCTTGATAGCCTCGAACACGTTCAGCTCTTCGCGCGCATCGTGCTCCAGGGACACCGCCAGCGGGCCGAAGAAACCATAGGCCGCGAGGATACCGAGGAAGGTACCCACCAGCGCCGCCCCCACGTGCTGGCCAAGGGCGGCCTGCTCGGCTTCGCCCAGCATGGCCATCGTGACCACGATACCCAGTACCGCAGCGACGATGCCGAATCCCGGCAGGCCATCGGCGATCCGGTTGACGGCGTGGGCAGGGTGTTCCAACTCTTCCTTCAGACTGGCCAGCTCCATGTCGAACAGGCCTTCCAGCTCATGGGGCGCCATGTTGCCGGAGGACATGATGCGCAGGTAATCGCAGATGTAGGCAGTCATCCGCTCATCCTTGAGGATGCCCGGGTACTTGCTGAAGATGGGACTGGCGGCGGCGTCCTCAATATCGGCCTCGATGGCCATCATCCCTTCGCGACGGCTTTTGTTGAGGATTTCATAGAGCAAGCGCAGCACTTCGAGATAGAAGCCGTGGGTGAATCGGGTGCCGAACATCTTCAGCGACTTCTTGAACACGATCATCGTCGTGCTGCCGGGGTTGGCCTGAAGGAACGCTCCAAGCGCGGCGCCACCGATGATCAAGACCTCGAAAGGCTGGATCAAGGCGGCGATCTTGCCGTGAGACAGGATGTACCCACCGAGCACGCTGGCGAATACGACGATGATGCCGATTATTTTTGCCATAGGAAGGAAGCTTGAAGAGTCAGTAGAAAGGGTTATGAAAAGAGCCCCTTCTAATTATCGGAAGATATGCGCCAGACTATAGCCTGTTCAGGCGAAAAGCCAGATTGGCGGCCCTCTATGTCAACCGCAAAGCCCTTGCCACGCAGCCTCGACGGCTGGATCAAGCACCTCGATGGAGTGCGCCTGCCCGTCCCCGCCGCCGCCCATGAAAAAGTCCGCCGCGCCCTCGGCGACAGCCGCCGCTCCCTGCGCGATATCGCCGACCTGACTCAGGAAAGTCCCGCCCTTGCCCTCAGCCTTCTGCGCGAGGCCAACGCCGCCGGCAGCATGCTGAGCAGCCCGGCGGAGAGCCTGGAAGTCGCCCTCAGCCGTCTGGGCCTGAAGCGCGCGGAAGTGTTGCTCAACCGCTTGCCGGCCATCACCGAGGAAGAAATCCCTCACTCGCTGCGCCAATTGCAGTTGATCAGCCAGCACGCCGCCCAGCAGGCCAACGGTCTGTTCGCGGCCCGGCTGGCGCGCCTCTGGCAGGAAATCCACTGGTGCAGTCTTTTATTCCTCTCCCCCCTCTGGCCGCTGCTGGCCACGCATCCGGAGCTCTTCGCCACCTGGGAAAAGCGCGTACTGGGCGAAGGCGAGCCGGCCACCAGGGTCGAGCGCGAGCTGCTTGGTGTGCCGCTGCTGCGACTCTGCCAGGCCCTGGCGGAACACTGGAAGTTGCCCGACTGGATTGTCGAGGGCTACCGCCTGCTGAATGACGATCGTCGCCTGCTGGTGAAGGCCCTGCATATCGCCCGCGACAATGAACACCCCCTGCACCAGCAGCAACAACTGGACGCCAATCCAGCCCTGGGTCGCTGGCTGACCCAACCGGGCAACACCGTCCTGCTGGCCAACGGCCTGGCGATTTCTGCCCATGCCGGCTGGTCCGGCGGCCACAGCCTTCGCTGGCAGCGCCTCACTGGGCTGTTCATGAAGATGCCGCTCGACGAACTGCAGCAGCATGTCCACCAACAGGCGGCGCAGAGCGGGCGCCTGCATGCCCGCGGCGACCTCTGGCACCCCGCCGAAGCGCTGCTCTGGCCCTGGAACCAACATCGCCTGCATCGTGAACCAGTCACAGCACCAGCACCTACTGCGGACGCCCTGGACGACTGGCGCCGCCACTGCGGTGAGCTGATTCGCGAACCCAGCCCTTTCACCAACGTGGTGCAACTTTCCGCCTGCGCCCGAGATGCCCTGGAAAGCGGTGGCATGCGTCGGATCCTGGTACTACTGGCCGACCGCAATCACAGCCGTCTACTGTCCCAGCAACAGGCCGGACTGCCAAAGGAGGCCAACGGCCTGCAACTGGACCCCAACCAGAGCCAGGTGCTGCGACGCCTCCTCACCCAACCCGGACAATTGCGCCTGGGGCCCGACAACATGGCGCAGTTTTCTGCCCTGCTGCCCGGCCAGCTCAAGAGCCTGTTCCCGGGGCATCACTTGTTGCTGCGCTCCATCGCGGTGAACGGTCGGGTTGTCATGCTGGTGGTGGCGGACCAGGACGGCGCGCCTTTCGCCGAACTCAGCCTGCGGGCCTTCGCCAAGACAGCCCAGTGCATCGAGCGCGCCCTCGCCACCTTCGCCAGACGCGGCCGCTAGGCTTTCCTATACAATCCGCCACTTTGTTCATTCACGGAGGCTTTCATGTCTGCCTTCTCCAACCTGTCACTGGTAATCGAGCCGGCCGAACTGGCGCCCCTGCTTGGTGCCAGCGAGCTGATCCTGGTCGACCTCACCAGCGCGGCCCGCTACGCTGCTGGCCACATCCCTGGCGCACGCTTCGTCGATCCGAAGCGCACCCAGCTCGGCCAGCCGCCGGCACCCGGCTTGCTGCCGGCCAAGGCCGACCTCGATGCGCTGTTCGGCGAACTCGGCCACCGCGCCGAGGCCACCTACGTGGTCTATGACGACGAAGGCGGCGGCTGGGCCGGACGCTTCATCTGGCTGCTGGACGTGATCGGCCACCATCGTTACCACTACCTGAACGGTGGCCTGCACGCCTGGCTGGCCGAAGGCCGGGAAACCACTGAAGCCACACCCACGCCAGTGGGTGGTCCGCTCGCCCTGACCCTGCACGACGAACCCACCGCCACCCGCGAATACCTGCAGGGCCGCCTGGGCGCCGACGATCTGGCCATCTGGGACGCCCGCGGCCCCGGCGAGTACAACGGCACCAAGGTGCTGGCCGCCAAGGGCGGGCATATCCCCGGTGCGGTCAACTTCGAATGGACCGCTGGCATGGACCCCTCCCGCGCCCTGCGCATCCGTACCGACATGGCCGAAATCCTCCAGTCCCTGGGCATTACGCCGGACAAGGAAATCGTCACCCACTGCCAGACGCACCACCGCTCGGGCTTCACCTACCTGGTCGCCAAGGCCCTCGGCTATCCGCGGGTCAAGGGCTATGCCGGGTCCTGGTCCGAGTGGGGCAATCATCCGGATACCCCCGTAGAGCTCTGACGCCCTACCCGCCAAGGAACCCCAATGAAAGAACGCCTATTCATCATCAGCCAGTACCTGCTGCCGCATCACCTGCTGTCGCGCCTGGCCGGCTGCATCGCCGAGTGCCGCGTGCACTGGTTCAAGAATGCTTTCACCACCTGGTTCGCCAAGCGCTACCAGGTGAACATGAGTGAAGCCCTGGTCGAAGACCTCACCGCCTACGAGCACTTCAACGCCTTCTTCACCCGCGCCTTGAAGCCTGGCGCCCGACCATTGGACGAAACCCCCGGGGCCATCCTCTGCCCGGCCGATGGCGCCATCAGCCAGATGGGGCCGATCGAGCACGGCCGCTGCTTCCAGGCCAAAGGCCACAGCTTCAGCGTACTGGAACTGCTGGGTGGCGACGCCGAGCGCGCCGCGTCCTTCATGGGGGGCGAGTTCGCCACCGTCTACCTTTCGCCCAAGGACTATCACCGTGTGCATGCCCCCCTGGGCGGCACGCTGCGGGAGATGGTCTACGTACCGGGGCGGCTGTTCTCGGTAAACCAGAGCACCGCCGAAAACGTGCCTGAACTCTTCGCCCGCAACGAGCGCGTGGTGTGCATCTTCGACACCGAGCGCGGCCCGATGGCCGTGGTGCTGGTGGGCGCGATGATCGTCGCCTCGATCGAAACCACCTGGGCCGGCCTGGTGACGCCGCCGAAGCGCGAGCTGAAGACCTTCAGCTATGACGAAGCGGCGCGTGCGCCCATCAAGCTGGAGAAGGGCGACGAACTCGGTCGCTTCAAGCTGGGCTCCACCGCGATTGTCCTGTTCGGCCCGGACCAGGTTCGCTGGTCCGAGAACGCCTGGCCCGGCAGCCAGGTACGCATGGGCCAGTTGCTAGCCCTGCCCAAGGACGCCTGATCGAAGCGAATCCTGGCCGGACCGCCCGGTTCGGCCAGGCGCCTATCAGCCAAGCACTGCGCACGGCCAAACGGCCAACCCGTCCACAGGCCGACCCTTTGGATAGGCTGCCAGCGTGCAAGGATGCTGATAGAGTGCCGAGATCCAACCCAATACACCCCACACGAGAAATCGGAGAAACCGATCCGGATGGACCACCAGAGCCCTCACCTGCTGTTGCGCGCACCCGCGCCTAGCAAACAGAGCCTGTCCTTCTGCGATGCCACCCCTCGTGAGCTGAGACGCTGGATCTCCCACCTGCCCAAGGCCAACCTCGGCGAAACCGCTCGCCAGCTCTATCAGGCCCTGGTGGAACTCAACCAGTTGATCACCCCGACCGAGAACCGCCTGCAGCTTCTCGAGTTGATGCGTCCGGAAGTGCATTTCGTCTGCCAGCATCTGGAACGGCACTTCATCGGCCAGTCCATTGTCCTGGACGAGCGCCCGCGCAAGGTTGCCAACCTCTGCCAGGCCCTGCAGAACCACCTGGCCATCGGCTACAAACTGATCATCGTGCAGGAGTCTCCGCGCCCCAGCCGTGACCGCGAGCGCGCACAACTCCTCGCCATTGCCCTGCAACGGGCAACCCACAGCCTGAACGGCCCACTGATCCGCTCCAACCAGCTCTACTGCCCGGTTCCCGAAGGCCTCTGGCTGGAACTGCACCAGCTCTATCAGCTGGCTCAGAGCCGCCAACTCCATCGAGTCGCCGTGCGCGACCCGCTTGCCCGCCACACGCAAGGGCTCAGCGTTGAGCAGACCTACCTGGTGGCACTGCTGCTGGGTTGCGCCCGCTGCAACCAGATGCGCCAGAACGGCATCGCCCGCCTGGCGGAAATCCTCGAACCCTGGAGCACGCTGGTCAAGCTGCAGTCGGCCGAGCTGCCCTCCAGCCTCTTCGCCGTGGCCCCCCAATTGGACGGACCACCGCGCTACAAGTCGCTGTTCCAGGAGGTCGACCCACGCACGCTGCTGGGCCTCGACCCGCTGCCGCTGGTGGATGCCATCAAGGAATACCTGCTTCTGCCGGCAGAACAGCGCAACCAGGCACGCCTGCCGCTGCCTGAGGGCCTGACCCTCGATCTGCTGCAGCACCTGAGCTCGGCCTGGGGCGATATTTCCGAGCGCACCTTTCAGCGCAACCCCGGCCAGGGCGGCCTGACCCTGTGCATCGGCATGAGCGCGCTGCACTTCTTCCTGGCAGGCAGTCGCCCTTTCAGCGAAGTGCTCAAGCTGCCCGAGGATGTCGGCCAGGCGGTGTTCGACACGCTCGGCAAGCAACCTGCCAAAGACATCTGGGCCAAGGCCTTCGACGCGCAACCCACCCAGGGCTGGCAGCCGGGCATGCCGATGGAAGAAATCGAATACACCAGGCCCGTTTCCGAGAGCAGCCCCCCTCCGCCCCAGGCCAGCACGGCACCGGAAAGCTATCCGACCTTCAACGTCGCGGTGGTCAACCACAGCCCAGGCGGCTACTGCCTGAGCTGGCCCAAGGAAGTCCCCAGCCAGCTACAGGCCGGCGAACTGATCGGTGTTCAGGACGCACCCGACCAAGGCTGGAGCATCGCCATAGTGCGCTGGATCCGCCAGGTAAGAGGTGGCGGCACCCAAATGGGCATCGAACTGGTGGCACCCCAGGCCCAATCCTGCGGCGTGCTGCTGATGCGCAAAGGCGAACAGACGAGCCATTACCTGCGGGCCCTGCTGCTGCCGGCCATTGGCGCGATTTCCCGCCCAGCCACCCTGATCACCCCGCGCCTACCCTTCCAGGAAGGCAACAAGGTGCAGATCAACCTGCATGGCGACGAACACCGCGCGGTGCTCACCCGACGCCTGACCAGTACTGGCAGTTTCAACCAATTCGAGTACCGGGTTTTCGAACAACCGACACCGCCGCAGGGGAAACCGGTCACAGGCCCCGGCAGCCTGACGCAAGGCAGCGAGGAAGATTTTGACTCGCTATGGAAGTCGCTGTAGATTCCCGACACACCACCATTCGTCGCCTATTCGCGCTCGTTCGGCGCTAAGCACAGGCCATGGCCATCGAAAAGAAAACGATCCGCCTGCTGATCCTGGAAGACTCGCAGAACGAAGCCGAGCGCCTGGTCAGCCTGTTTCGCAACTCAGGCCGCGCGACTCGCGTCCATCGCATCATTTCCGCTGACGACCTCAACGAGGTCCTGCAACAAAGCTGGGACCTCCTGATCGCCGCACCCGAAAGCGAGCACCTGAGCCCGGGCGAAGCCCTCAACAGCATCCGGCGCCAGTCCAAGGACATTCCGTTCATCCAACTGGTGCAGGACAACGACTCCGACCTCATCACCGAGGCTCTGGCGCTAGGCGCCCAGGACGCACTGCCCCAGGGCGAAGACGAGCGACTGGTCCTGGTCGCCAACCGCGAGCTGGCCAACCTCGAGCAACGCCGCGCCCGCCGCGCCGCCGAAGTCAGCCTGCGGGAAGCTGAGAAGCGCTGCCAGCTGTTGCTGGACAGCTCGGTTGACGCCATCGCCTATGTCCACGACGGTATGCACATCTATGCCAACCGCGCCTACGTCGAGATGTTCGGTTACGACGATGGCGACGAACTCGAAGGCATGCCGATGATCGACCTGATCGCCGGCGTCGACCAGGCCGGTTTCAAGGACTTCCTGAAGAACTACCGCGACGGCGAAGGCAGTGGCGAACTCACTTGCAATGGCTGCAAAGTGGACGGCCAGAGCTTCCAGGCACGCATGAATTTCTCCCCTGCCACCTATGATGGGGAGCCCTGCATCCAAGTGGTCATCCGCGCCGAGACCGACAGTGCCGAGCTGGAGGAAAAACTGCGCGAGATCAGCAGCCAGGACCTGGTCACTGGCCTGTTCAACCGCTCCCACTTCAATGAAATGCTCGACACCGCGGCTGAACGCGCGGTCAAGGCCAGCCAACCTTCGAGCGTCGCGTACATCCGTGTCACCCGCTACTCCAGCCTGCTCGCCGAAATCGGCATTGCCGGTGTCGACCTGCTGCTCACCGACCTCGCCAACTTGCTGCGCGCCCATTTCGCCGGCGATGCGCAACTGGCCCGTTACGGCGACGACGTATTCGGTGTCCTGCAACAGGGCATTACCCCGGAACAAGCCGAGGAAAGCCTGCAGAACCTGCTGAAGAAGATCGACGTCCACCTCTTCGACGTCAGCAGCCGCACCGTGCAGGTCAGCCTGTGCATCGGCGTTGCCGGCCTCAGCGAGACTACCCCCAAGGCCCAAGACGTGGTGGACCGCGCTCATCGCTGCGCCGACGAACTGGGCGACGAGAACGGCCTCAAACTGTACAACCCAGCCGATGAGCTGGCCGCTGCGGCCAACCGTGGAAGCCTGGTGGCGATGGTCCAGCAGGCCCTGGAGAACAACAGCTTCCGCCTGCTGTTCCAACCGATCATCAGCCTACGCGGGGACAGCTTCGAGCACTACGAAGTACTACTGCGTCTGCTCAGCCCCCAAGGCGAAGAAGTGCCGCCCGCCGATTTCCTCGACGCTGCCAAGGAAGCAGGCCTGGCAGAGAAGATCGACCGCTGGGTGATCCTCAACTCCATCAAGCTGCTCGCCGAACATCGCACCAAGGGACACAACACCCGACTCTTCGTCCACCTGTCCGGCGCCAGCCTGCAGGACCCGACGCTGCTGCCGTGGCTCAGCGTGGCGCTGAAGGCGGCACGCCTACCGTCCGATGCCCTGATCTTCCAGTTCAGCGAGCCCGACGCCATCGCCTATCTGAAGCAAGCCAAGGCACTTACCCAAGGCCTAGCCGAACTGCACTGCCAAGTCGCCCTGAGCCAGTTCGGCTGCGCGCTGAACCCGTTCAATACCCTCAAGCATCTCTCCATCGACTTCGTGAAGGTGGATGGCTCCTTTACTCAGGACCTCAACCGTGCAGAGAACCAGGAGGCCCTCAAGACCCAACTGGCGAGCCTGCACGCCCAAGCCAAGATGACCATCGTGCCCTTCGTCGAGACGGCCAGCGTCCTGGCCACCCTCTGGCAGGCCGGCGTTAACTACATCCAGGGTTATTACCTGCAAGGCCCCAGCCAGGCGATGGACTACGACTTCTCCTCCGGAGACGAGTAGCCCATTCATTCGACTGCCGGACCAAGGCCAGCCACTACCTTGAAGCCCATGAAAAAGCCGCCCGAAGGCGGCTTTTTCATTCCCGGCGCGACATTCAGTCCCTGCCGTCGCGGTCGCGGAAACCCAGCAGGTAGAGGATGCCATCCAGGCCCAGCGTGGAAATGGCCTGCTTGGCCGATTGCTTGACCAGCGGCTTCGCGCGGAAGGCCACGCCCAGCCCAGCCAGACCGAGCATCGGCAGGTCATTCGCACCATCGCCGACAGCAATGGTCTGCTCCAGGCGCAGGCCCTCTTTCTCCGCCAGTTCGCGCAGCAGGTCGGCCTTGCGCTGGGCGTCGACGATGGGCTCGATAGCGACACCGGTCAGCTTGCCGTCGACGATCTGCAGCTCGTTGGCGAATACATAGTCGATGCCCAACTTGGCCTGCAGTTGCTTGGCAAAGTAGCTGAAGCCACCAGAGAGGATGGCGGTCTTGTAACCCAGGCGCTTGAGCTCGGCGAACAGGGTTTCCGCCCCCTCAGTGAGTCGCAGGGAGGCGCCGATCTCTTCCAGCACGTCCTCGGACAATCCCTTGAGTAGCCCCAGACGCTCCTTGAAGCTGGCACGGAAGTCCAGCTCGCCGCGCATCGCACGCTCGGTGATCTCGGCAACCTGGTCGCCCACACCGGCAGCTTTGGCCAGTTCGTCGATCACTTCGGCCTCGATCAGCGTCGAGTCCATGTCGAACACCGCCAGGCGACGGTTGCGACGGAACAGCGAATCACGCTGGAAGGCAATGTCGACATTCAACTCCTGAGCCACGCTGAGGAACTCGGCACGCAGGGCCACCGGATCCGCCGGCTCGCCGCGCACGGAAAACTCGATGCAGCCCTTGCTTTGGTCGGCGGGAGTATCCAGGCGCATGCGGCCCGACAGACGGTCAATGTGGTCGATATTGAGGCCGTACTTGGCAGTGATGGAGCTCACCCGCTGCAACTGCTCGGCGGTCACCTTGCGGGTCAGCAGGGTGACGATGTAACGGCTCTTGCCCTGGCCGTCCACCCACTGCTGGTAGTCCGCCTCGGGCACCGGGGTAAAGCGCACCTGCTGATCCAGCTTGTAGGCTGTGAACAGCACGTCCTTGAGCACAGCCGAGGCTTCGGCGTTATCCGGAATTTCCACCAGGATGCCGAACGACAGCGTGTCGTGAATCACCGCCTGGCCGATATCCAGGATGTTCACACCGCCCTGGGCCAGCGCTCCGGTAATAGCCGCCGTCAGACCGGGACGATCCTCGCCCGTGATGTTGATCAGGACAATCTCGCGCAAGGCGCACCTCACTCAACGCATGAAAAGGCGCACATTCTACCCACTTTCACAGCCCCCGCAGCATGCCCGGCGCTTTGCCCTGCAAGGGGCGCTCGCTATACTGCGCCACAATTTCGTCCGAGAAGAGCCGCGCTCTGTGAACCGGCCCACGCCTGTCAAACCCGACAATTTCTTCCTGCTGATCTTCCACGCCCTGCGCCAGCGGCGCGTGCCAATTGCCTTGCGCATTGCCAGCCACAGCCTGTTGCTGGTGGCCCTGGCCCTGGTGATCTACGCCTGGGTCATGGGCATGCAATTCAAGCAGGCCATGCAACAGCAAGCCGATGCCCTGGGCCAGAGCCTGACCGCGCAGACCGCGGCCTCGGCCACCGAGCTGCTGGTGTCCAACGACATCCTCAGCCTCAACGTGCTGCTCAACAATCTGGTGAAGAACCCGCTGGTGGCCCACGCGGCGATCTACAGCGTGGACAACCGCATCCTTGCCGAAGCTGGCTCGCGGCCCAAACAGGGCCTGCTGGGTGAGACCGAGGGCCTGTACTCCACCCCCATTACTTTCCAGGAAGTCATTGCCGGCCATCTGCGCCTGAGCCTGGATATGGAGCAATTCCAGCAGCCAATGACCATCAGCCTGCAGAGCATGGGGCTGCTCAGCCTGATCCTGCTGGCCCTGACCCTGTCGCTGAGCCTGCGTCTCGGCCGGCACATCTCGACGCCCCTGTTGCAACTGCGCGTCTGGCTGCGCGACCCGGATGACCCTGCCCCAGGCGCCGGTCGCCAGGACGAGATCGGCGACCTGGCTCGCCAACTGCAGGCTCGCCTGGTGCCGGAGAAGCCGGAACCCATCCCGGAGGAAGACTACGCCGAGGTCGACGAGGACTACCTGGAGGACGAGCAGGACGACCAGGAGCACTTCGAGATCCGCGACCTACGCGATGACAGCTTCGACGGCGAAGACGAATCCCCAAGCGAGCTGTTCACCCCGGACGAGGAGGACCCTTTCGCCGATCTGCGCGAGGAAATGGCCGAGCCCGCCCCTGCACCCGAGCCGGCTGCCCCGGATGAACGGCATAACAGTGCCGTCCTGGCCATTCAGTTGGGCGCCCAGGACCAACTGCGTCGCCTGCCACGCGCGCGCCTGATGGATTTGTTGCAACGCTATCGCGACTGCCTCGACCAGGCCTCCCGCCTATACCACGGCCAGTTGCTGACCCTGAATGACGGCAGCAGCCTGATGCTCTTCCACAGCCAGGACGGCGGCGAGGATTACCTGACCCACGCGCTGTGCTGCGGCGAGCTGCTGCGGGCCCTGGGACATGCCCTGCAGATTGAAGTTGCCGACAGTGGCATCACCCTGCAACTGCAACTGGGCCTGACTCTGGGTGACGATTTGTCCGGCCTCGGCCAGGGCGATCTGCTGCTCAACGACACCACCCAGAGCGCGCTGGCGCTGAGCCAGCACAGCCGCAACTTGCTGCTGGTGGAACGCGCCGTCGCCGAGGACGACCTGGTCCGCCAGCGTGCCCGCATCCGCTCCATCACCAGCCCGGAAGGTGCCTGCTGCGTCGAGCGTCTGTTGGAACCCTATCCTTCGCTGCTGGAGCGCCAATTGGCACGCATGCACGAAGCCCGGGCGCACTGAACACCCGAACGACCAGAAAGCCCGCGAATGCGGGCTTTTTTGTGTCCGTTCGAATCGTACCGCCTGACGATTGAGCCCCCTCAAAGGGCAATTACCAGGGCGGCTGGGACTGACGCGGCTGGGCAACGCGGCGCCCGATGTATCGATTCCAGACTGCACGCCTTGCTGGGGCGCGCTGCACGTGCCGCCACGATACGGGACCGCATATCTGCTGCCAGAGTTGGGCGGCCGCGGAGAGCCTCGACGCGCAGGCAAAAAGAAGCCCGCATGTTGCGGGCTTCTTTCAACATCCGGCGATCAGAAGCGGAAGACTTCCACGTCGGTGCGCACGGGCGCCGCCATGGGGATCTTTGGCGGCTGGGCCTCTTTGGCTTTTGCCCGAGCAGCGGGAGCAGCCGGTTTGCGCGGGGCCTCAACGGCGACCGGCTGACCTTCCAGCGGCTTGACCGCAGCGGCCAATTGCGCAGCCAGTTGCTGCAGCAGTTGGCTCTGGGCCCGTACCTGATCGGCTGCGGTACCGACATGCGGCTCCTCCAGGCGCACCAGGCGGCTGTCACGCAGCTGACCGGCGCGGTCCAGCAGGCGCCATTGCGCCTCCAGCACAGCAGGGCGCTGGGGGCCAGAATCCAGGCGACTGATGGTCAGCAGCACCTGAACTTCGGGCGTAAAGCCGGGATTGCCGGGAGCCAGCACCAAGCGCTGGCTGTCCAGGCGCCAGGACAACTGACGCAGCAGCACCTGATCGATGTCCGCAGCCAGGCTGCCGGCCCAGCGGCCGTCCGGGGCGGCGGTCAGGCTGCCGTCGGTCTGGCGCTGCAGGAGGGTTTCACGCTGAAGGTAGTCAGCCACGGTCACCGGACCGAGCAGCACCTGCATCCCAGCCTTTTTTGACGGCACCTCCGGGGTGCCTGCATCGAGTTGGAACATTGGAATCGGGGGGCTATGCACACAGCCGGCGAGGCCCAGGAGGCCCACCAGCATCACAGCCAAGGGAAAACGCACGGTCATCAATCTCACCCACGGCCGCCTTTTGGGCAGCCTGCAGTCGAATTCATTCGTCCTCACCACCATCTGGGAATGGCGAGGGGACATATCATCCGTCAATGTGACGCAGGACTCCAGAGCCCCACGTCAATTCGCCGCCTCCTGCGTCAGGCCAACGGCTCCACCTGCAGCGCATCGACCCGCTGGAAGCCGCGCGGCAGCTTGTTGCCACGGCGGCCGCGCTCACCCTTGTAGTGCTCCAGATCATCGGCCTTGAGTGACAAGGTGCGCTTGCCAGCCTGCAAAACCAGGGTTGCACCAGCCGGCAGCACCGCCAGATCGGTGAGGTACTCCTCACGGCTGGCCACGCGATCGCCGGGGATGCCGATGATTTTGTTGCCCTTGCCCTTGGCCAGCTGCGGAAGATCGGCAACCTTGAACAGCAGCAGGCGACCTTCGGTGGTCACCGCCGCCAGCCAGTCTTCTTCGACGCTCTGCACCGGCCGCGGCGGCACCACCTTGGCACCGTTGGGCAGGCTGAGCAGCGTCTTGCCTGCCTTGTTCTTGGCCTGGAGGTCCGCACCCTTGACCACGAAACCGTAGCCAGCGTCCGAAGCGATGACGTACGTGGCGTCGTCCTCAGGCAGCAACACACACTCGAAACTGGCCCCCGGCGGTGGCGTCAATCGGCCGGTGAGCGGCTCGCCCTGGCCACGGGCCGAAGGCAACGAGTGAGCCGCCAGCGAGTAACTGCGCCCCGTGGAATCGATGAACACCGCGTACTGGTTCGAACGACCCGGCGCAGCGGCCTTGAAGCCATCTCCGGCCTTGTAGGACAGCCCGGTGGCATCGATATCGTGCCCCTTGGCGCAGCGTACCCAGCCCTTCTCGGACAACACCACGGTCACCGGCTCGGTAGGCATCAGCTCGGTTTCCGACAGGGCGCGCGCCTCAGCGCGAGCGACAATGGGTGAACGACGATCGTCGCCGTAGGTCTCGGCGTCCTCGATCAGTTCGTCACGCACCAGCTTCTTCAGCTTGGCGTCGCTGCCCAGCAGGGCCAGCAGGCGCTTCTGCTCCTTCAGCAACTCGTCCTGCTCGCCGCGAATCTTCATCTCTTCCAGTCGCGCCAGCTGACGCAGACGGGTGTCGAGGATGTAGTCGGCCTGGATCTCGGTGAGGCTGAAGCGCTCCATCAATACCGGCTTGGGCTGGTCCTCGGTACGGATGATGTGAATCACTTCATCCAGGTTGAGGAAAGCGATCAGCAAGCCGTCCAACAGGTGCAGGCGCTTTTCCACCTTGTCCAGGCGGAACTGCAGGCGCCGCCGCACGGTTCCGATGCGGTAGGTCAGCCACTCACTGAGCAAGGTGCGCAGGTCCTTGACCTGGGGCTTGCCGTCCAGACCGATGACGTTTGTGTTGACCCGGTAGCTGGACTCCAGATCGGTGGTGGCGAACAGGTGCTGCATCAGCTCGTCGGCGTCCACGCGGTTGGAGCGCGGGATGATGACAATGCGGGTAGGGTTCTCGTGATCCGATTCGTCACGCAGGTCGGCCACCATGGGCAGCTTCTTGGCCTGCATCTGGCCGGCGATCTGCTCCAGCACCTTGGATCCGGAGACCTGGTGCGGCAGCGCGGTGACCACGATGTCACCGTCTTCCACTCGGTATACGGCACGCATGCGCACCGAACCGCGACCGGTTTCGTAGATCTTCAGCAGTTCGGCACGGGGCGTGATCACCTCGGCTTCAGTAGGGAAGTCAGGCCCGAGAATATGTTCGCAGAGCTGCTCCACCGTAGCGTTTGGCTCATCCAGCAGGCGTACGCAGGCGGCGGCCACTTCCCGCAAGTTGTGCGGCGGCACGTCGGTAGCCATGCCCACGGCGATGCCGGTGGTGCCATTGAGCAGCAGGTTCGGCAAGCGCGCCGGCAGGGTGGCGGGTTCGTTCAGGGTGCCGTCGAAGTTTGGCACCCAGTCCACGGTTCCCTGCCCGAGTTCGGACAGCAGCACTTCCGAGTAGCGTGACAAGCGCGCCTCGGTGTAACGCATGGCAGCGAATGACTTGGGATCGTCCGGGGCACCCCAGTTCCCCTGGCCATCCACCAGCGTGTAGCGATAGCTGAAAGGCTGGGCCATCAGCACCATGGCTTCGTAGCAGGCCGAATCGCCGTGGGGGTGGAACTTGCCGAGCACGTCGCCGACGGTACGCGCCGACTTCTTGTGCTTGGAGTCGGCGTCCAGGCCCAGCTCGCTCATGGCGTAGATGATACGGCGCTGTACGGGCTTCAGACCGTCGCCAATATGCGGCAGGGCGCGATCCATGATCACGTACATGGAGTAGTTGAGGTAGGCCTGTTCGGTGAAATCGGCCAGAGAGCGGCGCTCAACGCCTTCCAGGCTCAGATCGAGGGATTCGCTCATGCGTGCCTCACGGAGAAGTGACTTGGCGCAGCACCAGGGTGCCGTCGCGCTGGGTGAATTCGAGTTGTTTGAGGGCGCTCATGCCGAGCAGCACCTCATCGCCGTCCATGCCCGGCACAATGATCGCCGGCACCTGGGTCAGGCGGATGTCACCCAGGCGCAGTTCCTGCAACTGGGTGCGCTGGCCGGTGACGCGGCCATTGGCGGTACTCAAGGTGACAGACGCACCGGGCGCCAGGCCGAGGCGCTCGGCCAGCCGGGCGGGCACGGCCACCTGGGTAGCACCAGTGTCGAGCAGGAAGGTCACGCCCTGGCCGTCGATGCGGCCATTCAGCAGATAGTGGCCCTGGCGACTGCTCGCCAGCCGCACTTCGACGTAGCCGTCGCCGCGCACCGACGCAGGCTCGCGATTGGGGTTGTGCTGACGCTCCTCCCAGATGCCGAAGAAACGCGCGGCCAGGATAAGACCGATGCCCCAGGCGAGCACCAGCATGACCCTTCCCGCACGTCTGCCCGGCGTCTGCGTGGTCATTTCGCGCTCCAACCGCCGTTGGGCGCAGTGAAGCGCCAGACGATGGGACGACGTTCACCATCGGCGCGGATCTTGCCGCCGTTATCGAGGCCGACCCAGGCGCCTTCGACATCTATCCACAGGCCTTCGGACACACCGAAGGGCACACCGTAGCGGCGGGTGTCGGCCAGGGCTTCCTCGGCGAAGGACCAGCAGCGCTCGACCTCGCCATTGCTCGGCTTGCGCCGGCAAATCTGGTGCGCCAGACGCTCTAGGGTAAAGAGTTTCTCTTCATGGAAGGCCACGTCGGAAAAGTCGCGCGGCATCTGCTGTTCGCTGCCAATAGGTGCTGGCGGACGTTCAGTACCGGCTTCGCTGAAGATCACGCAGCCGCCGGTGCAGCGCCAAGTGGATTGTTGTTTGTGCAGGACCATCAAACCACGGCGCTCGCGCTCGGCGGCGAGCCAGAGCCGCTCGCCCTTGGGATCGACAGCGATCCCCTCCAGCAGGGCGTTGAAGTGCAGTAGCATGCCACTGGCGCGGGCCTGGCGGACCAGGTTGTCCGGCAGCAGCAGCCAGTTGGGTTCTCCGGCCACGGGCACTTGTAGTACCGCCGCATGGGTCTCGCTCACCAGGTAGCGGTTACCGGCGGCATCGCAACTGATGCCTTCAAAATCCAGCTCGTTGCCCCTCACCATGCTGATGGCCCAGGAGCGCGCACGCACGCCCCAGGGCAGGCTGCTCGGCGGTGCCGGCGGTGCATGGAAAATTTCGGCCTCGGCCTGGAGCACGCCGCCAATGGGCTTGAGCCGGTACAGCTGGTGGTCGACACGGTCGGACACAGCCAGCAGCTCATTGCCACAGCGCGCCAGCCCGGAGAGGTTGCCCTGGGGCATGCCCTCCACCGGGTACTCGGCAGCCAGACGCAATTGTTCCGGGTCGTCAGCGGCCCAGAGTGGTGCGCAGGACAGCAGGCCAAGGAGAATCAGGGCTCCCCTCACACCATGACCTCGGCCAGGTTGCCCTTGGATTCCAGCCAGGACTTGCGGTCACTGGCGCGCTTCTTCGCCAGTAGCATGTCCATGATTTCCACCGTGCCTTCGGTGTCTTCCAGGGTCAGCTGGACCAGGCGGCGGGTGTTCGGGTCCATGGTGGTCTCGCGCAGCTGCGGCGGGTTCATCTCGCCCAGGCCCTTGAATCGGGTGACCTGAGGCTTGCCACGCTTCTTCTCGGCCACCAGGCGGTCGAGGATGCCGTCACGCTCAGCTTCGTCCAGGGCGTAGTAGATCTCCTTGCCCAGGTCGATGCGGTAAAGGGGTGGCATGGCCACGTAGACGTGCCCGGCCTCGACCAGTGGGCGGAAGTGACGGACGAACAAGGCGCACAGCAGGGTGGCGATGTGCAGACCATCGGAGTCGGCGTCGGCGAGGATGCAGACCTTGCCATAACGCAGCTGGCTCAGGTCCGCAGCACCGGGATCGACGCCGATGGCGACGGCGATATCATGGACCTCCTGGGAGGCCAGCACTTCACCGCCGTCCACTTCCCAGGTGTTCAGGATCTTGCCGCGCAACGGCATGATCGCCTGGAATTCTTTGTCCCGCGCCTGCTTGGCCGATCCGCCGGCGGAGTCACCCTCCACCAGGAAAAGCTCGGAGCGCATCGGGTCCTGACCGGCGCAATCCGCCAGCTTGCCCGGAAGCGCCGGGCCTTGGGTGATGCGCTTGCGTTCGACCTTCTTGCTCGCTTTCAGACGACGGCCGGCATTGCTGATGGCCAGTTCGGCCAATTGCATGCCCAGCTCCGGGTGAGCATTGAGCCAGAGGCTGAAGGCATCCTTGACCACGCCGGAAACGAAAGCGGCCGCCTCGCGGGAAGACAGGCGCTCCTTGGTCTGGCCGGAGAACTGCGGTTCTTGCATCTTCATCGAGAGGACGAAAGCGATGCGCTCCCAGACGTCCTCCGGCGCCAGCTTGACCCCACGCGGCAACAGATTGCGGAACTCGCAGAACTCGCGCATGGCATCCAGCAGGCCCTGGCGCAATCCGTTGACATGGGTACCGCCCTGGGCAGTCGGGATCAGGTTGACGTAGCTTTCCTGAACGCTATCGCCGCCCTCGGGTAGCCATAGCAGCGCCCAGTCCACTGCCTCCTTGTTTCCGGCCAGGCTGCCGCAGAACGGCTCGCTCGGCAGCCGTTCGAACTCGCTGACGGCATCCTCCAGGTAGGAACGCAGGCCATCTTCGTAGTGCCACTCGACACGCTCACCGCTGGCTTTGTCTTCGAAGGTGACCGACAACCCCGGGCAGAGCACTGCCTTGGCCTTGAGCACATGCTTGAGGCGGCTGACGGAGAACTTGTGGGAGTCGAAATACTTGGCATCCGGCCAGAAGTGCACGCTGGTGCCGGTGTTGCGTTTGCCGACACTGCCCACGACCTCCAGCTCGCTGGCCTTGAAGCCATCGGCGAAGGTCATCATGTACTCGTTGCCCTCGCGCTTGACGCGCACTTCGACGCGGGTCGAAAGGGCGTTCACCACCGAGATACCGACACCGTGGAGACCACCGGAGAACTGGTAGTTCTTGTTGGAGAACTTGCCGCCGGCATGCAGCTTGGTGAGGATCAGCTCGACGCCGGGCACCCCTTCTTCGGGGTGGATATCCACCGGCATGCCGCGACCGTCGTCGATCACCTGCAGGGAATTGTCCTCGTGGAGGATTACCTGCACGCTCTTGGCGTGGCCGGCCAGGGCCTCGTCCACGCTGTTGTCGATGACTTCCTGGGCCAGATGGTTGGGGCGAGTGGTGTCGGTGTACATGCCCGGTCGCTTGCGCACCGGGTCGAGGCCGGAGAGGACTTCGATGGCATCCGCGTTGTAAGTAGCCATGGATTCCCTTTCAGTCAGAGGTCGGAAAAGTCGATGTCACGCCACAGCTGCGCGGGAAAGCCGGCAAAGGCCAGCAAGGCGGGCAGATGGGCAGGGAAGTTCTGGAAACCGTGGTCGCCGCCAGCCTCGATGCGCAAGGCGCAGGCTCGGTAGTAGCGCTCCGCCTGGCGGTAGTCGAGGGTTTCGTCGGCCGTCTGCAACCACACCTGGTAGCGGGCCGGATCCTGTGGTGGCGGCACTTCCAGTTCGGCCAGTGCCATCACGTGCTCCAGCGTCAGCTCCCAGGTTTCGTCGCTGTAATAGTTCTTCTGTGGACCAAGCCGGTCTTCGAACAACCGATGCGGGGCTACCGCCGGGTTGATCAGCACGGCCTTCAGGCCGTGGCGCTCGGCCAAGTGGGTCGCATAGTAGCCGCCCAAGGAGCTGCCGACCAGCACCGGGCGCCCCAGCTCGGCAATGGCGGCCTCGAGCTGGCCAATGGCCTGGCGCGGGTGGTGGTGCAGGCTGGGTACCTGCAGTTGCCCGGCCAGCCCGAGGCGTTGCATGAGCATGCAGAGCTGGCGCGCCTTGAACGAAGACGGCGAACTGTTGAATCCGTGGATATAGAGAAGGCTGGGTTGCGAGCTGGACACGCGGCTTCCTGGCAGGTCGGGGGAAAGTTGTACTTCTTGCCGTGCCACGGCGCGAAGGTCAATAACCCTTGACGCTGTAATCCACTTCGAAGGTGATTCCGGTGACCCGCGAAACCCCGGTTTCGACACTGCCGTCGCGCATCAGGCGCAACCAGCGATACCCCGGTGCCTCGTTGCCGACGCAGAAGTCCTCGCTGCCCGGCGCGAACTGCACGCAGGTGGACGGTGACGCCAGCAGGCGCACGCCATTGCGCAGTTGGTCGAACTCCTGGTGGACGTGGCCCCAGAGCAGCGCCCGCACCTGTGGATAACGATCCAGCACGGCGAACAGGCTCTCGGCGTTGCGCACGCCGATAGGGTCCATCCAGGCGCAACCGATAGGTACCGGATGATGGTGAAAACTGACCAGCACATGACGCTCGCCGGCACCTTCGAGGGCGCTTTCCAGCAGTTCCAGCTGCTCGGCGGGGAAATGTCCGGGCACGGCGCCGGCGATGGTGGAATCCATCAGCACGAGGCGCCAGTGGGGGAAGTCGACGATGGGTTCCAGCGCCGAGGTTCCATCACAAACCTGCTGCATCACCGGGACTTCGTCATGGTTGCCGGGGAACCAGCGGGCCGGCGCAGGGATGTTCGCTACCAGCTCGTGGAACGCTTGGTAGGACGCCGCCGAACCGTCCTGGGACAGGTCGCCCGTGGCCAGCACCAGATCGATACTCGGCTGCTCCTGCAGGACCTGTTCAATCACCCGCTGCAAACTGTCGCGGGTCTCCATGCCCAGCAGCTTGCCGTTCGCTTCAGCGAACAGGTGGCTGTCGGAGAGCTGCACCAGCAGCACCGACTCGTCAGCGGCAAGAGGGAATGGATTGGGCAAGGCCTTCTCCTTGGGCGAGGTGTTCGGATTATGGTTGCTGCGCGCACAACGGGTAAACCCGCGAAGCGGGAATGGTTCACAGTTAGCGGCTGTGGATCGCAGTGGCCGACAAGTCGCCAGCCAAATTCGAATCGAACCTAGAGGACTACCGGTTCCAGCTCGTGGCCACAAGCCAGGCAATGACTCAGCCATTCTCCGAGGAACAGGTTGAGTTGGCTCTTCTCGTCGGGCTGGTGCATATCGGCATTGGGATAGGCATACACGCTACGAAAACGCCGTGCATTCTCGGCACCGACCACTTCCGCCATGCGCGCGTCATGGTAGACCCGCACCTCCAGTTGCGGCGACGGCAACCAGGGCAGGCTGTGCTCCTGACGCACTTGCAGCGTGGTGGTGTAAGGACAGGCTTCGACCACTTCCAGGGCCAGCACACCGAGCAGGCGCTCACCCTGGCTCAACGCGACGCGACGGGAACCGCGCACCTCACGCATCTGCGGGAGCAGACGCATCAGACGCGCGTAGTTCGCCTCGCAGGCTGCTTGCAGCCCGACGAGATCGACCCGGTAGCGATCGCGCAACAGATTCACGTCCACAACCCCCTGACTTCAGTACGGTTCAGCGCCAGCCACTGCAGGGCCAGCATGCTTGCGGCGTTGTCCAGCCGCCCTTCGCGCATCAAGGCGAGGGCGTCTTCCAGCGGCAGCACGTGCACGCGGATGTCTTCGCCCTCCTCCGCCAGCCCGTGCACCCCCCCTGCGCCGCTGCTTTCGCATCGCCCGAGGAACAAATGCACACGCTCATTGGAGCCCCCTGGTGAAGGATAGTAGGTGGTGATCGGCCATAGCGAAGTCAATTGCAGATCAGCTTCTTCGATGGCTTCCCGACGGGCGACATCCTCCGGCTCTTCGTCCTTGTCGATCAGCCCGGCCACCAGTTCCAGCAGCCAGGGGCTCTCGCTCTTGCCATAGGCGCCGACACGGAACTGTTCGATCAGCACGACCTCATCCCGCTGCGGATCATAGGGCAGCACGCAGACAGCATCATGGCGGACGAAGAGTTCCCGATGGATGACCGGGCCCATGGCGCCGGAGAACAACCGATGACGCAGACTCAGACGGTCCAGGCGGTAGAAACCCTGGAAACAGGTTTCTCGTTCGACCACCTCGACGGCGTCGGGGCCCGGTTTGAAAGTTTCGGCCATGGGAAGCTCTCATTGATTGCGGAAGGCTTTGATCCGCGCATCCTACCCCTTGGCCGCATGGGCTGCAGCCTCTTTGCAGATGGGGCGCAGGCTGGGAAGATGCGCGGCGAAAGGCTGCCCCGCAAGCACGAACTCATGGCCGGCGTGGCAGTCGAAGCCTGCACTTTCCCGGAACAAGCCCCGACGATGAAACCGATGCCCCTTGCCAGATTCCTCGCCGCCGCCAGCCTTGGCGTCCTGCTCAGCGCCTGCCAGATGCTGCCCGGTGGCAGCGACAAGCTGGAGCCGCAGCGCCACGCCTGGGAACACCTGAAACCCGGCTGCCAGGGCGAGACTTGCCCGCTGGTGAACATCGACACCATCACTTTCGAAGGCGAACCGCAGCTCAACGCGCTAATCAACCAGCGCCTGCTGCAGATGACCCAAGACAGCCCGGGGGCTCCATTACCGGCTTCGCTCGAATCCTACGAGAAGGATTTCCTCGCCAGCGCCGACCCGGGCTGGAGCAGCTACCTGCAGGCCAAGGTGCTGGAGCAGCACGACAAACTGGTGCTGGTGGAGCTATCCAGCTACCTCTTTACCGGCGGTGCCCACGGCATGCCGGGGCGCGGATTCATCAATTACGACCGCAAGCTGGAGAAGCCGCTGAGCCTGGGCGACATGCTGCTCCCCGGCCAGGAGGACGCCTTCTGGAAGGTCGCGGAGCAGGCCCACCGCCGCTGGCTCGCAGCCAACAAGCTCGACCAGGATCCCGATTTCATCAAGACCTGGCCGTTCGAACGCACTGCCAACGTGGGCCTGGGCTTTGGCGCCGTGCTACTCAAGTACGACGTCTACAGCATCGCGCCCTACTCCAGCGGTCATCCGGAGATCCGTATCCCCTATCCGCAACTCAACGGAATACTGAAGCCCCAGTATTTCCCCGGACGCGGTTGAAGCGCCCCAGTACCCACTGCAACCCGCCGGCCGCCAGCAACGCTGGCAGGGTTGCACCCAGTTCCGGCCAGCGATAGGCCAACAGGTGATAGATCGCGACGCCACAGCCCCAGGCCAGCAGCGTGTCCCAACGGAGCGCCACACGCGGTGCAAGCTCGGCACGACGACGACGCAGGATGAAGTGATCCACCAGCACCACACCGAACAACGGCGCGAACACCGAGCCGATCAGCAGTAGGAAGTTCTGGTACTCGGCCAGCGGTGCGAACCAGGCGATCAGCGTGCAAAGAACGCCGATGGCCAGGGCTAGTTGCTCCACCTTGAGCGGTAGCAGAATGCCGCTGGATACCGCCGCCGAGTGGATGTCGGCGAAGGCCTTTTCCGACTCGTCCAACAGGATCAGCAGCAGTGGGATTCCCATGCCGGCGCCAGCCAGGGCCAGGAGCAAGGCGTTGGCATCACTGCCCTCGGCGAAGGCCAGGGTGTAGGCCACGCCCAGGCCCATCAGCCACAGGCAGCCGATGAAGAAGCCCAGCGCGGAACCCACGAATACGCCACCGCCGCGACGGCCGAAGCGCGAGTAGTCAGCGATCAGCGGCAACCAGGACAACGGCATGGCGATGGCAATGTCGAAACCCAGGGCGAAGCTCATTGAACCGTCGCCGGCGCGCGCCATCAGGGCCGTGAAATCGGCACGATTCAGCAGGTCCCAGGTCAGCCAGACGCAGGCGCCCAGCAGCAGCCAGATGCCCCAGCGCCGCAGGATGCGCCGCACGAAGGCCAGCGGGCCGGCTACCGCCAGCAAGGTGGCCAAGGCACCGAACACCAGGGTCCAGAGTATCGGCGAGGCCCACAGGCTGTCTTCGCCCAGGCCGCGAGCCACCAGCAGCCCGGCGGCGTCACGCATGACGATGATTTCGAAGGCTCCCCAACCGACCAGTTGCAGCAGGTTGAGCAAGGCCGGCAGGGTTGCACCCGTCGAACCCAAGCTGAGCTTCATCGATGCCATGGCAGCCAGGCCCGTGTCGCTACCGATCATCGCCGCCGAACCCAGTAGCAGCACCCCGACACCCGTACCGAGGAGGATCGCCAGCAGCGCGTCGCTGGTACCCAGACCCGGCGCCAGCAGCGCACCGGTCTGCAGCACCATCAGGCCGAGGCCGAGGGAGAACCAGAGAGAAAACAGATCACGCGTGCCGAGAACGCGCTGGTCGAAGGCGACCGGAATGGACGGCGAGTAGCTGGAGGGGGTGTTCACGTTGGCAGGTGCCCCGCTTGGACTGTAGTTATCGAGTTATCCACAAACCGGAAAGCCGGGCACGAGGCCCGGCTTCCAGCTTGGGTGTGACAGGTCAGCGCCTGCCCAGGGTCACATGGCAGGCCGTTACACCTGCTTGTAGATCACCGAACCCTCTTCCTTGAAGCGTCCGGACTGCTCGGCGAAACCGGCCTCGATGGCCTTCTGCTCGTCGGTCAGGCCGTTTTCCTTGGCGTAGTCGCGGACTTCCTGGGTGATCTTCATGGAGCAGAACTTCGGCCCGCACATGGAGCAGAAGTGCGCCACCTTGGCCGAGTCCTTCGGCAGGGTCTCGTCGTGGAAGGCACGCGCGGTATCCGGGTCAAGGCCAAGGTTGAACTGGTCTTCCCAGCGGAACTCGAAGCGTGCCTTGGACAGCGCGTTGTCGCGGATCTGCGCACCCGGATGGCCCTTGGCAAGGTCGGCGGCATGGGCTGCGATCTTGTAGGTGATGATGCCGGTCTTCACGTCATCCTTGTTCGGCAGGCCCAGGTGTTCCTTGGGGGTCACGTAGCAAAGCATGGCGCAACCGAACCAGCCGATCATCGCGGCACCGATGCCGGAAGTGATGTGGTCGTAGCCGGGCGCAATGTCAGTGGTCAGCGGGCCGAGGGTGTAGAACGGCGCCTCGTCGCAGCACTCCAGCTGCTTGTCCATGTTCTCCTTGATCAGGTGCATCGGCACGTGACCGGGACCTTCGATCATGGTTTGCACATCGTGCTTCCAGGCGATCTTGGTCAGCTCGCCGAGGGTTTCCAGCTCGCCAAATTGCGCGGCATCGTTAGCGTCGGCGATGGAACCCGGACGCAGGCCATCGCCCAGCGAGAAGCTGACGTCGTAGGCCTTCATGATTTCGCAGATTTCCTCGAAGTGGGTGTAGAGGAAATTCTCCTTGTGGTGGGCCAGGCACCACTTGGCCATGATCGAGCCGCCACGGGAGACGATGCCGGTGACGCGTTTGGCGGTCAGCGGCACGTAGCGCAGCAACACGCCGGCGTGGATGGTGAAGTAGTCCACGCCTTGCTCGGCCTGCTCGATCAGGGTGTCGCGGAACAGCTCCCAGGTCAGGTCCTCGGCGATACCGCCGACTTTTTCCAGCGCCTGGTAGACCGGCACGGTGCCGATGGGTACCGGCGAGTTGCGGATGATCCACTCGCGGGTTTCATGGATGTGCTTGCCGGTGGACAGGTCCATCACGGTGTCCGAGCCCCAACGAATACCCCAGGTCAGCTTGGCCACTTCCTCCTCGATGGAGGAACCCAGGGCCGAGTTGCCGATGTTGCCGTTGATCTTCACCAGGAAGTTGCGGCCGATGATCATCGGCTCCAGCTCCACATGGTTGATGTTGGCCGGGATGATGGCGCGACCGCGAGCGATCTCCTCGCGGACGAACTCGGGGGTGATTTCGTTCGGGATGCTGGCACCGAAGCTTTGCCCCGGATGCTGATCCTTCAGCAAGCCAGCGGCACGCGCCTCGGCCAGCTTCATATTCTCGCGGATGGCGACGTATTCCATTTCGGGCGTGATGATGCCCTGCTTCGCGTAGTGCATCTGAGTGACGTTGCGACCTGCCTTGGCCCGGCGCGGGTTGCGCACGTGGGCGAAGCGCATCGCCGACAGCTCGGCATCCGCCAGGCGACGCTGGCCAAATTCGGAGGTCAGGCCGGGCAGGCGCTCGGTGTCGCCGCGATCGTCGATCCACGACGAACGCACATCGGCCAAACCCTCGCGCACATCGATGGTGACGCTCGGGTCGGTGTAAGGGCCCGAGGTGTCATAAACGGTAACCGGGGCATTGATCTCGCCGCCAAAGGCAGTCGGCGTCACGTCCAGGCTGATCTCGCGCATGGGCACGCGGATATCCGGGCGGGAGCCCTGCACATAGACTTTCTGCGAACGGGGGAAAGGCTGGATGGATTGCTCGTCGACCTGGGCGCTTTCGCTCAGGTTCTTTTGTTGTTTTGCGGTCATCGGCTGGCTCCTGGGAAAGATGTCGGAGCGAACCTGAAGGCAGAGTGCACCAGGACTGGTGCCGAGAGGAGCCTCCCGGAGTACGGGATGGGGAGGCACATCTTGTTCCCTACGCAGGCCTTAACCTGATCAGGTTCAACGGGATCCGGAACTCTCCGATCTCAGCCTCCGATTCGAGGCACCCCGACAAGAACTCGCGCAGTCTAAACAAGCCTGACGGATAAAACCAACCCGGCGGTCAGAATAATATGACCAGCACGTCGTGAAGTGACGCAACGCGTTCAATCGCAATCGATTGTTGCAAGCAGGCAACATAGCTTGCCGCAAACTACACTTCGGCCGCCGGTGGGGCGTCTTGACCCGCCTCCAGCGGCCCCGTAGCCTTGCCCGACACATCAGAATCCAGGATTGATCATGCTGCGCAGACTCTCGCTGGCCATCGCCGTGGCATCCGCATTTGCCGGAACCGCCTCAGCCGTAGATGCCCCCCTGTCAGCCAAGACGGACCTCGTGACCGTCTACAAGGACGCCGTCGACAACAATGCCGACCTCGCCGCCGCTCGTGCCAACTACGAAGCGCAACGCGAAGCCGTACCCCAGGCTCGTTCCGGCCTGCTGCCGCAGATAAACGGCGGCGCCACAGCCGACGACACCCGGACCAAGCTGGACGACCCTTCCAGCACCTCCTCGCGCAGCGGCCTCGCCTACCAGGCGACCCTGAGCCAACCGATCTTCCGTGCAGACCGCTGGTTCCAGCTGAAGGCCGCCGAGTCCAGCACCGAACAGGCCTCCCTGGACTTCTCCGCTACCCAGCAGAACCTGATCCTGCAGACCGCCGAAACCTACTTCGCCGTGCTGCGCGCCCAGGACAACCTGGCCTCGACCAAGGCCGAGGAAGCGGCGTTCAAGCGCCAGCTCGACCAGGCCAACGAACGTTTCGACGTCGGCCTCTCGGACAAGACCGACGTACTGGAAGCCCAGGCCGGTTATGACACGTCCCGCGCCAACCGGATAATCGCCGAACGCAACGTGGAAGACGCCTTCCAGGCCGTGGTGACCCTGACCAACCGCGAGTACGCCTCGCTCGAGGGCATCCTCCACACCCTTCCGGTCGTGGTGCCTGCGCCCAACGACGCCAAGGCCTGGGTCGACACCGCAGCCCAGCAGAACCTCAACCTCCAGGCCGCCAACTACGCCGTCGATGCCGCCGAAGAAACCCTGCGTCAGCGCAAGGCCGGCCATGCACCGACCCTGGACGCGGTAGCCAGCTACCAGAAAGGTGACAATGACAGCCTGGGCTTCAGCAACTCGCCCGGCAGCACCCAGCAATTCAGTGGCGACGTCGAACAGCGCAGCATTGGCCTGCAGCTGAACATTCCGATCTACAGCGGTGGCCTGACCAGTTCTCAGGTGCGCGAGTCCTACCAGCGCCTGAATCAGACCGAGCAGCAACGCGAAAGCCTGCGCCGCACCGTGGTGCAGAACACTCGCAACTTCCACCGCGCGGTGAACACCGACGTCGAACAGGTGAAGGCACGCAAGCAGTCGATCATCTCCAACCAGAGCGCCCTGGAAGCCACCGAAATCGGCTACCAGGTGGGTACCCGCAACATCGTCGACGTGCTCGACGCCCAGCGTCAGCTGTACAGCTCCGTGCGCGACTACAACAACGCCCGCTACGACTACATTCTCGACAACCTGCGCCTGAAGCAGGCCGCCGGCACTCTCAGTCCGGGCGACCTGGAAGCCCTGGCCAGTTTCCTCAAGCCGGACTACGACCCGGACAAGGACTTCCTCCCGCCCGATCTGGCCAAAGCGGCAGAAGCGAGCCTGCGCGGCGACCCGGAGTACTGAGTCCTGCTGCAATACCAAGAAGCCCGGCATCACAGCCGGGCTTTTTCATTCCGTGCGCTGACGCGAAGCCCCCCCTTGTGAGTACCACCGCCTGCCGTCAGGCAACCCTGCTATCTCGGATTGAGCCCAACGCGACAAGTAAATAAACGAGTTGATTTTTTACTGATAGTAAATTTTCATGGCGCAACGAGAACGAGTCGGGCCATCAGGTCCTCAGGAGCCTCCATGTCCAGCGCCACCTTCCCGCACCTCTTCGAGCCCCTGGAAATCCGCGGCAAACGCCTGAAGAACCGCATCATGTCCAGCGGACACGACACTTCGATGCCTGCCGACAACCTGGTCAACGACCAACTCGTCGCCTACCACCGCGCCCGAGCCAAGGGCGGCGTTGGCCTGATCGTGCTGCAGGTGGCCGGGGTGCACGACAGCGCGCGTTACACCTCCCACGTACTGATGGCCACCGACGATGCCTGCATCGAGGGCTACCGCCGCCTGGCCGAGGCCTGCCATGCCGAAGGCACCGTGGTGTTGTCCCAGGTCTTCCACCCGGGCCGGGAGATTATGGAGTCCGGCGACGGCCTGCTGGCAGTGGCCTGGTCCGCCTCGGCCTCGCCCAACGAGCGCTTCCGGGTAATGCCACGAGCCCTGGACCAGCCGATGATCGACGAGATAGTCGCCGGCTACGGTGCCGCCGCCCGCCGTCTGTACGAGGCCGGACTCGACGGCGTGGAAATAGTCGCCAGCCATGGCTATCTGCCAGCGCAATTCCTGAACCCCCGGGTAAATCGCCGCGAGGACGGCTACAACGGGGATCTGGACGCCCGCCTGCGATTCCTCCGCGAAACGATCCAGGCCGTGCGCGCCAACTGCAGCGAAGACTTCATCGTCGGCCTGCGCATCTCCGCCGACGAACGTGACCCGGAAGGCCTGACCGAAGATGAATCCCTGGCCGCCGTGCTTGCGCTGCAGGGGCAGCTCGATTATGTGCACCTGGTCGCCGGTACTTCGGCTTCTTTCGGCGGCGCCATCCACATCGTGCCGCCCATGGCGATCGAAGCCGCTTACCTGGCGCCCACGGCGGGAAGCTTCAAGGCACGCCTGGACATCCCGCTATTCGTCACGGGGCGAATCAACCAGCCCCAGGAAGCGGAAGCCATACTTGCTCGCGAGCAGGCCGACGTCTGCGGCATGACCCGCGCGCTGATCTGCGACCCGCAGATGCCAAACAAGGCCGCCGCCGGCCGCAGCGATGACGTTCGCGCCTGCATTGCCTGCAACCAGGCCTGCATCGGCCACTTCCACCGCGGCTACCCCATCTCCTGCATCCAGCACCCGGAAACCGGCCGTGAACTCACCTACGACGCGCCCAAGCCGGCCAGCGTGCGCAAGCGTGTGATGGTGGTGGGCGGCGGCCCCGCCGGAATGAAGGCGGCCGCAGTGGCCGCCCAACGCGGCCACGAGGTAACGCTGTATGAAGCCGGGAGCCAACTCGGCGGCCAGGTCCTGCTGGCCCAGCTGCTGCCCCGGCGGGCGGAGTTCGGCGGAGCAGCCACCAACCTGCAACGGGAGATGGCACTGGCCGACGTTCAGGTGCAACGCAACGTCCGCGTCGACCGCGCCCTGGTGGAGCGCGAACGTCCCGACCTGGTGATCCTCGCCACCGGCGCCAGACCCTATTGGCCAGCATTCGAGCGCGGCGGCGAGCTGCAGGTGGTGGACGCCTGGCAGGTCCTGCGCGACGAAGTGCAGCTGGGTCGTTCGGTGCTGGTGACCGACTGGCGCGGGGACTGGATTGCCCCCGGCATCGCCGAGCGCCTGGCGCGCAATGGCCATCAGGTGCGCCTGGCGGTGAACGGCCCTCACTGTGGCGAGAGCCTGCCGCTCTATGTGCGCGACCAGATGGCCGGCGAGCTGCACAAGCTGGGCATACCGATCACGCCCTATTCTCGCCTCTACGGTTGCGACGACAGCACGGTGTACATGATGCACGCCACCTGCGGCGAGCCGATGCTGTTCGAGGAAGTGGACACCCTGGTGCTCTGCCAGGGGCATGAACCGGTGGATGATCTGGGCAGCGAACTGGAAGGCCTGGTGGAGTTCCGCCGAATCGGCGACTGCCTGGCCCCACGCACCGTCGAAGAAGCCATTTACGAGGGATTGAAGCTGGCCTGGGATATCTGAGTGTCGCCGGCGATCACCGCTGCCATACAATGCCGCGATCCCGTGCCCCATGGAGGGAACCATGAGCCCCAGCCTGCCATCGCCGAACGCCAACGCCGAGAGCCAATTCCTCGGCACGCGCATCCGCGCGCTGCGCAAACGCCGGGGCATGACTCTCAGTGAGCTGGCCGAGCAGAGCAAGCTCACTGCCGGCTATATCAGCCAGTTGGAACGCAACCTGGCGTATCCCTCGATCCCGGCACTGTTCAATATCGCCCGTAGCCTGGGCGTAACCATCCAGTGGTTCTTCGCCAGCGAAGCCCCCACCAGCGAAGCCGACCGTGGCTACGTGGTGCGCCGCAACGCCCGCACCAGCCTGCACTACGAAGACGGCATTACTGACGAGTTGCTCAGCCCGCAGCCACTGCGCCAGTTGGAGATGCTCCACTCACGCTTTCCCCCCGGTACCTACAGTGAAGAGAGCTACAGCCACGAGGGCGAGGAAGCCGGCTACGTGTTGAGCGGCGAGTTCGAGCTATGGGTCGGCGAGCGCCACTTCCGCCTGCAGGAAGGCGACAGTTTCAGCTTCTCCAGCCAGGAGCCGCACCGCTACGGCAATCCTGGCGAGAAGGATGCGCTGATTCTCTGGGTAATCACGCCGCCGACGTTCTGAGGCGCTGATTCTGTAGGGGCGAACTCAATCGTCAAGCACGCCGAAGGTCTGCCCTTCAAGCCCTACGGTGTCACAGCAACCGCGCAATCCCGCCCAACAACCGCTCCAGCGCGCCCTGGTTGGTCTTGAGCACAGCCAGCCCCGCTTCACGCATGGCCTCGGCACGGCCGGTATCGATCCAGAGCGTCCCCACCTGCACCGCCAGTTGATCGGCATCAGCCACCTCGACCAGTGCCCCGGCGTCACGCAGCTGCGCGGCGATTTCGAGGAAATTGAACAGGTGCGGGCCGCTGAGAACCGGCTTGCTCAGCGCCGCCGGCTCCAGCAGGTTGTGGCCACCATTGGGCACCAGGCTGCCACCGACGAAGGCGATGTCCGCCAGCGCGTAGAGGAACAGCAGTTCGCCCATGGTGTCGCCAACCAGCACTGAATCGGTTTGCGCCACCAAAGCGCCGCTGGAGCGGCGAACGGTCGCCAGACCTTCGCGACGGCATAGTTCGAACACCGGACCGAAACGCTCCGGATGACGTGGCACCAGGATCAACAGGGCATCAGGACGCTGCGTCAACAGTGTCTTGTGGGCGGCGAGAACGACCTCATCCTCCCCCGCGTGGGTACTGGCGGCGATCCACACTGGCCGGGCTTCGGCGCCCCACTGGCTGCGAAGCGCGCCGGCACGTTGCAACAGCGCCGGGTCAATGCGCAGGTCGTATTTGATCGAACCTGTGACGCCCACGCACTCAGCGCGCGCGCCCAGGGCACGGAAGCGCGCGGCTTCAGCCTCAGTCTGCACTGCGATCCAGCTCAGCTCAGCCAGCATGGGCGCGGTCAATTTGCCAAAGCGTGCATAGCCGCGCGCCGAACGCTCGGAAAGCCGCGCGTTGGCCAGCACCACCGGAACGCCACGGCAGGCGCACTGGTGAATGTGGTTGGGCCAGAGTTCGGTTTCCATGATCACCGCCAGCTTCGGCCGCACCCGATCAAGGAAGCGCGCCGCTGCCCAAGGCAGGTCATAAGGCAGATAGCAATGTTGCACCCGGTCACCGAACAGGGCACGGATGCGCTCGGAACCGGTGGGGGTCATGCAAGTGATTGTGATGGGCAGGTCCGGGTGGCGCTCCAGCAGGGCACGGACCATGGGCGCAGCGGCGATGCTTTCGCCCACCGACACCGCATGGACCCAGATACCCCCCGGCTTGATCGCCGGCAGGCCGAAGGCGAAGCGCTCGCCGATGCGCCGTGCGTAAGCGGGCGCACGCCAGGCACGCCAGGCCAGGCGCAGGGCCACCAGCGGCAGACCGAGATGAAACAACAGGGTATAGAGGGTGCGATTCATGGGCGCGGAGCTTAGCGTGACTCGCCGCTGATCGCACTAGCCCATAGCCTGCAGATGCTCTGCCAGGCTATCGGCCAGCCAGAGCGCCGCCGGCCCCAGGGCCGTATCACGACGACAGACCAGTTCCACCACCAGCGAGGGAGGCGTCCAGTCACTGCGCAGCTCCACCAATTGCCCCTGATAGGCCGGGTACTGCGCCACATGACGCGGTAACCACGCCCACCCCAACCCCCGCATTACCAACTCCGCCATGACATAGAAGCTATCGGCGCGCCAGACCTGCGGGCCGAGTTGCTCCCCGCCCGTATAGTGGCTGTCCTGAGGTGCCATCAGGATCTGCCGGTGTCGCACCAGCTCGCGCCGCTCCGCATGGCCTTGCGCTGCCAGGATGTGGCCGGCGCCGCAAACCGTAACCATTTCAATGGTGCCCAGCCGCTGGCGTTCCAGTGCGTCGGGCATCTGCTCATGGTGGAACAGCAGGCCGAGGTCGGCACGGCGCTCCAGCAGCTTGCGCGCCACGTCACCTTGGGCGCTGCTGGCCAGCTGCACTTCCAGCATGGGAAAGGCCGTCCCCAGAGCCTCAAGGCTGGCCAGGACCGGCTGATAGGGCATGGCCTCATCCTGGGCCAACCTCAGTCGGGCTTCTTCCCCCCCGGACAGCCCCAGGGCCCGTGCATCCAGGCGCTGGCACTGGCGCAGCACTTCCCGAGCCTCCTCCAGCAGCGCACGGCCAGCCGCTGTCAAACGTGGCTGGCGGCCACTGCTGCGCTCGAACAGCAACACGCCCAGGTCTTCCTCCAGCAGCGCGATACCGCTGCTCACGGCTGACTGTGCACGCCGAAGCTGGCGCGCGGCGGCGGAAAAGGACTGGCCTTCGGCGACGCCGACGAACAGGCGAATCTGCTCCAGACTCCATTGCATGGCGAAAAACCTATCTCCAATACAGATAGGTAATCACTTTATCCCATCAGAGGAAGTCTTAGAATTCGCGCCATTACACAGGAGGCCCGACCATGACCGGCTACATCTACCTTGCTATCGCCATTGCCGCCGAAGTGATCGCCACCACCTCGATGAAAGCCATCGACGGCTTCAACAAACCCCTGCCGCTGATTCTGGTGATCGGTGGCTACGCCATCGCCTTCTGGATGCTGACCCTGGTGGTGCGCAGCATCCCCGTGGGTATCGCGTACGCCATCTGGGCCGGACTTGGCATCGTGCTGGTCAGTGTCGCCGCCCTGGTGCTCTACCAGCAGAAGCTGGACGTCCCCGCCGTGCTCGGCATGGGGCTGATCGTCTCCGGCGTCGTGGTGATCCAGCTCTTCTCGAACAGCACCGGCCACTGAAACCAGTTGCTCATCGGCGGAACGACAGGGGCGCTATACTGCGCCCCTGTTTTTTTCGAGGCGCCTGCGACCCATGGCCGAATCCCTTTCCACCGATGTGCTCATCCTGGGCGGCGGCATCGCCGGCCTCTGGCTCAACGCCCGTCTGCGCAAGCAAGGCTTCGCCACCCTGTTGGTGGAAAACGCCAGCCTCGGCGGCGGACAGAGCGTGAAGTCCCAGGGGATCATCCACGGTGGCGCCAAGTACGCCCTGCACGGTGCCCTGACCGGTGCCTCCGAAGCCATCGCCGACATGCCGCGGCGCTGGCGCGAAGCCCTGGCTGGTAACGGCGAACTGGACCTCAGCGGCGTACGCCTGCTCTCCGATGCCCACTACCTCTGGTCGCCCGGCACCCTCGCCGGCAACCTCACCAGCTTCTTCGCCAGCAAGGCGGTGCGCGGTCGCGTCGACCAGGTCAAGGGCAGCGACCTGCCACCGGCACTGCAGCACCCAAAGTTCAAGGGCAAGGTCTACCGCCTCGCCGAACTGGTACTGGATGTCCCCAGCCTAATCACGCGCCTGGCCGACCTTGCTGGCGACAGCCTGCTGGCCGCCCACGAGTTCGAGCCCTTGAACGACGACGGGCAGCTGGTCGGATTGCGCATCGACGGCCGTGAAGTCCGCGCACAACGCATCGTCCTCAGTGCCGGCGCCGGCAACCAGGCACTGCTCGAGGCCCTGGGCCTGAGCCAACCGACCATGCAGCGCCGCCCGCTGCATATGGTGATGGTCAAGGCGCCCAGCCTGAAACCGCTCTACGCCCACTGCCTGGGCGGCGGGCCCAAGCCACGCATTACCGTCACCAGTCACCCGGCCGCCGACGGCCAGTGGGTCTGGTACCTGGGCGGCGACCTGGCCGAGGCCGAGGGCGTCGCCCGCAACGAAGCGGAGCAGATTGCCGTCGCCGAACAGGAGCTGCGCCAGTTACTGCCCTGGGTCGACCTGTCGGCTGCGCAGTGGGCCACCTTGCGAGTGGATCGCGCCGAGCCGGCCCAAAGCGGCCTGGTGCGCCCAGACAACGCCTTCCTCAGCGAACACCGCCACTTGCTGGTGGGCTGGCCGACCAAACTGGCCCTGGCGCCGGACTTCGCCGACCGCGTGCTGGCTGCCTTCGAGCGCGACGGCCTGCGCCCGGCCGCACACCACGCGCTGCCCCCCCTGCCTCGCCCGCCCGTGGCGCAACCGGCCTGGGAGGAGCTGCTGGGATGAACGGTCTGCACACTTTCCACCGCCCGCTGGGCAACACTGGCCTGGTGGTCTCCCCACTCGGCCTGGGCACCGTCAAGCTGGGGCGGGACCAGGGCGTGAAGTACCCCAACGGTTTCACCATCCCCGACGATACCGAAGCCCTTCGACTGCTGGCCCTGGCCCGCGACCTCGGCATCAACCTGATCGACACCGCGCCGGCCTACGGTCGAAGCGAGGAGCGCCTGGGTCCGTTGCTGCGCGGTCAGCGCCAGCAATGGGTGATCGTCAGCAAGGTGGGCGAGGAGTTCGAGGGCGGCGTCTCGCGATTCGACTTCAGCCCCGAACACACGCGTTTCTCCGTCGAACGCAGCCTGAAGCGCCTGGAAACCGATTTCATCGACCTGCTTCTGGTGCACTCTGACGGTAACGACCTGGCCATCCTGCGTGACAGCGGCGTCTACGAGACCCTCGCCGAACTCAAGCAAGCCGGAAAGATTCGTGCCTTTGGACTGTCCGGCAAGACCGTTGAGGGTGGCCTGCTGGCCCTGGAACAGGGTGATTGCGCCATGGTCACCTACAACCTCAACGAGCGGGGCGAGAAGCCGGTGATCGACTTCGCGGTGCAACAGAACAAGGGCATCCTGATCAAGAAGGGCCTGGCCAGCGGCCACGCCTGCCTCGGCGCAGGCATTGACCCGGTGCGCGCCAGCTTCGAACTGATCTTCGGTCATCCCGGGGTGACCAGCGCGATAATCGGGACCATCAACCCGCTGCATCTGTCCCATAATGTCGCGACGGCCGCCAACGTCATTGGGGGTCGTTGCTAGCCGACCCCTACCCTGAAGGAGCCGACATGCCGCGAATCCTCGCCCGCAAGGACCCCAGCGCGTTCAAGACCCTCCCGTTGCATGTCGAAGCCAGTGCCGACGCCCTGAACTACCAAAGCCTGGGTCGCCCGCTGAACTTCACCCAGATGCTGGAGCGCCGCCGCCCGGTGCAGGTCAACGACAGCCGGCGCTTCGCGGTGGAACTGGCGAACCTCGGCGTTTCGGTGCGGCTGACCCTGAACCTGCAAGGTCGCGATTACTGGCTGCTGGTGCGCCAGCGCCGACAGGACCGCGGCGACACCGTTCTCAAGCTGATTTCCGGCTACGTCCCGGCCCACGAGTTGAACCTGCCGCTGCTCACCGCCATTCAGGAAGTCGCCGAGGAATGCCTGATCGAGACGCCGGAAGGCTGGCTCGCCGGTCGCTTCGCCGATACCTGGCTGCCCACGCCCTATCAGCGGCACCTGCGATACCGCGAGGCCAACCACTTTCGCCTCAGCCCCCTGTCCGGGGCTGCACGCCCCGTGCGCAACGGCAAGCTGACCCTGCTGGAACGTCCCGAAGCCTATGTCCACCTGCCTACCGCATCCCTGCAACTGGTCTACGACCTGCGCCTGGACCTGCCGCGGGAAAGCCACCAGATCAGCCTCTTCCATGTCGACGAGGTGCTGCAGGGCGGCCAACTGGTGGCCAGCCTGGAGCGACGTCGACCCGATATCTACCTGCTGCCGCTGCGCCAGGGCCTGCCCACGGGCGAGCTGCTGACCCTGCGCAACGGCGAGTTCAAGGCCGCCAGCACCCGTGGAGTCTGGCTCTCGGAGAGCTTCGCGGAGCAGGATGGCTGGCTGGTGCACGAAGAACGTGTGCGCTGGCGGGACTGGCTGGCGCGGGTGGGGACGGCCCAACCGTTGGGAAAGAGGGTCGCCTGCTGAACGATGGGGCGCCCAAGCCGCCCCATCGTCGCTGAAGCCATATCCCGTCGGGGCCGTTGTTACTTCAGCTCGCTCGAACTCTTGCCCAGCAATCGTCTCGCCACGATCAGCAGTTGGATCTGCTGGGTACCTTCGAAGATGTCGAGGATCTTCGAATCCCGCGCCCACTTCTCCAGCAGTTCGTCTTCGCCGTAGCCCAGGGCACCGGCCAGCTCCACGCACTTGAGGGTGATGTCGTTGGCCACGCGCCCGGCTTTCGCCTTGGCGATCGAGGCTTCCTTGGTGTTAGGTAGCCGGTTGTCGGCCATCCAGGCGGCCTTCAAGGTCAGCAGACGTGTGGCCTCCCACTCGGCCTCCAGGCGGTAGAGCGTCGCTTCAGCGTGGCTGGCGGCAAGCAATGGCGTGCGGTAGTCGAACCGGCAGCCGGCTCCGGTCAGCAGCTCGCGCGCCCGGTCCAGGGCAGCCTTGGCGACCCCCACGGCCATCCCTGCCACCAGCGGGCGGGTGTTGTCGAAGGTTTCCATCACCCCGGCAAAGCCCTTCTGCACATCGATCTCGGCATTGCCCAACAGGTTCGCTGCCGGCACCCGGCAATCGTTGAAACTGATCGAAGCGGTGTCCGAGGCCTTGATACCGAGCTTTTTCTCCAGGCGCGTAACGCTCATGCCGGGAGTCCCCTTCTCCACCACGAAGGACTTGATCGCCGCACGCCCCAGGTTGCGGTCCAGGGTCGCCCAGACGACGACCGCGTCGGCACGCTCGCCCGAGGTGACGAAGATCTTCTCGCCATTGAGCACGTAATGGTCGCCATCCTTCACCGCCGTGGTGCGGATCGCCGCCGAGTCCGAGCCGCAACCAGGTTCGGTGATCGCCATGGCCGCCCAGGTGTCGCGGAAACGCTCGAGCTGCTCCGCGTTGGCCACGGCGGCTATTGCAGCATTGCCCAGGCCTTGGCGTGGCATGGCCAGGAGCAGGCCGACATCGCCCCAACAGAGCTCCATCACGCCGACCAGCGCGGAAAGGTTGCCGCCATTGCGCACACCCTCTTCCGCACCGACGCCACGCTTGCTCGCAGAACCCGCGCCCACGGACTCCGGAGAACCGGCGTTCATGCCGTCCAGCAGCGCTGACAGCAGGTCCAGCTCGCGGGGATAGGCATGTTCAGCCTTGTCATACTTGCGCGATAGAGGCCGAAAGTACTCGGCTGCAACCTGATGGGCCTGGTTGCTCAGTGCACGGAATTTCTTCGGGAGTTCCAGATTCATGCTGCCATCCTCACAGGTGCAGGCCGCCACTCATCAAGGCAACGGCGCGCAGGTCGCGGTACCAGCGCTCGGCCGGGTGCTCCTGGGTGAAACCATGGCCACCGAGCAATTGCACGACGTCGGTGCCGATCTTCATGGCCTTTTCGGCGCAGAGCAGCCGTGCCAGATAGGCCTCGCGCTGGAACGCCTCCCCCCGGTCGGCCAGGGCGCAGGCACGCCAGACCATCAGGCGCATGGCCTCCAGTTCGATGGCGATGTCCGCGACCATGAACGCCACGCCCTGGCGGTGGCTGATGGGCTCGCCAAAGGCCGTCCGCTCATTGCAGTAGTCAATCACATAGTCCAGGGCGGCCTGGGCGGTCCCCAGGGCCAGGGCGCACCAGGCCAGGTGGCCGAGATCGAGAAATCGCCGGTAGTCGAAATCGATTGCAGCCAGCCTATTCCCGGCCGGAACCTTCACTCCCTTCAGGCGGACTCTCGCCGTACCACAGGCCTTGAGGCCCATGGCCGGTTCCGGGCGCAGCTCCAGCCCCTTGCTGCCGGTCTCGACTAAAAAAAGCGCCACGCCGCGGCCCGTTTCAGCGGCAACGATCAGGCGACTGGCATCCAGCCCGTCGAGCACCAGGCACTTCTCTCCACTGAGCACATAGTGTTTCCCCCTGTTCCGCGCGCGGGTGGCCAGCTTGTGAGGATCGAACAGCACCGCGGGCTCACTTACCGCGATGGCCACGCGTGGCGCTGACTGTTCTCCGATGAAGGCCGGCAGCCAGGCGGCTTGCTGTTCAGGCGATGCCCAGCGACGGATACAGTTGGCCGCCGAAAGCGGCGCCAGGATCGCGGCGGCCAGACTCAGATCGCCCCTGCTCAAGGCTTCGGCCATCAACGCGTTGGTAAGGACAGTGCGCTCTCCGGCCAGGCCGCCCAGGCTCTCGCCCACTCCGTAGTGGGCCAGTCCGAGCGCGCGGGCCTGGTTGAGCAGGTCGGCCGGCACCGTGCCGCGCGAGTCTGCGCCGTGAGCGGCTGGGCGCAAGGTTTCCAGGGCAAAGGCTTCCAGCATCTCTACCAGCATCCGCTGCTCGTCGGACAAGGAGAGGTCGAACAATTCACCCGAACTGGCCAGGCGTGGGGCCTTGCGTGCATGCCGCGCGGCGAGCATGAAGCCGGCGCGGGTACCGCCGTAGAGAAGCTTCTCGAATGCCTTGCGCAGCTTGAGACGATCAGGCCAATGGGCCTGGGCCACACGATTGAGCAAGGCCAGGGCACGGCCCTGTGCGTTGGGGGACATCGGCATCGCACTCCATGCAGGATGAGGATGCCGGGATGATGGGTGGCATCGACCCGGACGCCTATGACCGGGCCGACACCAACGACTGGCAATGCTGCCAGTGGGGAAGGACTACTTGCTGCGGATTTTTTCGACGATCGCCGTAGTGGAGCTGTTCTCCACCAGGCCAAGCACCCTTACTTCACCGCCGTAAGCGCGGACGATATCGGCGCCGACCACTTGGTCAATGCCATAGTCGCCGCCCTTGACCAGCACATCGGGCTTGACCTGGCTCAGTAGCCGCTCGGGGGTATCTTCGGGGAAGCTCACGACCCAATCCACCGCACCGAGACCGGCCAGAACGGCCATGCGGCGCTCGACGCTGTTGATCGGACGGCCCGGCCCTTTGAGGCGACTGACCGAAGCGTCATCGTTGACCGCCAGTACCAGGCGATCGCCTTGGGCGCGGGCCTGTTCCAGGTAGGTCACATGGCCGGCGTGAAGAATGTCGAAGCAGCCGTTGGTGAAGACGATCGTCTCACCATGGGCGCGGGCATCCTCGATGGCCAGCAGCAGTTGATCCAGACTCAGCACACCGCGCTCGGAACCCTGCTCGCGCTGCACGGCGCGACGCAGTTCCGGCGCGCTGATAGCTGCCGTACCCAGCTTGCCGACAACAATACCGGCGGCAAGGTTGGCCAGGGCTACGGCCTGAGGCAGCTCTTCACCAGCGGACAGCGCAGCAGCCAGGGTGGAAATCACCGTGTCGCCGGCGCCCGTGACATCGAACACTTCGCGGGCGCGGGCCGGCAGGTGCAGCGGAGAGTGGTCGGGGCGCAGCAAAGTCATGCCATGCTCGCCACGCGTGACCAGCAGGGCGCCCAGGTCCAACTCATGCATCAGCGCTGCCCCTTTGGCAACCAGTTCGGCCTCATCGGCGCAGCGACCGACGATGGCTTCGAACTCGTTGAGGTTCGGGGTGATCAGGCTGGCGCCGCGATAGATGCTGAAGTCCTTGCCTTTGGGGTCGGCCAGCACCGGCACACCGCGACGACGAGCAGCCTGTATCAGCACCTGGTGATTCTTCAGCGCGCCCTTGCCGTAGTCCGACAGCACCAGCACCTTGGCTTCGGGCAGCAGGCGCTCGACTTCCGCGGCCAGGGCCTCGGCGTCGGTCTGGAAGGCTTCTTCGAAGTCCATGCGCAGCAACTGCTGGTGACGGCTCATGACCCGCAGCTTGACGATGGTCGGCTGCTGGTTGAGACGCTGGAAGTGCACATCGACGCCAGCGGCGTTGAGGCTGTCGGTAAGGCTGTCGGCTGCTTCGTCGACGCCAGTAATACCCACCAGCATGGCCGGAGCACCCAGGGCGGCGATGTTCAGCGCAACGTTGGCGGCGCCGCCGGGACGGTCCTCGATCTGATCCACCTTGACCACGGGCACCGGTGCCTCGGGCGAAATGCGCGAAGTGCCGCCATGCCAGTAACGGTCAAGCATGACGTCGCCCACCACCAGAACGGGGGCCTGATCGAATCGGGGCATGGACAGCTTCATGGGGTCTCCGGACGTCAAAAACGGCGCGGATCATACCATAGCAGCTCAGTTGCCCCGAGGCTCTCGATCGGACGTCGGGCGCACCCAGAATAGCTCGTGGCGGCGCACTGCCTTGCGGAAGAAATCGTCTTGGCCGACCTCGGGCCAGCGTCGGCCCGCCAGCAGCCACTGGATGACACGACGCAAGCGCTTTTTGAACGGCAGGGGCGCCTGCAAATCGTGCTGCATGGCCAGCGCCTGGGCCTTGTCCATTCGCGTAGAAGCCCCGAGCCGGGGACTCCATAACCCATCGGCCGGCAACGGCTCCTGCCGTGGCGGCAGGCTGACGCCGCTGCCCGCGGGCCCCATGGGCCAGCGGTCGTTGTCGTAGAGATGGTTGGCGTACAAGAGCTGAACACTGGGTTGCCAGCCGCTGCACTCGACCGCCTCGGCCAGGGCACGGCTGGCCTGAATGTGGTCGGGGTGCGGGTCCAACTCTGGATGCGGCAGGACCACTACCTCGGGACGGAATCGCTTGAGCAGGGCGGCCAGATCGCCTACCAGGTTGTTCCAGGTCGGCACACCGTCCAGATCGCCTGGCAGTCCCAGGGGATTGAAGCGTCGCACGCTGCGGATATCCGCTTCGCCGGACTCCCGAGACGCGAAAGGCTTGTTCGGCTCGGCTGCCATGGCCGCCAGCTGCATGCAGTAGTACCCCAATTGCACACAGCGACTGGCCGGTACGCCACCCCAGAGCGGCACCGCCAGGCTACTCCAGCTGCGCAGACGCCCTTTCAAACGCGCCGCTGCAGCCTTGTCGAGCCCCAGCCTGCGGTAGTTCTGCGCCTCGATTTCACCCTGGGTAAGGGTCACGATACTGACCTCGGCGCAGCGACTGTAAAGGCCGAAGGCCGCCAATTCGGCATCGTCGGCGTGGGGCGCGATGATCATCACGCGCCGCGAGGCGTAGTCCGGATTGTCGAAGGCATGCAACCTGACCTCAGGACCCAGGCGACAGAATCGCCCCTGCAGGCGCAAACGTCCCTCGCGCAGGGCTGGCAACAGGCCGGACAGATTGAGATAGCGAAGGCCCCGCGCACCACGTTCGAAGTCCTGACGATCCACGGACTGGCCGTCCTGAATCAGGACGTGGGGATCCAGCCAGCGCCCCAGCCAGGTGCTGCGAAGTTCGACAGCAAGGATCAGCGTGTCGGCGCTGGCTGGCAGTCGGCCAGGGTCCAGCTGCAGTTCGCGCTTGTGGATAACGCCTTCGACGCCAGCTGAAAAGCCCGGAAAATCGTAGCGATAGTCTTCCCGCGGTGAATAGAAGAGATGGTCGGCGAACCAGGCCTCATGGGCGATCCAGGCCAGGACCAACAGCACCGGGAGGCTGTTCCAGTTGCCGAACCAATCGAGCGCCGCCAGGACCAGCAGGGCTGCGACCATGAAGAGACGCTTGCCGCGGCGATGCCGACGCAGCAGTTGCTGTTTGCGTGTTTCCATTCACTTACACCCGAAATGCGGCAACCCTGTCGCACCAACGATCCTTGTATTCGCGGTCGGCTCGACCGAACGAGTAGCGGAGCATCTTGCCCCTGGCCCGGGCATCCTCCCAGGCGGCCTGGGTATTGATGAAGCTGAGAACGCTACCTGGACTGAGATGGTGCGCACGAGGATCAACGCCGCCGTTGATGTACTCGTAACTGATCCAGTCTGGCGACTCGGCCCTGTACAGCACCTGAACGGCAACCGGTGCGCCATCGAGCAGCAGCAACGAGCCACTGAGGTACTCATGCAACAGCCTGAAGACCTCAGCGAGATTACCTTTGCCCGGGACTTCGAAACCCCAGCGTCGTTCGAACAGCTCGGTATAGATCGCGGCCAGCTCTGCAGGCGCGAAGCCCGCCACTGGCCTCACTTCGCCACCCGCCTCCTCGAAAAGGCGCAGCTCGCGGCGCTGGTTGTAGCGGAACTTCTTCGACCAGGCTTCGGGGGCGCGAGCCATGGCCAACTGCGTTTTCTGCGGACGCAGGCTGCGGAAACCGGACAGATTGAGTTCGGAGAGATAGGCGCCTTCGTGACGAAGCGCGATTCCCGCACCTGGTGCGACCGGCAGTATGACCTCGGCGTTACCCAAGTCGAACAGGTTGCGCATTCCCTTGCGCTTCAGCACCTGCCGGGAAAGCGCCAGACTCCGCCCCCAGGTAGGAATGGCAGCCTGGAGCTCGCCACCTTCACGGTACCCGAGGTAACGCACGGGAATGACCGCCAGCGCGGACAAGCGCTCAACGACCTGCGGGTGAGTGATGACGCTGCCGCCGAAACGCTCCCAGACGCTACGGTAGGAACCGGCATCGACCGACTCCCATCCATGCTCCCGGTACAGTCTGAATCTATTGAGCAAAACCTTGCCTTGCCGAGTGAAGACCCGGCCCTTCCTTGATTAGCGATGGAGTCGATGCCGCTCAGCCCGCCTCCGACTGAGCCTCGTCTGCGAACTGGTTGGCATGCAGCCGGGCGTAGTAACCGTTCATCGCCAGCAACTCAGCATGGGTGCCGCGCTCGACGATTCGCCCCTGATCCATGACCAGAATCAGGTCCGCCTTCTCGATGGTCGAAAGACGATGGGCGATGACCAGGGTGGTGCGGCCATCCATCACACGATCCAACGCCGCCTGGATATGCCGTTCTGACTCGGTATCGAGGGCCGACGTGGCTTCGTCGAGCACCAGCACTGGGGCATTCTTCAACAACGCCCGGGCAATGGCCAGCCGCTGGCGCTGCCCGCCGGACAACAGCACACCGTTCTCGCCCACCTCGGTATCGAAGCCCTGCGGCAGCCTGTCGACGAACTCCTTGGCATAGGCCGCTTCGGCCGCACGCTCGACATCCTCGCGCGGCGCGCCGGCGAGATCGCCGTAAGCGATGTTGTTGGCTACCGAGTCGTTGAACAGCGTCACCTGCTGGGTCACCAGGGCGATGTGGCGACGCAGGTTGCGCAGGCGATAGTCCTCGATGTCGACGCCATCCAGCAGGATTTGTCCGTGTTCATGGTGGTAGAAACGCGGGATCAGGTTGGCCAGGGTGGACTTGCCACTACCGGAGCGCCCCACCAAGGCGACCATCTGGCCCGGTTCGGCCTCGAAGCTGATGTCCTGCAGCACGGGCTTTTCGGTTCCGGGGTACTGGAAGCTGAGATTGCGCACTTCCAGGCGGCCACCGACATGATCACGCTCGACGGTGCCATGATCCACCTCGGACTCCTCGTCCAGTTGCTCGAAGATGCTTTCCGCACCGGCGACGCCACGCTGCACAGTGGAGCTGACTTCGGAGAGCTGGCGGATAGGCTTCGGCAACAGACCAGCAGCCGTGATGTAGGCCACCAGATCACCCGCGCTGGCATCGCCGCGCAGAAAAAGCACGAGGAACATCAGGGCGGCCATGGCGGTGTAGATCACCAGTTGCAGCATCGGGGTATAGACGGCCGAGGTCTTGGTCATCCGCAGTTGCTTGCGGGTGTTGTCCTCGCTGGCAGCCCTGAAGCGGCCGGACTCGTAAGGCTCACCGCCAAAGCTGCGCACCACCCGATAGCCCTGGATGGTTTCGGAGGCCACATGGGTGACATCGCCCATGGCCACCTGGATCTTCTTGCTCTGCTTGCGGAATTTCTTGCTGGCGCTGCTCACCATCAGGGCGATCAGGGGCAGGATGGCGACCATCACCAAGGTCAGTTTCCAGTTCATCCACAACAGATAGCCAAACAGGAAAACCACGGTCAGGCCTTCACGGATGACAACCTTGATCGCATCGGTGGCAGCACCGGTGACCATGGTCACGTTGAAGGTGATGCGCGAGATCAGGTGCCCGGAGTTGTGGTTGTCGAAATAGCGATTCGGCAGGGCCAGCAAACTATTGAACAGCGCCAGACGCAGATCATGAACGAGACCCAGGGAGACCTTGGCCAGGAAGTAGTTGCCCAGGTACGACCCCAATCCCTGCCAGGCGGCGATCAGGATGATCAGCAGCGGTACCGCTTGAAGCAGCTTAAGGTCCTGCAGGTAGGGAACATTGGGGAACAGGACGGCATCGGGATTACTCAAGCCATCCACGAAGTACTTGAGGATGCCGGCCAGCATCGGCTGGGTGGAGGCGAAGATGATGTAGCCGATGATGCTGACCAGGAACATCCCGATGTAAGGGCGGACGTAACCCAGCAGGCGGAGATAGATCTTGAGGCTGGAGGGTCGGGCGGATTCGGGGTGCTGATCGGACATGCGTTCACGCGTCGACGTTGTCGAAAGGTTGCAAAGCTTATCACAGAGGAGCCGGCCCCTCCCCGTGGGTGCTAAAATGCCGGCCTTTTGCAACGTCCTACCGGTTCGTACAGTGCATCCCATCCCCCTCCTGTCCTGGTTAGTAGCACCTTCCATTTCCCACTTCGTCGTGCGCCGCTGGCTGGTCCTGGGATACCTGGCACTGCTGACTGGGCTGTTCTGGCTATCCAATGGCAGCCTCTACACCAAGGTTTTCTATGCCTTGGTTGCGTTCCCTGCACTGCTGGCGTTGATACAAAATCCGCGCAGGCTCGGTGTGTTGGTTCGCGAGCCACTGTTGCTAGCCTTCCTCGCCTTTTCCGCCTGGCTTCTGATCAGCCTGACCTGGTCCGGAACGGACAACGATCCCGAAGGGCTGGCCAAACGTCCGCTTTACGTATTCATGCTCTTTGCCAGCAGTGCATTGATTATCCTCGAGGACCGGGAACTCTTCCTGAGGGTGTTTAGAGCAGGCGCGGTGCTCGCTACGGTGGCAGCGCTCGTCAATCTGCTCCTCTATTTCATGGAGCCGCCGCCGGACTGGCGCCTGGTAGGTGCAGGAGCGCTTCGCAATCCCCTGCTGACCTCGCACGTGTTCGGCATGTTCTGCGCCTACTGGATCGCGGTGTGGCTGGCCCGGGATGTGCGCCAGGACTGGCTCCCGATCCTCTTCTGCCTGCCAATACTTGCCGCCCTGATGGCAACCGGTTCCCGCACGCCACTAATGGCACTGGGCCTGATGAGTATCTGGATGCTGATCATGGTGCCGCGCCGGGCGGCTTATCTGGTTGCCGCCGGCATCGTTATCGTCGGCGCCAGTTTCCTCGCGTTTCCAGAATTGCTGCTGCAGCGCGGTGTTTCGTTCCGACCACAACTCTGGACTGACGCACTTCACCAAGTGGGGCAGCACCTTTGGATTGGCACCGGCTATGACAGCAGCTTTACCTTCCAGGCGGAGGGGCTCGGCACCACCATGCGCGACCCGCACAATGTCGAACTCGCGGTGATGCTGGAGCTGGGCCTGGTAGGGTTGCTGCTCTGGTTGCTGATGTACGGCTTCGGCCTCTGGCGCTGTTTCAGCCAACGCAAACAACCTGGCTTCCAGATTGCTTCAGCCATGCTCATTTACGGGATCGGCGCTGGCCTGACCGAAGGCAGCAGTTTCCTCTCACGCCCCAATGAAAGCTGGTTCCTGATCTGGATCCCACTTTCGTTGGTGGCCGCCCTATCCATCAGCCAACGCGCACTGGATAAACGATGAAGATCCTGAGCGAGGCCCAACTCGATTCCCTGCTGATTGGAGCCCAGACCATCGAAGAGGACGGTCTGGGCTTGAAAGTGGCGCGCCTCTCGAATGGCGATTTCCTGAAGCTCTACAGGCGCAAACGCCTGCTTTCGTCCGCCCTCTGGTCCCCGCCTGCGCGTCGTTTCGCCCGCAATGCAGAGCGCTTGCGGCAACTCGGCATCGCCGCACCGGTGATCGAAGAGTTGATGCTGATTCCCAGCCGAAAACTCAACGCTGTGCAGTATTGCCCCTTGCCGGGGGACACCCTGAGAAACCGCTGGAGAAGGCTCGACGATTCGACAAGGGAAAGCGACGTGGAGCAGTTCGGCACCTTTCTCGGCCAGCTCCACCAACTGGGTATCTACTTCCGCTCGCTGCACCTGGGCAATGTGCTGAAGCTTCCGGACGGTGGGCTTGGCCTGATCGACCTGTCGGATATGAAAATCGAGAACCGTCCGCTGGCGCCCTGGAAGCGCCGCCGCAACCTTCAACACATCCTGCGCTACCAGGAAGACAGCAACTGGCTGCTGCAACTGCACCGCACAGCCTGGATCAGGGGCTATTCCAGCAGCTGCGGGAAGACTGCGGCCGCACGCTTCAGCCGCGACCTTTCCCGCATCCAGCCCTAGCCAAGCATCAACCGCGCCAGGGCTCTGAAGGTTTTGCCGTTCCAGTAGCGCAACGGGAGCTGGCGGAGCAGGTCGCGAGCCAGCGCCTTGTCGTCGCGCGCACACTTGAGCAGCATCGAGTTGATGAAACGCGCGCAGACTTCCGGGTAGGCAGGATGATCTGCGAACCTGGCGTAGGTCTGCATGACCGTCTCGATCATGAATCGCCGGTTCTTGTACGTGTTGGCACCATGCATACGGTACTTGGCCAGCACGTCCGGCAGTACATCGATGAAGTAGCCCGCGCGCGTGATGTTCAATTCCACGAGCAGATCCTCCAGACGAATGCTTGGGTCGAACCCACCCACGGCCTCAAGCGCCTCACGCCGGAACAGCAAGGTGGGCGCCGGCGCCCCCTCCTTGGACGACGTGAAGACATCGTCGAAATCCAGGCGACGGAACGGCCGCGCGCGGTCGCGCTTGGCGAGCGCGTGTCCCTGCCCGTCGATGTGTTCGATGTTGCCCGCGCAGATCCCAACCTCAGGCTTGCCGTCCATGTACGCGACCTGAATGGCAAGGCGCTCGGGAAGCATGATGTCGTCGGAACCGAAAGGCGCAATCAGGCTACCCCTTGAACGGGCGATGGTTTCGTTCAGCGTGCGCGACAGCCCCTTGTTCTCCTGCGCGACGAAATCGAAGCCATGGACTTCTTGCAGTCGAAGGATACGCGCGACGCTGTCGTCACGAGAGCCATCATCCACCACCAGCAACTCCACACGCGGATAGGTTTGGGCGAGAACGCTCTCGATGCTGGCCTCGATGTAATCAGCGTGGTTGTAGGAGGAAATGATCACGCTGACCAGTGGCAGATCCTTCGAATCACTCATTGCGTGTTCCTTCCAGCAGTTCCACCAACAACTCGCGGTACTGGCGGCGGAAATCCTCGATCGAATGGGCGCGGCAGAGGTACTCGTAGGCACGCGCGCCTTCCGCTGCGCGTGCTTCAGCGGACAGCCCCAGCACTTCGCGCAAGTGTCCGGCCAGGACGACGTGCTGGCCAACGGGAAAAATACGGCCGCCACAATCCTCGAGGATTGGCTTGAGACTGGGAATATCCGAGCCAATCACCGGTAGATGGCCGCTCATTCCTTCCAGCAGAGCCAGGGGCAACCCTTCACTCAGGGAAGGCATGACAAAGGCGTCGAAGGCACGCACGTACTGCAGTGCGTCGTCCCTGGCGCCCAACAACAGTGCCCGGTCCTGCAGGCCAAACTCGACAATCGCAGCTTCAAGTTCAGGGCGAGCCCGACCGTCGCCGATGATCGCCAGCAAGGTATTGGGATACTCACTCTTGATCTCGGCAAAAGCCCGCAGCAGGTGGATATGCCCCTTTACCGGCACCAGGCGGCCAATAGCGCCGAATACGAAGTCATCCGGCGGCAGCCCCAGCATCTCGCGCGCCTTGTCGCGGGAATGTTGCAAACCTTCTGCACGAGCGATATCGATAGCGTTGTTGATCTGCCGGGTATTGACCGTGGTGAACCCCGCACCAGCACCGATCAGATAATCGCGCACCGCGCGGGACACGCCCACCAGACGCCAGGCAGGTGTCAGTAGTTGGCGAGCTACCCAGCAACGGAAGGGGCGGTCGTACTCGCCGAAACCATGAGCAACGCCGATGCAAGCGCGAATCCGTAGCCAGCGGTTGAGCAGCATCAGCATGTTCACCGGTTTGAAACGGTGGGTGATCACCGCGTCATAACCCTCTGCACGGCAGTGCCGATACAAAGCCCAGAGCGCACGCAGACGTAGACCGCTGACCGCCGACTTGCTGTAGCCAAAATAGATCGAACGCTCAGCCTTGCTCACCGGCTCGCCGGGACCGGGACGACCACGAAGGAAGGCGGTGGTGACTTCGTAACGGTCGGTCGGCAGAGCCTGAATGATCTGCTCGGCAAGGTCCGATGCATTGACGTTGTAATAGTTCTGCAATTGCAGAACCTTGATGCGGCGTTGGCTCATACCGGGTTCTTCTTGGGCTTCAGCCAAAGACGCAGGGCCTTGCGGCTGTACGACAACTTGAAAATCACCCGCCAGTCCGTTCGCACTGCCTCGCGATAGTACTCGCGGGCGCTTTCCTGATCGCCCGCAAGCAGGCAGGTGCGGAACAGCGACAGGCAGCGTTGAGCACGATAGGCGGGCTTGATCGAATGCAGGCTGGCCGGCAGCTTCGCAAAGACTTCATCCACCAGCGCAAGACCCACTTTGCGAGCTGCTTCGGCATTGTGGCGCAGGCTGCCGGGGTGCTTGTGGATACGCGCGAGCATCAGGTCGAGGACTTCTACCTGACGCTGGGTCAGGCAGTAGGCGAACACCGGGATGTCCTCGCTGTGTCGCAAGTGTTCAGGATAAGGCCGCTCCAGCAGCAGCTCGCGAAGGAACACACAGGCGCCATGGCTGAGGGCGATCTTCTTATCCAGCAGGTAATCCTTCAGGCGCTGCAAAGCGTCGCCGGGAACGCTACTGGCAGGATGTCCGCGTTCGCGGCCATCGGGCTGGACTGCGACATGGCCGGCCAGCCAGAGGCCGACGTCGGGCTGCTGGCGTAGCCGCTCGCAGAGGTCAGGCAGCACATCGGGCGCCAGCTCGTCATCGGCGTCCAGCAACAGGACGTAGTTGCCCTGGGCCAGCTGCACGCCGTTGTTGCGTGCGGCTGAGGGACCGGCATTGGTCTGGCGAACGCCCTGGAAGGCCGCACCGTAGCGCTGGCTCAGGGCGGTGAAGACTGCCGGGGTGTCATCGGTGGAGCCGTCGTCCACTACCCAGAGTTCGACCTCCGGGGTGGCTTGGGACAGCACCGATTCCACGGCACGCGGGAGCACGCCCGCGTAGTTGTAGGTAGGGATGATGACGCTAAGCAGCGGCTTAGCCGACATTGTCATACCAGTCCTTGCCTTCCTTGACGACGAGGATGTCTTCCATGATCAGGTACTGCAGGTCCGAGCCGTAGAACATGTTCAGCGCATCGGTGGGCGAGCAGATCATCGGCTCGCCGCGACGGTTGAGCGAGGTATTCAGGGACACGCCGTTTCCGGTAAGGACTTCCAGTTCCTTCATCAGGTCATACCAGCGGGGATTGTGGCGACGCTCCAGGACCTGGGCACGGGACGTGCCGTCCTCATGCACCACTTCGGCCACGCGGGTCTTCCACTCTTCATTGACTTCGAAGGTGAAGGTCATGAAGGGCGATGGGTGATCGACCTTGAGCATCTGCGGCGCAACGGTGTCCAGCATCGACGGGCAGAAGGGGCGCCAGCGTTCGCGGAACTTGATCTGCTCGTTGATGCGGTCGGCCACGCCGACCGCACTCGGGCAACCGATGATGGAACGGCCGCCGAGGGCGCGCGGGCCGAACTCCATGCGGCCCTGGAACCAGGCTACCGGGTTGCCGTCGACCATGATCTTCGCGATGCGCTGCGGCGTGTTCTCGATGCGCTTGAACACCGGTTTTTGCGGATGCCTGGCACAGGCGGCAATGACGTCTTCGTTGCTGAACGCCGGGCCGAGGTAAACGTGTTCCATCTTCTCGACCGGTACGCCGCGCTTGACCGAGACGTAGGCAGCGGCGCCCACCGAGGTACCGGCATCGCCGGACGCGGGCTGGACGAACAACTCCTTCACTTCCGGACGGGCGATGATCTTCTGGTTCAGTTTGACGTTCAGCGCGCAACCGCCGGCGAATGCGATCTTGCCGGTCTGGCGGATGATGTCGCCAAGGTAGTAATCCATCATCTCCAGCGCCAGCTTCTCGAACAGTGCCTGCATGCTGGCGGCGTAGTGGATATAGGGGTCGTCAGCAATGTCGCCCTGGCGTTTCGGGCCCAGCCACTCGATCAGTTTGGGCGAGAAGTAGAAACCCTTGCCGTTTTCCTTGTAGCGGCGGAAGCCGATGACGTTGGCGTAGTCGGTGTTGATGATCAGTTCGCCGTTCTCGAACTTGGCCAGACGCGAGAAGTCGTACTTGGCGGCGTCACCGTAGGGCGCCATGCCCATGACCTTGAACTCGCCATCAAGCATCTCGAAACCGAGGTACTCGGTGATTGCGCCGTAGAGGCCACCGAGGGAGTCCGGATCGTAGAACTCCTTGATCTTGTGGATCTTGCCGTTCTCGCCCCAACCGAAGAAGGTCGTGGCGTACTCGCCCTTGCCGTCGATGCCGAGGATCGCGGTCTTTTCCTTGAAACCTGAGCAGTGGTAGGCGCTGGACGCGTGGGCCAGGTGGTGCTCCACCGGCTCGATCTTCACCTTCTTGGCATCGAAACCCAGTTGCTCCAGGCACCAGACGATCTTCTTGCGATAGCGCTTGTAGCGACGGTTGCCCATGAGGATGGCGTCCAGCGCACGATCCGGGGCATACCAGTAGCGCTTGGCGTAGTGCCAGCGGGCCTTGCCGAACAGGCTGATGGGCGCGAAGGGAATGGCCACGACGTCGACGTCGGAAGGCTTGATACCGGCCTGTTCCAGGCAGAACTTGGCCGACTCGTAGGGCATGCGATTCTTCGCGTGCTTGTCGCGCACGAAGCGCTCTTCTTCGGCGGCCGCGATCAGCTTGCCGTCGATATAGAGCGCGGCGGAGGGATCATGGCTGAGGGCGCCGGAAAGGCCGAGAATCGTCAATGCCACGGGGTTAGCCTCTTTCAGGGCAGGTGCCTGGCACCTGCGGTAATCGTTTATCCAGTAGCTGGTGCAATGCCGACTCGGCCGGCCAGTTCCGCAGGAAGCGCGCGCGGTCGCGAGCATAGGCCCGGGCAAAGCTGCGCTCGCTGCGATGCTGGTACACGGCATCGAGATCGATCAGGGTCCAGCGGCCGTCCTGCCAGAACAGGTTGTAGCCCTTGAAATCGCCGTGACTGATGCGTTCGCGGATAAGCGCAGCGAACAGTCGATCGAGAGCTTGCAGCTCGGCTTCCGGTGGAGCACCAGCCCCATCAGGATTGTCCAGATAGGGTCGAAAACGGGCGATTATATCTTGCCCGGAGAGATATTCGGTAATCAGGTAGGCCCGTCCGCGCAGCCAGAGAAAACGCCGCTCGAGCACAGCCAGCGGACGTGGCGTGGCGATGCCAAGGAACTCCAGACGGTTGCCCTCGCGCCAGCTGTGCCAGGCGCGACTCGGGCGCCAGAAGCGCGTCAACCAGTGCAGCAGGCCCTTGATGTTGTAACGCTTGACCAGCAGTTTGCGTCCGTCGATCTGGACTTCCGCCACCGTGGCGGTCGCCCCTTGCTTCAGCGAGCGACCCTGCTCAAGCGCGGCATCCGGCGCCTGCAGCAGCCTTTCGAGCCCTGCTTCCGCCTCGCGACGGACCGCGCGTAGGCCGAATGCGCCGCGAACGACGCTGAACAGGCTGCAATCGCGGGCGATTTTTTTCATGTAGTCACCCAGGCGCCAGCGCCGCACCCGGGCTATTTCCTTCTCCAGGGCCTCCAGCGGCAAGGCATGCTCGCCGTTGACCAGCAGATAGTGCACCAGCAGCTCTTCCAGGAAGGGGTCCAGCTCCGCCGGCAATTGGGCAAAGAAGATGCCCAGGTTGGCCAGGACCTTGTCCCTCGGCAGTGGATTGCCGGGGTTTTCAGCGCGAATGCCGCCGCCGTCGATCACATGCAGCTTATTGTCCTGACGCAGCAGGTTGTCCAGGTGCAGGTCTTCCTGGGCGAGCCCGACCAGGTGCAGTCGGGCAATGACCCCTAGCGCTTCGCCCAACACGGCTTGCTGACCGTCGGACAACGGCGGATCGCGCTCCACCTGGCGCCAGGCATCCCAGAGGCTTTCCGCTGAGTCCAGATATTCGAACAGCAACCAGCCACCCTGCCCTGGCTGCTGCCCTTCATTCAGAAGCGCTGGGGAATCGATGCCCTGTTCATGCAAGGCGCGCGCGCCCGCCAGCTCGCGCTGGAAATGCCGCTCGGCCTTGGCGCCGACCAGCAGCTTGGCCAGCACCTTGCGGCCCCGCCACATCGCCACGCCCACGTAACGCTGCCCGGGCAGAACCCGCAGCAGGCTCTGCAGCTCCAGGCCGCCAGCCACATCAAGGTGAATGGGAAGCTGCGGGGTTCGCCCCGCGCGGGCTAGGTCAGCCAAAGTCATTGAGCGCGTTCCTTGTCACGCCGGCGACTGGCGAGGCGTGCCAGCCAGTCATTCACGTCCGCCGAATCCTGCCCGTGCTCCAGGTAGCCGGACAGCAGTTCGCGTACCTCGGCTTCACCCCAGGCATCAGCCCGCCGCACCAGGGCCTCCAGGTCCTTGACCCGGTCGCGGCGCCCCAGCAGCAAGGGCCGGGTCTTTTCCAGGTCGATCAGACAAGCCTCGAATCCGGCCTGGGTCTCCCGCAGGAATACGTGCTTGGGATAGAAGCACCCGTGCACCTGGCCAGCGCCATGGAGACGCCGCGCCAGATCCGCCACCGCAACGATGATCGCCGAGCGCTTCCCCGCGGCCATTGCGGGCCACACATCCAGCCAACCGGCGAGCTCGCGCCAACCATCCAGGGCACGGGTCAGCAGGATGGCGCGACGCTCTCCTTCAACCAGGCGGTAGCCGAAGAAGGCCGCCTGCAGGGCCGGAACGCCCAGTTTCTGGTAGCGGCAAATGTTGCGGAACTCGCGAGCGAAGGTGGGCTCGCCGAAAGGTCGCAGCAGGTTGCGGCTAAGGAAGTTGCTCTGTCGCTTGAGGTAGTAGGTGGCCTCACCCAGGTCCAGGCGGAACACACTGCTCCAGCCGCCACGGCCGGTATTGGGCTCATCGACCGCCTCCAGGCGCAAGGCCCAGAGCGATTCGAAACTGTCCAGGCCGTGGCGGGCAAGAATCTCGCGATCCGCCGCGGCGATGAAGTCGCTCATTCGCGTCCCTCGAAGAACTTGAGGATCTGCCGCACCTGGCGCTTGTCGCGGCTGCGCAGGCGCGATTGATCCCGGTATTGCAGGTAGAAGCGCAGTCGCTGGCTGCGACTGAGGTGGTACTTGGCCACCTTGTCCAGGCAGGCCAGGTCCTTGATCACCCGATAGTGCAGGAAGGGTCCCCACCAGAAAGTACCGGTTGGGCAGTCGATCAGGAACAGTTCGCCAGCTTCGTCCACCAGCAGGTTGCGCCACTTCAGGTCGTTATGGGCGAAGCCATGCTGATGCAGGCTTCGGGTGGCCTTTGCCAACTGCTGGCTGACGCGGTCGACCCAACGCGGATCGCTCAGGCGAGGATCGCCCTGCTTGGCCATTTCCGCCATGTCGACCGTGCCTTCGAGTTCCCGAGTGATCAGCGCACCACGGTGGAAGGCGCCGGCACGACGTTCCTGCCCCCACCCCACCACAGGCGCAGTGGGAATGCCCCATTTGGTGAAGCGTTTGAGGTTCTGCCATTCGGCCTTGACTCGCGGCCGACCGAACCAGCGCCGCAAGCCCTTGCCCGCTGCCCAGTAGCGCTTGACGTAGTAGCGCACGCCACGGTGTTCCACCCGCAGCACCTCGGACAGCGGGTCGCCGGTGATCCAATCACCTTCCACGGCAAATACCTTGTCGAGGTCACCGAACAGCTCTGCGACCTCTGTCTCCAGCCCCTCGGCCAGTTTCCATTGGCTCACGCCTCTCCTCCCCCGGCGTACTTGCGCTCATAGCGCGAGAGCAGACGCTCGGCCTTCTGCTCGAGCCAGGCCAGCAGACCGATTTCATCCCTCAGGACCTGGCGCAGTGGCTGGCGGAAATAGGCCTTGAGGAAGCGCAGCTTGTCACGCCGGGTCAGGCCGATGTTCAGCGCCGAGAAGTAGAGTCCGGCCAGATCCTTGTCGCGCCAGCGCTTGGGAGTTGCAGCACGGGTTTGCGCACGATGCAGGTCAATCAGCGACAGTTTGAAGTCGTCGGCGGTCACCGGCCGTGCCGTGTGCAGAAGGAAGTGGCAGATATAGCAGTCGCGATGATTGACCCCGGCCCGGTGCATCGTGCCGGTCATGCGTGCCACCTCCTCGATCAGCGCCCACTTCAGCCGTACCGGCGGCGGATTGCTTGGCCAATCGACACAGAAGTCTTCAAGGCTGACCGTGGGTGCCAACTCTTCCGTGACAATGAAGGAGTGCTGGCTTGCCGGATTGCTGCCGCGCTCGCCAAAGGCAACGGCGGTCATGGTCGGTACACCGGCCTCGTGCAGGCGCTGGATGGCCGTCCATTCCTGGCCAGCGCCCAGCACGGGCGCCTTCGCAGTGATCAGGTTCTTGACGATCTCACCCCAACCGATACCGCGATGGATCTTGACGAAGTAGCCGCTGCCGGCCACTTCGGTGCGCAGGGTGCGACGGCCTTCCAGCTCTCGGTAGACCTGGCCCTGGAGCGCTTCCACCTCGACGAAGGCATCACGCCCGGCCCAGAGGTGCTCGAAAGGGGGCTTCAGGACAAGCTTCATGGGCGCTCCGCGAGAATCACATCCGCTGCGTGCTGCGGCATGCTGTAAAGGTCGGCGCTGTCGGCAAAGGCCAGGCCGTTGGCGCTCCAGCGCGCGCGGGCCGCCGAGTCGGCGAGCATCTCGACAAGCGCGCGATTGAGGCCGTCCTGCTCGAATGGGCTGGGCAGCACGCGGCCGCTGTCCGCCTCGGCGATGTAGTGGGCGTAGCCGCAGACGTCGGTGACCAGCACGGGCAGCCCTGCAACCAGCGCCTCCAGCAATACAGTGCCGGTGTTCTCGTTGTAGGCCGGGTGGATCAGCAGGTCGGCACCCAGCAGGAAGCGCGGGATATCGCTGCGCCCCTTGAGAATGTCCACCTGGTCGGAAATGCCCAGGGCCTTCATCTGCAGCAGGAAAGGCTTGGGGTCGTCCTGGCCGATAACGATCAGGCGAGTGCGCTTGCGCAGTTCACGCGGCAGCGCGGCCACGGCCTTGAGGCTGCGATCCAGGCCCTTGGTCTTGAAGCCGGAACCGATCTGCACCAGCAACAGCTCGTCATCGCTCAGCTTGAACTCACGACGGAATTCGGCGCGGATGTCAGAGGCATTGGCCGGCGCGCGGCGATCGGCGGCGATACCCGGCGGCAGCAGGTGAAAGCGCTTGGCCGGCGTGGCGTAGTGCTTGACGAAGAGCGGCTGCTGCACCTCGGAGATCATCAGCACTTCGGTCTTCGATTCAGGGGCGAACACCGCGCGCTCATAATCGGAGAAGTGCCTGTAGCGACCCCAGCGGCGGTAGAGGCCATTGCGCAAGGTCTGCGCCTTGTCCTCGAAGCAAGGGTCAGCGGCGTAGTAGACATCGAGGCCCGGCATCTTGTTGAAGCCGACCACGCGATCCACCGGACGGCGCGCCAGGTCGGCCTCGACCCAGGCGGTGAATTTCTCGTTGCGCTTGTGGTTGAACAGCGCCTTGACGGGCGCAATCAGCACTTCGAATCCTTCCGGGACGTCGCCCTCCCAGATCATGGTGTAGACGCGAATGGCATGACCACGACGCTGGCACTCCAGGGCGATGCGCATGAAATCACGCTGCAGGCCACCAAAAGGGAAGTACTTGTAGAGCACGAATGCCAGTTGCATCAGTGGATATCCTCGGTCAGCAGCAGGGCTTCCAGCTGGGTCGCCACGCGCTGCGGATTCAGCCGGGTGAAACATAGCGGCTGTTCACCTTCCAGATCGAACAGCCGGCGATCTTCCACCGTCGGCTTGTAGGCACAGACCTTCTTCAAGCAGGGCGCACAGGGGAAGTCGCTGCCCAAATGGATCTGCGACCGCCCATAAGCGCCGGTGAAGCCCGGGTTGGTCGGGCCGTAAAGTGACAGGGTCGGCACATCCAGGGCGGCAGCCAGGTGGCCGAGGCCGGTATCCACCGCCACGCAGGCGCGGGCGCCGGCCACGACCTTGGCCATCCCTGCCAGGGATAACTTGGGGAGCACTGCAGCCTTTTCCAAGCCTTCGGCGATGCGTTCGGCACGTGCTTTTTCCGTCGGATTGCCCCAGGGCAGCCGCACGTGCCAGCCATGGTCGCAGGCGCGCTCGGTAAGTTCGCGCCAATACTTCTCCGGCCAGTGCTTGGTCTCCCAAGTGGTGCCATGGAGGAACAGCAGGTAGGGCGCACCGCTGTGGACGTCGGCCAGTTGTGCGCGATTCAGACCGTAGTTGCCCACCCCTTCAGGCACCCGATAGTCCAGTGCCTGGGCGAACAACTGGCGCACGCGCTCCACAGCGTGCTGCCCCCAGGCCACCGGATAGCGGCGATCATAGAAGTGGCTGGCCACCGGCTCGCGGGCCGAGTCACTATCCAGCCCCACCACCGGTGCCTTGGTGTAACGGGTCAGCAGAGCGCTCTTCAGCAAGCCTTGTGCATCAATCACCAGGTCATAGCGGGTTTCCCGCAGACGGCGCTTGAAGCGGCGCCATTCGCCACTTCTCAGGGTCTGCCAGAGGTTCTTGCGCCAGCGGCGGATAGCCACTGGAATGACTTGCGCCACCGCCGGATGCCAGGCCGGAATCTCGGCAAACCCCTCTTCCACCACCCAGTCGAACTCGATGCCGGGAATCGCCCGCGCAGCATCGGTGAGCGCCGGCAAGGTATGAATGACATCGCCCAGGGAAGACGTCTTAATCAGCAGTACCCGCACTCAGCGACTCTCCACCAGCTCGAGCGGGTCCGGCACCAGGCGGTCCAGAGCTTCGATCACCGGGCGCGGTTTGAGCTCGCGCAGGCAGTTGTAATGGCCGAAGCGGCAAGTGCGCTCGAAGCAGGGGCTGCACTCCAGGCCGAGGCGGACAATCTCTACCTGCTCGGCCAGGGGCGGAGTGAACTGCGGCGAAGTCGAACCGTAGACCGCCACCAGCGGTCGCGCCAAGGCCGCCGCCACGTGCATCAGCCCGGAGTCGTTGGACACCACTGCGCTGGCGCAGGACATCAGATCAATGGCCTCGGCCAGGCTGGTTTCGCCGGCGAGGTTGACCGCTTCTTCCCGCAGCCCCGGGATCAGGCGCATGCGGATATCTTCGCCCCCCGGGTGGTCGTTCTTCGAGCCGAACAACCAGACCTGCCAGCCGGCACGGATCTTCAGTTCGGCCACCTTGGCGTAGTGCTCGGCGGGCCAACGCTTGGCCTCGCCGAACTCGGCACCCGGACAGAGCGCCAGCACGGGGCGGTCCATATCCAGGCCGAACTTGGCCAGGGCGGCGTCGCGGCTGGCCGTATCGATCCGCAGCGAAGGGCGCGGATAGGGTTTGGGCAGCTCGGCTTCCGGCTCGAAGGCCAGGGCCATGAAGCGCTCGATCATCAGCGGGTAGCGCTGCTTGTCGAGAACGCGAATGTCATTCAGCAGGCCGTAGCGCATCTCTCCCTTCCAACCGGTGCGCTTGGGTATGCCGGCGAACCAGGGCACCAGCGCCGACTTCAGCGAGTTGGGCAGGAGAATGGCCTGATCGTACTGCCCCAGCAGGGACTTGCCGATCTTGCGGCGAGTGGCGATATCCAGCACGCCGTGGCCGACGGGGAAACTCAGCGCCTGACGCACTTCCGGCATGCGTTCAAGGATGGGCCGGCTCCACTCGGGGGCCAGCACGTCGATCTCGCAGTCGGGATGGCGGGCCTTCAGGCACTGGAAGAGTGTCTGCGCCATCACCATGTCGCCGACCCAGGAGGGTCCTACGATCAGTATTTTCATAAGGGCAGCTTCAAGCCTCAAGCGACAAGCCGCAAGCTCCAAGCGGTGCGGACCACTTGCAGCTTGCGGCTTGCCGCGTGCAGCTTAGTCGGATTACTTGACCAGGGTGCGCCACTCGCCGTGGGCGGAAGTCTTGCCGGTCACCAGGTCGAAGTAGGCTTTCTGCAGCTTCTCGGTCACCGGACCGCGGCGACCGATGCCGATCTTGCGGCCATCCACTTCGCGGATCGGGGTGACTTCGGCGGCGGTACCGGTGAAGAAGGCCTCATCGGCGATGTACACCTCGTCACGGGTGATGCGCTTCTCCACGACCTTGATACCCAGCTCGCCAGCCAGGGTCAGGATGGTGCTGCGGGTAATGCCATTGAGGCAGGAGGTCACTTCCGGGGTGTACACCACGCCGTCCTTGACCAGGAAGATGTTCTCGCCCGAGCCCTCGGCCACGTAGCCTTCCGGGTCCAGCAGCATGGCTTCGTCGGCGCCACCGGAGATGGCTTCCTGCAGGGCCAGCATCGAGTTGATGTAGTTGCCGTTGGCCTTGGCGCGCGTCATGGAGATGTTGACGTGGTGGCGGGTATAGGAGCTGGTACGCACCTTGATGCCGTTGACCAGTGCTTCCTCGCCCATGTAGGCGCCCCAGTGCCACGCGGCGACGATCACATGCACCTTCAGACCGGACGCGCGCAGACCCATGCCCTCGCTGCCGAAGAACACCATCGGCCGCAAGTAGGCGCTTTCCAGGCCGTTCTCACGAACCGCGGCGCGCTGGGCTTCGTTGATCTCTTCCTTGGAGAAGGGAATCTGCATGTTGAAGATATGAGCAGAGTCGAACAGGCGGTCAGTGTGAGCCTGCAGGCGGAAGATGGCAGTGCCGTCTGGAGTGTTGTAGGCGCGTACGCCTTCGAACACGCCCATGCCGTAATGCAGGGTGTGGGTCAGGACGTGAGTGGTTGCTTCGCGCCACGGCACCAGTTCGCCGTCATACCAGATCACGCCATCACGATCGGCCATCGACATATTGCCAGCTCCTCAAGAATTCGATTGGTTCAGCCAGCCAGGTCAGTTCAGACCCAGCTCACGCCAGATCCGCATCACGCCAAGGCGCTCCGCGTGGAACTGGTCCCCGCTCACTATCCCAGGCTGCTTCTGCAAGGCCTGGCGGTGGGCCGCTGAACGGTAGGCTTTGTAGGCTTCCTGCAGCAGGCGCACCTCGTCGCCAGCCAGCAGGTTTGCCTGCTCCAGGCCATCCAGAATGCGGATGTTATCGGTGTAACGCACCAGTTCAGGGTACTGTCGCGACCAGGCCAGGGCCGCATATTGCACCATAAATTCGATATCGACGATACCGCCGGCATCCTGCTTCAGATCGAAGGAGGCCGCGGCCTCGAAGGCATTCGACCCTGTTCCGGCAGCGGTTTCGCGGGTGCCAAGGTTGCCACGCATCTTGGCGCGCATCTCACTCACCTCTACGCGCAACCCGGGCAAATCGCGCTCGCGGCCGAGCACCGCCAGGCGCACCTGCTCGAAGGCGGTGGCGACCCGAGGCGAGCCCACCAGCACCCGCGCGCGCACCAGCGCCTGGTGCTCCCAGGTCCAGGCTTCGCTCTCCTGGTAGCGCTGGAAGGCGCCCAGGGAACTGACCAGCAGACCCGCCGCACCGGATGGACGCAGGCGCATGTCCACCTCGTACAGGGCCCCGGAGGTGGTCTGAGTGGTCAGCAAATGGATGATGCGCTGCCCCAGGCGGGTGAAGAACTGCGCGCCGTCGATGGGTTTGTCGCCATCGGTTTCGGCCTGGGGATCGCCATCGTGGATGAACACCAGGTCCAGGTCCGAGCCATGGCCGAACTCGAGGCCGCCCACCTTGCCGTAGCCGACGATGACGAAGTCCGGATCGCAGAGACTCCCGTCAGCGCGCTTCGGCGTACCGTACTTGGCCACGGTCTGGCGCCAAGAAAGGGCCAGCACCTGATCGAGAATGGCCTCGGCCAGCCAGGTCAGGTAGTCGCTGACCTTCATCAGCGGCAAGGTGCCGGCTATTTCCGAAGCCGCCACCCGTAGACTGTGGGCCAGCTTGAAGTGGCGCAAGGCCTCCATCTGCTGCTCCAGATCGTCTTCGGGAATCCGCGTCAGGCGCTCGCGCAGTTCGGCGGCCAGCTCGGGGGCCAGCGGCGGGCGATAGAGGCGGCCCTCATTGAGCAGTTCATCCAACAACAGTGGAAAGCGGGTGATCTGCTCAGCGATCCAGGGGCTGGCCGCACAGAGCTCGATCAAACGCTGCAGGGCGCCAGGGTTCTCGGTCAGCAGCACCAGGTAGGCGGAACGGCGCGCCACCTTTTCCACCATGGGCAGCACCCGCTCCAGCACCAGGTCAGGCGTGCGATGCTCCACGGTCAGGCTCAGCAGGCGCGGTATGAACGCATCCAGACGCTCGCGTCCGAGGCGCTGCATGGCACGCACCTGCGGGCCATTGCGCAGGTCGGTAAGGCGGCGCCAGGCTGCGACGGGCTCGGCGAAGCCGGCTTCGCCCAGCTGACGGCAAGCACTCTCTTCGTCCAGCGCCTCTTCCCAGAGCGGAAGCCATTCGCCACCTATGCAGCTTTCACCGTCGCCACCCTCTTCGTCATCTGGATCGGCGATCACCTGCTGGAAGTGCCACTCGACACGCCCGCGCCAGTGCATCAGGCGCTCGTGGAAGCTCGTCCAGTCATCAAAGCCCATGATGAAGGCAACACGCGCTCGATCCAGCTCACTGTCCGGCAGCATCTGTGTCTGGCGGTCGGCGATGGCCTGCAAGGCGTGCTCGGTGTAGCGGAGAAACTCGTAGCCTTCCTTCAATTCGGCAACCACCGGTGGCGGCAGGTAGCCCTGGCCCTCCAAGGTCTCCAGTACCGTCAGCAGCGGTCGCTGCTGCAGGCTGAGGTCGCGGCCGCCGTGAATCAGCTGGAAGGCCTGGGCGATGAACTCAACTTCGCGAATGCCTCCGGAGCCGAGCTTGACGTTCTCGGTCATGCCCTTGCGCCGCACCTCCTGCTGGATCAATTGCTTCATCGAGCGCAGCGCTTCGATGGCAGAAAAGTCCAGGTAGCGGCGATAGACGAAGGGACGCAACATCTGCAGCAACTGGGCGCCAGCCGCCTGGTCGCCGCCCACCACCCGCGCCTTGATCATGGCATAGCGTTCCCAGTCACGCCCCTGGTCCTGGTAGTACTGCTCCAATGCATTGAAGCTGAACACCAACGACCCGGATGAGCCGTAAGGACGCAGGCGCATATCCACGCGGAAGACGAATCCGTCCACGGTGATGGCGTCCAGCGCCTTGATCAGCCGCTGGCCGAGGCGCGTGAAGAACTCCTGATTGTCCAGGGCGCGCTTGGCACCTTCAGTCTCACCACCCTCGGGGTAGCCGAAGATCAGGTCGATGTCCGAGGACAGGTTCAGTTCATGGGCCCCAAGCTTGCCCATGCCCAGCACGACCAGATGCTGTGGAAGAGCAGAGCGACGGCCGATGGGCGTGCCGAACTGGGCGCAGTGGCGACTGTAAAGCCAGTGGTAAGCGAGGTCGATGCAGGCATCCGCGAGATCGGAGAGGTCGCGACAGGTTTCCGCAAGATCCGCCTGACGGGTCAGGTCGCGCCAGATAATGCGCAACTGCTGGCGGTGGCGGTAGCGGCGCAGCCGTCGCCCAAGATCGTCTTCTTCCATGCAGCCTTCCAGCAGCTCCGCGACCTGGGCGCGCAACTCGCCGGGTGCCAGCGGCCGCTCCAACTCACCAGAGGCAGCCAGCGCCAGGAGCATGAGCGGATCGCGCTGCGCCTGTTCGGCGACGAAATCACTGGCGGCACTGACTCGCCCGAAGGCTTGTCGCCGTTCGTCGGGCCAGCTGTCGAAGTCCTGGGACTGATCAGCGAGGGCAGTGCGGAAGGCAGACAGCGCCCGATCGGCGCTGGGCTGGAGGGTGGCCGACAAGGCGGCCAGCGACGGCAAGCTCATGGTCTATCCTTTCTGGGCTGCGGGCCGAGGCTGGACCCGCAGCTGGCGCAGCGGTGGCGGAACAGCTCTAACTCGGGTCTTTCAGCCGACTGCGCCGCGCAGTCTGTAGTTTTACTACGAAAGATTGTATCCAGAGTGCTGAAACCTTCGTCGATTTGTAGTAAAACTACACGAGCCCGGCCCTACCCCCGGTAACAAGAATTTCGCCGCGACCGCCCCACAAGGCCGGCCGTGACCACTGGCATCCGATTCTGGAAGCCTTTCCGCCCTGGAGCAAGCCATGCAAGACCTCGATCCCGTCGAAACCCAGGAATGGCTGGATTCCCTGGAGTCCGTACTCGACAAAGAAGGCGAAGACCGCGCGCATTACCTGCTGACCCGCATGGGTGAGCTGGCCACCCGCAGCGGCACCCAACTGCCCTACGCCATTACCACGCCGTATCGCAACAGCATCCCGGTAACCCACGAAGCACGCATGCCTGGCGACCTGTTCATGGAACGCCGCATTCGCTCGATGGTGCGCTGGAACGCCCTTGCGATGGTGATGCGCACCAACCTGCACGACCCGGATCTGGGCGGTCACATTTCCAGCTTCGCTTCCTCGGCGACCCTCTATGACATCGGTTTCAACTACTTCTTCCAGGCTCCTACCGAGGAGCACGGTGGCGACCTGATCTTCTATCAGGGCCACGCATCCCCCGGCATCTATGCTCGCGCCTTCCTCGAAGGCCGCATCAGCGAAGAGCAAATGACCAACTTCCGCCAGGAAGTGGACGGCAAGGGCCTGTCCTCTTACCCGCACCCCTGGCTGATGCCGGACTTCTGGCAGTTCCCCACAGTTTCCATGGGCCTCGGCCCGATTCAGGCCATCTACCAGGCCCGCTTCATGAAGTACCTGGAAAGCCGCGGCTTCATCCCCGCCGGCAAACAGAAAGTCTGGTGCTTCATGGGTGACGGCGAGTGCGACGAGCCGGAATCCCTTGGCGCTATCTCCCTGGCCGGCCGCGAGAAGCTGGACAATCTGATCTTCGTCATCAACTGCAACCTGCAGCGCCTTGACGGCCCGGTTCGCGGCAACGGCAAGATCATCCAGGAGCTGGAAGGTGTCTTCCGCGGCGCCCAGTGGAACGTGAACAAAGTGGTCTGGGGCCGGTTCTGGGACCCGCTGTTCGCCAAGGACACCAACGGCTCCCTGCAGCGCCGCATGGACGAAGTCGTCGACGGCGAGTACCAGAACTACAAGGCGAAGGACGGCGCGTACGTCCGCGAAAACTTCTTCAACTCGCCAGAACTCAAGGACATGGTCAAAGACCTCTCCGACGACGAGATCTGGAAACTCAACCGTGGCGGCCACGACCCCTACAAGGTCTATGCGGCCTACCACCAGGCGGTCAACCACAAGGGCCAGCCCACGGTCATTCTGGCCAAGACCATCAAGGGCTACGGTACCGGCGCGGGCGAAGCGCAGAACACCGCGCACAACACCAAGAAAGTGGACGTCGAGAGCCTGAAGCAGTTCCGCGATCGCTTTGACATTCCGGTCAACGACAACGACCTGGAAAAACTGCCGTTCTACCGCCCACAGGAAGGCAGCGCCGAGCACAAGTACCTGCACGAGCGTCGCGCCGCCCTGGGTGGCTACATGCCGCAGCGTCGCGCCAACAGCTTCAGCATCCCGACCCCGCCGCTGGAAACCCTCAAGGCCATCCTCGACGGTTCGGGCGATCGTGAAATCTCCACCACCATGTCCTTCGTGCGCATCCTGGCGCAACTGGTCAAGGACAAGGAACTTGGCCAGCGCATCGTTCCGATCATCCCGGACGAAGCCCGTACCTTCGGTATGGAAGGCATGTTCCGCCAGCTCGGCATCTACTCCTCGGTCGGCCAGCTCTACGAGCCGGTGGATAAGGACCAGGTGATGTTCTACAAGGAGGACAAGAAGGGCCAGATCCTGGAAGAAGGTATCAACGAAGCAGGCGCCATGTCCTCCTTCATTGCGGCCGGTACCTCCTACAGCAACCACAACCAGCCGATGCTGCCCTTCTACATCTTCTATTCGATGTTCGGCTTCCAGCGTATTGGCGACCTGGCCTGGGCCGCCGGCGACAGCCGTGCTCGCGGCTTCCTGATCGGCGGCACCTCCGGTCGGACCACTTTGAATGGCGAAGGTCTGCAGCACGAAGACGGCCATAGCCACCTGATGGCGGCGACCATCCCGAACTGCCGCACCTACGACCCCACCTACGGCTACGAGCTGGCGGTGATCGTGCGTGAAGGCATCCGCCAGATGACCGAAGAGCAGCAGAACATCTTCTACTACATCACCGTGATGAACGAGGCCTACCAGCAGCCCGCGCTGCCGGTCGGGGCCGAAGAAGGCATCATCAAGGGCATGTACCTGCTGGAAGAAGACAAGAAGGACGCCGCCCACCACGTGCAGCTTCTGGGCTCGGGCACCATCCTGCGCGAAGTCCGCGAAGCGGCGAAGATCCTCCGCGACGAGTTCAATGTCGGCGCTGACGTCTGGAGCGTCACCAGCTTCAACGAACTGCGCCGCGAAGGCCTGGCGGTCGAGCGCCACAACCGCCTGCATCCGGAACAGAAGCCCCGCCAGACCTACATCGAGCAGTGCCTGGCCGGCCGCAAGGGCCCGGTCGTGGCCTCCACCGACTATATGAAGCTGTTCGCCGACCAGATTCGTCAATGGGTACCGAGCAAGGAATACAAGGTTCTCGGCACAGACGGTTTCGGCCGCAGCGACACCCGCAAGAAACTGCGTCACTTCTTCGAGGTTGACCGTTACTGGGTGGTCCTTGCGACCCTGGAAGCCCTCGCAGATCGCGGTGAGATCGAACCCAAGGTCGTGGCCGAGGCCATCGCCAAGTTCGGTATCGATCCTGAAAAACGCAACCCGCTGGACTGCTGAGGAGACGCATTGTGAGTGAACTGATTCGCGTACCCGACATCGGCAGCGGCGAAGGTGAAGTGATCGAGCTGTTCGTCAAGGTTGGCGACCGCATCGAAGCCGATCAGAGCCTGCTGACCCTGGAGTCTGATAAGGCCAGCATGGAGATTCCCGCGCCCAAGGCCGGTGTGATCAAGAGCCTGAAGGTGAAGCTGGGCGATCGCCTGAAAGAAGGCGACGAACTGCTGGAGCTGGAAGTCGAGGGTGCTGCAGCTGCAGCGCCCGCTCCGGCGGCAGCTCCTGCACCCAAGGCCGAAGAAAAGCCCGCTGCCCCGGCGCCGGCTGCTGCCTCTGTGGCAGCCAGCTCCAGCGTGCAGGAAATCTTCGTCCCGGATATCGGCTCGGCCGGCACTGCCAAGGTCATCGAGGTTCTCGTCAAGGCCGGCGACACGGTCGCAGCCGAGCAGTCCCTGATTACGCTGGAGTCCGACAAGGCCAGCATGGAGATTCCTTCCCCTGCCGCCGGCGTGGTGGAGAGCGTCGAGGTCAAGCTGGATGCCGACGTCGGCACTGGCGACCTGATCCTCAAGCTGCGCGTAGCCGGAGCAGCACCGTCCGCAGCCCCGGCCCAGGCCGCTGCACCTGCCGCGGCACCGGCACCGGCTGCCGCACCCGCGCCTGCCCAGGCGGCAGCCGCATCGGTGCAGGACATCAAGGTTCCGGACATCGGCTCGGCTGGCAAGGCCAAGGTCATCGAAGTACTGGTCAAGGCCGGCGATACCGTCGAAGCCGAGCAGTCGCTGATCACCCTGGAGTCCGACAAGGCCAGCATGGAAATCCCCTCGCCGTCTGCCGGCGTGGTGGAAAGCGTCGAAGTGAAGCTGGACGCCGAAGTTGGTACCGGTGACCTGATCCTCAAGCTCAAGGTCGCAGGAGCTGCTCCGGCAGCGACCGCAGAGCAACCGGTCCATCGCGTACCCGAGGGCGCCCACCCGGTCGCAGCCGCCGAGGTCACCGCTATTGCCTCGCTGGCCGCAGCGGCTGCAAGCACCACCGGCATCCCGGCCCGCTCCAGCGGTGCCAAGGTCCACGCAGGCCCGGCGGTTCGCCAACTGGCCCGCGAGTTCGGCGTCGAGTTGAGTGCAGTCCCGGCCACTGGCCCGCACGGTCGCGTCCTCAAGGAAGACGTGCAAGCCTACGTCAAGGCGATGATGCAGAAGGCCAAGGAAGCTCCGGCTGCAGCCGCCGCTGCAACCGGTGGTGCCGGCATCCCGCCGATCCCGGTGGTGGACTTCAGCAAGTTCGGTGAAATCGAAGAAGTGGCCATGACCCGCCTGATGCAGGTCGGTGCCGCCAACCTGCATCGCAGCTGGCTCAACGTCCCGCACGTGACCCAGTTCGATTCGGCCGACATCACCGAGCTGGAAGCCTTCCGGGTTGCCCAGAAAGCCGTGGCGGAAAAGGCCGGCGTCAAGCTGACCGTCCTGCCGCTGCTGCTCAAGGCCTGCGCCTACCTGCTCAAGGAACTGCCGGATTTCAACAGCTCCCTGGCCCCCAGCGGCAAGGCGCTGATCCGCAAGAAGTACGTGCACATCGGCTTTGCCGTGGACACCCCGGACGGCCTGCTGGTACCGGTCATTCGCGACGTCGACCAGAAGAGCCTGCTGCAACTGGCCGCCGAAGCCGCCGAACTGGCGGAGAAAGCGCGCACTAAAAAGCTATCCGCCGATGCCATGCAAGGCGCCTGCTTCACCATCTCCAGCCTCGGCCACATTGGCGGCACCGGTTTCACGCCGATCGTCAATGCGCCTGAAGTGGCGATCCTCGGCGTGTCCAAGGCCGCAATGCAGCCGGTATGGGACGGCAAGGCCTTCCAGCCGCGCCTGATGCTGCCGCTGTCGCTTTCCTACGACCACCGCGTGATCAACGGCGCCGCTGCCGCGCGCTTCACCAAGCGCCTCGGCGACGTGCTAGCGGATATCCGCACCATGCTGCTGTAACCGTTTGCAATTCGCGAGCACGCCACGCTCGTACCTCAACCCCGCCCCCCTGAGGCGGGGTTTTTTTTGACTGCAGAATGGCCTCCACCCTCAAGCTGACTGCGCAGTCCCGCACAATTCCAACCGTCTTTTCTCCACTCGCGAAAAGCTCGGCGCGGCGCGCTTGCCAGTGCCATCATCATGATGCACCCTTGCCCGATGCTTTGAAGAAGTAGGCCGGACCCTCTTTCGGTCAGAGAAGTGGAAGCCTAGCGCCCAATGAAGAGCCATCCCGATGCCACCAGCCGTACGGTGGCCGAGATAGTGACGCAACTGCCCGTCCCCTCGCGGCTGGGCCTGATGCGTTTCGAGCGGCTCAATGAGGCCAGCTGGGCGATGCTCTTTCTCGACCCAGCCTGCGAACGCACATTCGGCCTGCCGGCCAGCGAACTTTGCGCCCTTATCGACGCCCCTTACGCCAGCCTGATGGAACCGGAGATCCGCTACCGGTTGCACGACGAGGTGCAACTTCAACTGGCCGCTCACCCGCATTACTCCATCCAGTACACCCTGCACACGCCCAAGGGCCCGCTGCTCCTGCAGGAAGTCGGCGAGCCGTTCCAGCAGCACGGGCGGCAGCTACTGCGTGGCTACCTGCTGGTGGCCGGCGAGTCATCGGAGCACCAGGAACGGCTGAAAAACCTCGAGCTTGAGGCCCAGAACAGCCGGCTGCGCACATCCCTGGAACTCTACCAGCGTTCCCAGGACGACCATCTGCAACACCTGGTTCGCTCCCGCGCCCAACAGAGTTTGATCGTCCGCCTGGCGCGACATCGTTACATGTCCAGCAACCCAGCCGAGGAAGCCGCTCAGCTCATCACCCAGGCTGCCTGCGAAGCCTACGACGTGGCACGTGCCGGCATCTGGATGCTCGAAGGCACCCAACTGGTAGCGGTCAGCCTGTTCCGCCGCGACCAGGACCACCATGTACACCCGCGCGCCATGGAGATGAGCCAGTTCCCGCATTACCTCGATGCCCTGCACAGCGGACGTGCCATTGACGCCCACAATGCCCAGAGCGACCCGCGCACCAGCGAACTGGCCAAGGGTTACCTCAAGCCTCAGGGCATCAGCGCCATGCTCGACGCCAGCATCCGCATCGGTGGCGAAGTGGTGGGCGTGCTTTGCCTGGAACATACGGGCGCGCCACGCGTCTGGCAGACCGACGAGATCGCCTTCGCCGGCGAGCTGGCCGACCAGTTTGCCCAGGTGCTGGTGAACCAGCAGCGGCGCCACGCTACCAGTGCCCTGCACTTGTTCCAGCGCGCCGTTGAGCAAAGCGCCAGCGCCTTCCTGCTGGTCGACCGCGACGGCCTGGTGGAATACGTCAATCCCAGTTTCACCGCCATCACCCAGTACAGTGCCGACGAAGTGCACGGTCGCCGCCTGTCGGACCTGCCAGCCCTGGAAAACCTCAGTGAACTGCTGTTCGACACCGGCTCCGGCCTGGCCGCCTGCAACAGCTGGCAAGGTGAATTCCGCAGCCGGCGCAAAAACCTCGAGCCTTACTGGGGCCAGCTGTCGATCTCAAAAGTATTTGGCGAGGACGGCGAGCTCACCCACTACATCGGCATCTACGAAGACGTCACCCAAAGCAAGCTGGCCCAGCAGCGCATCGAGAAACTGGCCTATACCGACAACCTCACCGGCCTCGGCAACCGTCCCTATTTCATCCGCACCCTCGAAGAGCGCTTCCAAAGCGACCGCGATACCCCGCTCTGCCTGCTGCTGGTGGACATCGACAACTTCAAGCGGATCAACGACAGCCTCGGCCACCAGACGGGGGACAAGTTGCTGGTAAGCCTGGCCCGGCGCCTGCGCAATAGCCTGAGCCCCAACGGTATCCTGGCGCGCTTTGCCAGCAACGAGTTTGCCGTATTGCTCGACGGTGCCGACCTGGATAGCGGCCAACGCATCGCCGCCCAGGTCCTGCAAACCCTGGACAAGCCGTTGTTCGTCGACAACCAGCTGATCAACGTCACGGGTTCCCTGGGGCTCGCCTGTGCGCCGCAGCACGGGCGCGACCCGCAAACCCTGATGAAGCACGCAGGCCTGGCACTGCACAAGGCCAAGGCCAACGGCAAGCACCAGCTGCAGCTGTTCACCGAGGCTCTGAATGCCGAAGCCAGCTACAAGCTGTTCGTCGAGAATAACCTGCGCCGCGCCCTGGCACAGAACGAGCTGGAAGTCTTCTACCAACCCAAGCTCTGCCTGAAGACCGGCCAGTTGCTCGGCATGGAAGCCCTACTGCGCTGGCACCACCCGGAAAAGGGCATGATCAGCCCAGATCAGTTCATCAGCGTGGCGGAAGAGACCGGCATGATCATCCCCATTGGCAAATGGGTGATTCGGGAAGCCTGTCGCATGTGCAAGCGCCTCAGCGCTGCCGGGCTGGGCGACCTGCAGGTAGCCATCAACCTGTCACCCAAGCAGTTCAGCGACCCGGACCTGGTGGGCTCCATCGCTGCGATCCTCCATGAAGAGCAGCTACCACCGAAGCACCTGGAGCTGGAACTCACCGAAGGCCTGCTGCTGGAAGCCACCGAAGACACCCGGCACCAGCTCAACCATCTGAAAAACCTTGGCCTGACCCTGGCCATGGACGATTTCGGCACCGGTTACTCGTCGCTCAGCTACCTGAAGAAATTCCCCATCGACGTGATCAAGATCGATCGCAGCTTCATCAAGGACATCCCCGACAGCCAGGACGACAAGGAAATCACGTCTGCTGTGATCGCCATGGCTCACAAGCTCAAACTCAAGGTGGTCGCCGAAGGTATCGAGACCGCCGCCCAGCTCGGTTTCCTGCGTCGGCAGCACTGCGATGTGGGCCAAGGCTACCTGTTCGACAAACCGATCTCCGGCAAGCACCTGTTCGAAAACCTCGTCCGCTACCCCTGCCGCAAAGGCGTCTGAACAGTCGTTGAAAAATGCCAGCGCAATCGGGGTAACATCGGGATTCATTGCAATCCCGAGGAGATGGCTGATGGCCCTGCGTTCGCAAATACTCGCCCACAAACTCGAGCTGCCAAGCGCCGCTCAGGCCCTGCCCGGCCGCGAGACGCCGATGCCGGTGCCCGACAGCCACTACGTCAATGGTCGCCCGCTGCAAGGCCCCTTCCCCGCCGGCCTGCAAATGGCGCAGTTCGGCCTGGGCTGTTTCTGGGGCGCTGAAAGGCGCTTCTGGCAACAGCCGGGGGTCTGGACCACGGCTGTCGGCTATGCGGGCGGCTTAACCCCGAACCCTACCTATGACGAAGTTTGCTCCGGCCTGACCGGGCACACGGAGGTGGTACTGGTGGTGTTCGATCCGCAAAAAATCAGCTTCAACGAGCTGCTGAAGGTGTTCTGGGAAACCCACAACCCGACCCAGGGCATGCGCCAGGGCAATGACGTTGGCACCCAGTACCGCTCCGCCATCTTCTGTTATGACGAAGAGCAACTGGCCGCCGCCCGTGCGAGCCAAGAGCGCTTCCAGGCCGAGCTGGAGAATTCCGGATTCGGCGCCATCACCACCGAAGTCCGCGAGGCGCCTGCCTTCTATTACGCTGAGGCTTACCACCAGCAATACCTGGCGAAGAATCCCGGCGGCTACTGCGGCCTGGGCGGCACTGGGGTCTGCCTGCCCGCCTGAAGTGGGGCAGGCGGGGTGACTGTCGAAGGGTTAGACTCAAGTGGCCAATCGCCACCCAGCCTCCGGTATGTCACCCCAAATTCACTACATCGATCCCAACCAGCTCTGCATCGGCCTCTATATTCAGCTGGAACTGAGCTGGCTGGAGCACAACTTCACCTTCAGCAACTTCAAGATCAAGGATGAAGGACAGGTTCGTGCCCTGCAGGCGCTGGGCCTTCAGCGGCTGCGCTACGACCCCGCTCGCAGCGACTGCGAGCCCCTGCCCCTTGAAACGCTCGAAGTGCCGGCACCAGCCCCACCACCGGAAGACCCGGAGACTCGCGCGCGCCAGGCTCGAACCGAGAAGCTCCGCGAACTGCGTCAGCGGGTAGCCGAGGTGGACCGCCGGTTCCTTCAGGCCAGCCAGCAGGTCAAGAACCTCAACCAGACCCTGCGCAGCCGTCCGGAAGAAGCGATCCAGCATGCCGGTGCCATCGTCGGCGGGCTGGTGGAAACCCTGCTGGGAGAACCCGGTGTCGTGCTACACAGCATTACCGGCAAGGGGGCCGAGGACAGCTATTACCACGCCCTGAATGTCACCGTGCTGGCGCTGCTGCTGGGCCGCCAACTTGGCCTTGATAGCGAGGACTGCCACAGCCTGGGACTCGGCGCCCTGCTGCATGACATCGGCAAGATGGAAGTCCCGAGCAAGGTACTGCTCAAGCCCGAGCCCCTGACCCGCGCCGAGCAGCAGTTCCTGCAACTGCACACCGATTTCGGCCTGCGCATGGGCCAGCGCCTGATGCTGGACGACGAGGTGCTACGCATCATCCACGAGCACCACGAGCATTGCGACGGCAGCGGCTATCCCCGCGGCCTGCGGGAGGCGGGCATCGGTCGGCTGAGCAAGCTGGTGGCCATCACCAACCAGTTCGACAACCTGTGCAACCCGCTTGACCCACGCAACGCCCTCAGCCCCCATGAGGCCCTGGCACTGATGTTCAAGCAGCAGCGTTCACACTTCGACGAGGTAGCCCTGAAGGCATTCATACGTGCCATGGGCGTCTACCCGCCCGGCAGCCTGGTGCAGCTGGATGACGAGCGCTACGCCCTGGTACTGGGCATGAACCCGGGCCAGCCGCTGCGACCGACCCTGATCGTCCACGCCCCGGACGTGCCCAAACAGGAGGCGCTGATCCTCGACCTGGAGCAGGAGTCGCACCTGTCCATCGCCCGCAGCCTACGGCCGGCGCAGTTACCGCTGGAGGTGCTGGAATACCTCAACCCGCGGCAACAACTGACCTACTACGTGGAGCCTCGCCCCGGACGGGGATGATCACTCGGCGATCAGCCAGTCCAGTTGCCAGCCACCCTTGCTTTGCGCCAGGCGCTCGGCGAGCCAAGGCAGGACCTGGCGCAATTCGTCCTCGATGCCCCACGGCGGGTTGGCGATGACCAGGCCTGAACCGTTCAGCCCGGAATCCGCAGTGTCAGCCGCATGCACCCGCAGCTCTGCACGCAGCAGTTTGGGCGCCCCACTGGCCTGCAGCCCCTGGTAGAAGCGCTTGAGCTGGCGCTGGTCCTTGATCGGATACCAGATGGCGACCACCGTCTGGCGCATGCGGCCGATGGCTTCCTTCAGGGCGGTGACACAGCGCTCCAGTTCGTCCGCCTTTTCGAAGGGCGGGTCGATGAGCATCAGCGCGCGCTTTTCCGCCACGGGCAGCAGCGCCCGCGCCAGGTGCCAACCTTCCCCCAGGTGCACGGCGACACGGCGGTCGCCGGCCATGTTATCCCGCAACAGCTGGCCGTCCTCCGGGTGTTTCTCGTTCAGTTGCAGGCGGTCCTGGGGACGCGTCAGGCGCCGCGCCAATTCCGGCGAGCCGGGGTAATAACGCAGGCCGCCGTCCGGGTTCAGCTCATGGATCACCTGCAGGTAGTCGGCCATCGGCGCCGGTAGGTCGGGCAGCTCCCAGAGGCGACCGATGCCCTCGCGCCATTCATCGGTGCGGCTGGCCTGGTCCCCCAGCAAGTCATAAAGGCCGACGCCGGCATGGCTGTCGAGGTAGGCGAAGGGTGCCTCCTTGCGCGACAGCAGGGCAATCAGCCGGGCCAGGGTGAAGTGTTTGATTACGTCGGCGTGGTTGCCGGCGTGGAAGGCATGGCGGTAGTTCATGGAGAGTCCTCGCAAGGCGCGCATTCTATCAGCCAGTGGCTCACCACGGCTGCACCCCCTTTATCACGCCCATGGATGTTGCTAGGCGCCTTTCATTCACCGATCTAGACTCAGGCGATCCCACCGGAGAGCCACCATGTCCGAGACCCTGCTCAGTTCCCGCAACCTGGCCTTCGAGCTCTACGAAGTGCTGGACGCCGAAGCCCTGACCCAGCGTAAGCGATTCGCCGACCACAACCGCGAAACCTTTGACGCAGCCCTGGGCACCGCCCGCAGCATCGCCGAGAAGTTCTTCGCCCCGCACAACCGCAAGGGCGACGAGCAGGAGCCAGAGTACGTCGATGGCGCCGCCACCCTGATACCGGAAGTGAAGCCGGCGGTCGACGCCTTCCTCGAAGCCGGATTCCTCAACGCCACCCGCAGCTTCGAACAAGGCGGCATGCAGTTGCCGACCTTGCTGTCCCAGGCCTGCTTCGCGCACTTCCAGGCCGCCAACGTCGGCAGCTCGGCCTACCCGTTCCTGACCATGGGCGCGGCCAACCTGATCGAGAGCTTCGGCAGCGACGAGCAGAAACAGCGGTTCCTGCAACCGATGATCGATGGCCGCTTCTTCGGCACCATGGCCCTGACCGAACCCCATGCCGGCTCGTCCCTCTCGGACATCCGCACCCGCGCAGAACCAGCCGCCGATGGCACCTACCGCATCAAGGGCAACAAGATCTTCATCTCCGGCGGCGACCATCCGCTGGCGGACAACATCGTGCACATGGTCCTGGCCAAGCTGCCGGACGCCCCGCCTGGCGTTAAGGGCATCTCGTTGTTCATCGTGCCCAAGTTCCTGGTCAACGACGATGGCTCCCTCGGCAAGCGCAATGACGTGATCCTGGCCGGCCTGTTCCACAAGATGGGCTACCGCGGCACCACCTCCACTGCGCTGAACTTCGGCGATAACGGTGAGTGCGTCGGCTATCTGGTAGGCAGAGCGCATGCTGGCCTGTCCTACATGTTCCAGATGATGAACGAGGCACGCATTGGTGTCGGCATGGGCGCGGTGATGCTCGGCTACGCCGGCTACCTCTATTCGCTCGAATACGCCCGCGAGCGCCCGCAGGGTCGTCTGCCAGACGGCAAGGACCCAGCGTCGCCCCAGGTCTCGATCATCCAGCACGCCGACGTGCGCCGCATGCTGCTTACCCAGAAAGCCTATGTGGAAGGCGCCTTCGACCTCGGCCTGTACTCGGCACGCCTGTTCGACGACACCCAGACACTGACGACCGAGGAAGAGCGCCAGCAGGCCCACGAACTGCTCGATCTGCTCACCCCGATCGTCAAATCCTGGCCTTCGGAGTTCTGCCTCAAGGCCAACGAGTTAGCGATCCAGATACTCGGCGGCCATGGTTACACCCGCGAATACCCGGTGGAGCAGTACTACCGCGACAACCGTCTGAACCCCATCCATGAAGGCACCCACGGCATCCAGTCCCTCGACCTGCTGGGCCGCAAGCTGGCGCAGAACAAGGGTGCCGGCCTCAAGCAACTGACCCGACTGATACAGGGCTGCTGCGAGCGCGCCGCCGAATACGATTCGCTGACCGCCCTGCGCCAACCGCTGGAGCACCTGCTGGCGCGCCTCTCCAGCGTCACCCTGGCACTGCTCGGCGACCTGATGCAGGGCAAGGTCAACCAGGCCCTGGCCAATTCGGCGCTGTACCTGAAGGTCTTCGGCCATACCGTGATCGGCTGGCGCTGGCTGGAACAGGCCATCCGCGCCGAACAGGGACTGGCCCGTGGCAATGCGGCAGACGCCGACTTCTACCAGGGCAAGCTGCAGGCCGCGCGCTACTTCCTCACCTGGGAAGTGCCCGGCTGCCACCACGAGCTGACACTGCTCGAAGCTCGCGACGACACCTGCCTGACTATGCAAGACAACTGGTTCTGACCCTTTCCAGGGTATTTCACGCCCCGCGCACATGCGGGGCTTTTTTATGCCCGCTCGCCGAGATAGGCCACGCCGGGGGAACCACCGTACTCGCCGCTGGCAAGAACCCTGCGTGAAATCTTGCAGGGGCTTGCTACTGGCAGGTTAGAATTCCTCGGCATGCGCCCCCCCCTGCATGCCCCATAGTCCCTCCCCCCATGCAAGGAGCCACCAGTGGATGCCACCACCGTCAATAGCCTGTTCCTGATCGGCGCGGTGCTGGTAGGCATGAGTATTCTGGTCAGCGCCTTCGGGTCACGCTTCGGCGTCCCCATCCTCGTCGTATTCCTCGTGGTCGGCATGCTCGCCGGCAGCGACGGCCCTGGCGGCATCGTCTTCAACAACTATTCCCAGGCCTACCTGGTGGGCAACCTGGCGCTGGCGATCATCTTGCTGGACGGCGGCATGCGAACCCGCGCCGCTACCTTCCGCGTGGCGCTCTGGCCCTCCTTGTCCCTGGCCACCATTGGGGTGCTGGTCACCGCAGGACTGACCGGTGTGGCCGCCGCCTGGCTATTCAACCTGAGCACCCTGGAAGGCCTGCTGATCGGCGCCATCGTCGGCTCCACCGACGCCGCAGCGGTGTTCAGCCTGCTGGGTGGACGCGGACTCAACGAGCGCGTCAGCGCGACCCTGGAAATCGAGTCGGGCAGTAACGATCCGATGGCCGTGTTCCTCACCGTGACCCTGATCGAGATGCTCGCGACCGGCCAGACCGGCTTCAGCTGGACCTTTGTCGTGCACATCATCCAGCAGTTCGGCATCGGCACCCTGCTGGGCTTCGTCGGTGGCTGGCTGATGCTGCAACTGATCAATCGCCTGACCCTGGCGAACGGCCTCTATCCCCTGTTGGTGGTGGCCGGCGGCATCCTGGTGTTTGCCGTGACCAACGCCGTACACGGCAGCGGCATCCTCGCCGTCTACCTCTTCGGCCTATACCTCGGCAACCGGCCAATCCGCTCCCGCCACGGCATACTGCACATGCTCGACGGCCTCACCTGGCTGGCGCAGATCGGCATGTTCCTGGTGCTCGGCCTGCTGGTAACGCCACACGAGATGTTCCCGATCCTGCTGCCGGCCCTGGGGCTGGCGCTGTGGATGATTATCTTTGCCCGTCCGCTGTCGGTGTTCCTCGGCCTGCTGCCCTTTCGCGCGTTCCACGACCGCGAAAAGGCCTTCATTGCCTGGGTCGGCCTGCGCGGCGCGGTGCCGATCATTCTCGCCGTGTTCCCACTGATGGCAGGGCTGCCCAATGCCCAGCTGTTCTTCAACGTCGCCTTCTTCATCGTGCTGGTGTCCCTGGTTCTGCAAGGCACCAGCCTGCCCTGGGCCGCCAAACTGTTGCGAGTGACCGTACCGCCCGAGCCCGCGCCGATCTCCCGCGCTGGCCTGGAAGTACACCCCACCAGCGAGTGGGAGCTGTTCGTCTACCGTCTGGGAGCCGAGAAGTGGTGCATCGGTGCCGCTCTACGCGAGCTGAAAATGCCGGAAGGCACCCGCATCGCCGCGCTGTTCCGCGGCAAGGAGTTGCTGCACCCATCGGGCAGTACCACCCTGGAAGCTGGCGACATCCTCTGTGTCGTCGGCCACGAGCATGACCTTTCTGCCCTCGGCAAACTGTTCAGCCAGGCGCCGCAGCGCGGGTTGGACCTGCGCTTCTTCGGCGATTTTGTCCTGGAAGGCGATGCCCAGCTGTCTGCGGTGGCCGCGCTCTACGGCCTCAAGCTCGGCGAGCTGGATGGCCACCAAGCCCTGGGCCGTTTCATCGCTCACGAAATCGGCGGCGAGCCTGTGGTCGGCGACCAGGTGGAATGGAACGGTCTAACCTGGACCGTTGCTCTGATGGAAGGGAACAAGGTACGCAAAGTGGGCGTCAAATTTCCCGAAGGGCAGGGTCGTCCGGGGCTGTTCCTCTAGAGGAATCGTCTAGGACGGCTCTCCCGAGTCGTCAGGCCCCCGCCATGGAAACCATGGGGTTCACCGATGCGCGAACCCGGATCACTACCGCTCGTGCCAGACAGTCCCGCAAAGGCCGCCGTGGCATATCATTAGCCGCATTTGAACCCGAGTTACCCGATCGCGATGATTGCCTCCTTGCGCACCTTTCTTGCTGCCACCCTGCTGGGCCTCTGCCTGACTCCGACCTACCTGCAATCTGCCCCCACCGTCGGCGCTGCCTTGCCCAAACCGACTGCCGCGCCAACCGAGAGCAAGGCCGCCGAAGGCGAAGCCCAGGACAAGCCCTCGTTCGAGGAGCAGACTCAGACCTTCGTGGCCAGCCAGCAAGAAAGCCAGCAAGCCCTGACAGCGCTCAAGCGCCAGCTGAGCGATGCCCCCCGCCTGGTCAATGAAGCACAGCGTGAACTGACACGACTGAAGAACAGCCCGCCAATCGCGGTCAAAGAGCGCTATGGCAGATCCGAACTCGCGCAACTGGAAAAGCTGCTGGATGAGCGCAGCAACGAACTGGCCGAACGGCAGAAGTCACTGGCCGACGCCAACAGCCTGATCATCACCGCCCAGACTCGCCCGGAGCGGGCTCAGGCCGAGATCAGTACCAACCAGACGCGTATCCAGCAGATCAACAACAGCCTCAAGACCGGCAAGGAAAACGGCAAGACCATCAGCGACAATCAGCGCAACCTGCTCAGCGCCGAGCAGGCCGCCCTCGTTGCCCAGACCGAGCTGCGTCGCGAAGAGCTGGCGGGCAACAGCCTGTTGCAGGACCTCGGCAACAGCCAGCGCGACCTGCTCATGGAGCGCATCCGCCGTCTTGAGCAGGAAACCCAGGACCTGCAGTCGCTGATCAACGAGATGCGCCGGGAAAGCTCGGAGCAGACGGTGGCCGAACTCTCCCGCGACACAGACAAGGCGACGCCGGATAGCCTGCTCGCGAAAGAAAGCGCCATCAACCTGAAGATGTCCGACTACCTGCTGCGTGCCACCGACCGTCTCAATGAGCTGACCCAGCAGAACCTGCAGACCCGCCAACAACTGGACAACCTCAGCCAGGCCGACCAGGCCCTGGAAGAGCAGATCAGCGTACTCAAGGGCAGCCTGCTGCTGGCCAAGATCCTCTACCAGCAGAAGCAGGCCCTGCCCCACCTGCACCTGGACAAGAACCTGGCCGATGAAATCGCCGATATTCGTCTCTACCAGTTCGAGCTGAATCAGCAGCGCGACCAGTTGAGCAACCAGCAGGCTTATGTTGATGGCCTGCTCGCCGAGCAGCCGCCCGAGCAAGTGACAGCGGAACTGCGTACGACCTTGATGGAACTGGTCACCACCCGCGCCGAGCTGCTCGATCGCCTGAGTCGTGAGCTCAACACCCTGCTCAACGAATCCATCACCCTGCAGCTCAACCAGAAGCAATTGCAGGAGACCTCCCAGGCCTTGCGCAAGACCCTCGACGAGCAGATGTTCTGGATTCCGAGCAACAAGCCACTGGACCTCAACTGGCTGAAATCCACCCCGCACCTGTTGGAACGCCAGTTGGCAGAAATGCCCTGGGGTGCAGGGCTGCGCGAATTGGGCGAGGGCCTGGTGGACCGCCCCTGGCTGTTCCTGCCGTTGCTACTGGTGATCGGCGGCCTGCTGTGGAAACGTCGCTTCCTGTACGCCAAGCTCCACGAGATCAACCAGGACGTCGGCCACTTCAAGCGTGACAGCCAACTGCACACGCCAATGGCCCTGTTCCTGACCGTGATGCTCGCCCTTCCGGTCAGCCTGTTCCTCGTCCTCTGCGGTTTCGCCCTGCAGATCGACGCCCGCGGCCAAAACGCCACCCTGGGCGCCGCCTTTATGGAGATGGCCCAGGCCTGGATGGTGTTCTATACCCTCTACCGCATCCTTGCACCGGGCGGCATCGCCGAACTGCACTTCCACTGGGACCGCCCGCGGGTCGCCTTCCTGCGCAGCCAGATCCGTCGCCTGGGTGGCGTGGTCATGGCGCTGGTAGCCATCGTCACCGTCGCCGAGCACCAACCCGCGGCACTGGCAGACGACATCATCGGCGTCATCGTAGTGCTCAGTTGCTATGCCTTGATGACCCTGGTGCTGAGCAACCTGTTGCTGGCCGAACCCATGCGCGAGCAGACGTCACCTTTCCGCCTGCTGATCGGCGTCGCCTTCACACTGGTTCCGCTGGTCTTCATCATCGCAGTGGGCTTCGGTTACTACTACACCTCGCTCAAACTCACCGATCGGCTGATTACCTCTCTTTACCTGGTGATCGTCCTGTTGCTGGTCGAGGCGGCCTTCGTCCGCGGCCTCTCTGTGGCGGCACGGCGCCTCGCCTACCAGCGGGTGCTCGCCAAGCGCCAGGCGCAGACCAAGGAGAATGCAGAGGGCGAAGAGGTCGTGGTGGAGGAGCCGACCCTCGACATCGAAAAGGTCAACCAGCAATCGCTGCGCCTGATCCGCCTGGCGCTGCTGGGCGTGTTCATTGCCTGCCTGTACCTGGTCTGGGCCGACCTGATCAGCGTGTTCGCCTACCTCGACCAGATCACCCTCTACCAGTACTCCACCGGCACCGGCAATGCCGCCACGCAGGTGCCCATCAGCCTGTTGGACGTGCTCGGTGCATTGATCATCGCCGGCATTACCACGGCGCTCGCGCGCAACCTGCCAGGCCTGTTGGAGGTCCTGGTGCTATCCCGGCTGAAGCTGGCCCAGGGCAGCGCCTACGCCACGACCACCCTGCTGTCCTATGCCATTGCTGGCATTGGCTTTGTCACGGCACTGTCCACCCTCGGCGTCAGCTGGGACAAACTGCAATGGCTGGTGGCCGCCCTCTCGGTGGGTATCGGCTTCGGTATGCAGGCGATCTTCGCCAACTTCATCTCCGGCCTGATCCTGCTGTTCGAGCGCCCCGTGCGCATCGGCGACCTGGTCACCATTGGCACAGTCACCGGCACGGTGAACCGTATCCACATCCGCGCCACCCACATCACCGACAGCGACCGTAAGGAAGTGATCGTCCCAAACCAGACGTTCCTTACCAGTCAACTGATCAACTGGACCTTGACCGACACCGTCACCCGCATCGTGCTGGAGTACAGCGTCAACCGCAGCAGCGATCTCGACCTGGAGCTCGTGCGCAAGCTGCTCCTGCAAGCCACTCAGGAGAACCCGCGCGTACTCCGCGACCCGGCACCCACCGTGCAGCTGAAAACCTATGGCCCTGCCACGTTAGATCACGAGCTGAAGATCTACGTGCGCGAACTCAGCGACAGAGGCCTGGCCACGGACGAACTGAACCGTCGTATCGACCAACTGTTCAAAGAGCACGACATCAATACCGCCAGTACGCCGAAGATGGACGTCACCCTCACCCGCAGGATCGACAAACATGGCGATACCGACGCCGAAGGCATACCGATCAAGGACAAGGCACCGGTCCCGGAGGCCAGATGAGTCCACTTCCAGCGCCGACGGCGGCATGACAAGCTGAGCCCATGAAAAGACTCGACGACCTGCAGTTCGACAACCGTTTCGCCCGCCTGGGTGATGCCTTCTCCACCGAGGTGCTGCCCGAACCCATCGCGGAGCCGCGCCTGGTGGTGGCCAGTCCGGCGGCCATGGCCCTGCTCGACCTGGACCCGGCTGAAGCCGACACCCAGGTATTCACCGAGCTGTTCTCCGGGCACAAACTCTGGTCCGAGGCCGAGCCACGCGCGATGGTCTATTCCGGGCACCAGTTCGGGGCCTACAACCCGCGCCTGGGTGACGGCCGCGGACTGCTGCTAGGCGAGGTGCTCAATGATGCCGGCGAGCATTGGGACCTCCACCTCAAGGGCGCCGGCCAGACGCCTTACTCGCGCATGGGCGATGGCCGCGCGGTGCTGCGCAGCTCGATACGCGAATTCCTCGCCAGTGAATACCTGCACGCCCTGGGCATTCCCACCAGCCGCGCACTGTGCGTGACCGGGTCCTCGACCCTGGTATACCGGGAAACGCGCGAAACCGGCGCCATGCTGCTGCGACTGTCGCCGAGCCACGTACGCTTCGGTCACTTCGAGTACTTCTATTACACGCGCCAGCACGAGCAGCTCGAAACCTTGGGGCGACACGTCATGGAATGCCATTTCCCCCAATGCCTGGAGCAGGAGCAACCCTGGGCCGCGTTCTTCCGTGAAGTGCTGGAACGCAATGCCGAACTCATCGCCCTCTGGCAGGCCTACGGCTTCTGCCACGGTGTGATGAACACCGACAACATGTCGATCCTCGGCATCACCTTCGACTACGGCCCCTACGCCTTCCTCGACGACTTCGATGCCAACCACATCTGTAACCACTCCGACGACAGCGGCCGCTACAGCTTTAGCAACCAGGTGCCCATCGCCCACTGGAACCTCGCGGCCCTGGCGCAGGCGCTGACGCCCTTCGTCGACGTGGACCAGCTGCGAGAGACACTCAATCTGTTCCTGCCGCTCTATCAGGCCCATTACCTGGACTTGATGCGCCGCCGTCTGGGCTTCACTTCAGCTGACGAGCAAGACGAGGCGCGAGTCCAGCGCGTGCTGCAACTCATGCAAGACAGTGCCGTGGACTACAACCAGTTTTTCCGCCGTCTGGGCGAGGAGAGTCCGGAACAGGCACTGCGCAAGCTGCGGGAAGACTTCGTCGACCTCGCAGGCTTCGATACCTGGGCCGCCGACTACCAGGCCCGCGCGGTGCTGGAAGGCGACGACCAGCAAGCACGCCGTACCCGAATGCACGCAGTGAACCCCAGGTACGTCCTGCGCAACTACCTCGCCCAGCGCGCCATCGAGGCGGCCCAGCAGGGTGACTATGCCGAGGTGCGCCAGTTGCACGCCGTGCTGTCCCGCCCCTTCGACGAACAGCCCGGCATGGAACGCTATGCCGAGCGTCCACCAGAATGGGGCAAACACCTGGAAATCAGTTGCTCGTCCTGAGCCGCGATCCCTGTAGGAGCTAGATTGCTAGCGAACGACTTTTTTCGCCAGCAAGCTGGCTCCTACAAATCAGGGCTAGCGGCCCAACATCCACTCCAACCCCATTGCCACATGCCGCTCGGCGCTATCCACCAGCGGCAGTGGCGATGCGCAACCGTCCAGCAACAGGCCGATTTCGGTACAACCGAGGATGGCTGCCTGTGCGCCGCGCGCCTTCAGCTGCGCCAGCTGATCGAGGTAGAAGGCTCGGGCAGCGGGCAGGAACTGACCCACGCAGAGTTCCTGGAAGATCACCCGATCGATTTCCAACATCCCTTCCGCATCGGGCACCAGCACCTGGATACCGAATTTCCGATCCAGGCGCACCCGGTAGAAGTCTTCCTGCATGGTGAAGCGGGTACCAAGCAAGGCCGCACGCTCGACGCCCCGCTCGCACAGTGCCTGGCCGACGGCATCGCCGATGTGGAGCAACGGAATGTCCACCACAGCTTCGATTGCCCCCGCCACTTTGTGCATGGTGTTGGTAGCCAACAGCAGCGCCGTCGCACCGGCACCCGCCAGGCCCTTTGCAGCCTCGGCCAGCACCTGGCCGGCAGCCTCCCATTCACCGGCCTTCTGCTGCGCGGCGATCTGCGCGAAGTCCACCGAGTGCAGCAGTAGCGGCGCCGAATGCAGCCCGCCCAGACGGTCGCGCACGCCTCGGTTGAGCAGTTGGTAATAGGTGATGGTGGATTCCCAGCTCATCCCACCCAGAACGCCCAGCATCCTCATCACTGCCACCTCTCGAATGGAAAGACCCAGCCTAGCTGATGCCCCCGGCGCTGCAGGCATACAGCTGCATGGAGAGGCAGGAATACAGCCTTCCACTGATAACCAAATGACATATAAACCTATTGAAATTGTCTTAGACTCTCTAAAAAAACCCCACTAAATTGGCGGCCTTGCGCGGGTGCCTTACAGGCGCGCCCGATACCTCACACGAGATTCGCACGCCCTCTAAGGAACTCCATGCCCTCCTGGGACGCTTTCCCTCTGCTATTCGTGTCTGCGCTCCTGGTCTGGGTGCTCTATGCGTTCGTCCGCGAAAAGTGGACCCCGGACGTGGTTGTGGCCATCGCCGTCGCCGCCTTGCTGGCAGCTCAGCAGCTCACGCCCCACGACGTGCTCGGCGTGCTATCCAACTCCGCCCCCGTAACCATCGCCTGCATGTTCGTGCTCTCGGCAGCGCTGGAGCGCACAGGTTGCATCGATGCCCTTGGCAACTGGCTCGGCGACCTGGTGGGCGACAGCCCCACCCGCGTGCTCGCAGGCCTGATGATCACGGCCCTGGTGGTGTCTGCCTTCCTCAACAACACCCCGGTGGTAGCCATCCTTACCCCGGTAGCCATCGCCCTGGCCAAACGTGCCAGCAGTTCGCCTTCGAAACTGTTGATCCCGCTGTCCTACGCCACGGTGCTGGGCGGCATGCTGACCATGATCGGCACCTCCACCAACATCCTGGTGGACGGTGTGGCGCGCAAGGCCGGCCTCGAGCCGTTCGGCATGTTCGAGATCACCCCGGCGGCCCTGGCCTTCTGCGCCGTCGGCTTCGTCTACCTGATGCTGTTCAGCCGCCGCCTGCTGCCGGACCGCGAAACCCTCTCCAAGCAACTGCGCCCTGACCTGGGCAGAACCTTCATGAGTGAGTTGCTGGTACCCCACGATTCACCGGTGATCGGCCGCACCATCGGTGAGGCCAACCTCAACGGCGGCAGTGGCCTGAAGGTGCTGAAAATCTTCCGCGACGAGCTGGAAATCACCGAGCCGAGTCATGACACGGCACTGGCGGCCGGTGACCTGCTGGTCCTGCACGGCCAGGTCAAGGACGTGGTCGACCTGCGCGAGAGCAACAAGCTCACGTTCAACCGCGGTGAGGCCTTCGAGACCGTCAGCAGCCATGACGTGATCGTGGCCGAGGCCATCGTCGGGCGTAACTCGCGCTACAGCAACCGCCCCATGCGCGACCTCGACCTCACCGCGCGCTATGGCATCGCCGTGCTTGCCGTGCACCGGCAGGACGAGAACGTGCAGGGTAACCTGGACGACTTCCAGCTGCAGTTCGGCGACGTGATGCTGGTGGAAGGCACGCCCGCACAGATCAAGCGCTTCGCCGACAACGGCGAACTGATCAGCCTCAATGCCGTGCAGGAACGCGCCTACCGCCGCGACAAGGCGCCCATCGCAATACTTGCGACTCTGGCCGTGGTCGTCCTGTCCGCCTTCAGCTTCATGCCCATCGAGGGGCTGGCGATCATCGCTTGCGCCGTGGTCCTGGGCACCCGCTGTCTGGACGTAGATGACGCCTACAAGGCCGTGGACTGGAAAGTACTGAGCCTGATCTTCGGCATGCTCGCCATCAGCATCGCCATGGACAATGTGGGACTGATCGACCTCGTCGTGGCCAAGACCATGGCCGCGATCCCAAACGCCAGCCCGCTGATGATGCTGGGCTTCGTCTACCTGCTGACCACCATCCTCACTGAGATCCTCTCCAACAACGCCGTGGCGGTCCTCGTCACCCCTATCGCCATCGGCATTGCCCAAAGCCTCGGACTGGACCCCCGGCCGTTCGTGGTCGCGGTGATGTTTGCCGCAAGCGTCAGCTTCGCCACTCCGATCGGCTATCAGACCAACACCTTCGTCTACAACGCCGGCGGCTACCGATTCAGCGACTTCATGCGCATTGGCATCCCACTGAACATCCTCATGGTAGGGGTCGCCATGCTGGTGATCCCGCGCATCTGGCCGCTGCAGTAACCTTGAAATTCGCAGGCGCGGCTCCAGATCGGTATCACCGACTCTGGAGTCCCTCATGACCGATCCTTTGCTTGTCCCCTGCGCCCACTGCGCCAGCCTGAACCGCATTCCCGCCGCCCGCCTGGGCGACTCGCCGCGCTGCGGGCACTGCAAGGGCGCCATGCTCCCCAGCGCCCCCTTCGACCTGAATGAGACCAGCTTCGCCAAGCAACTACGCGGAGACCTGCCGCTGCTGGTGGATGTCTGGGCCGACTGGTGCGGTCCCTGCAAGGCCTTCGCACCCATTTACCAGCAGGCCGCCGGGCAGCTACAGGGCCGTTGCCGGCTGGGCAAGCTGGACAGCGAGGCCAACCGCAACCTCGCGGGGCAACTGGGCATCCGCTCGATCCCCACGCTGATCCTGTTCAAGGATGGCCGCGAGGTCGCACGCCAGAGCGGTGCGCTGCCCCTGCCGCAACTGCTCAGCTGGCTCAGCGCCCAAGGCATCTGATCGCTTCGGTCAATCATGCTGGCCATCCCGGTCATTGCCCGGAAGGCCATGGCCGCTAGTCTCTGGACATCGCCAAGCCGGAGTCCGCCATGTCCATGCCCATCGAACTGGTTCGCCAGCTGACCGAGGAACAGATCGCCTTCGTCAAACGCAGCGGCCTCACGGCCGAGATCCTGGAGCCCGGCCATGTGCGCCTGCGCATGCCCTTCAAAGGCAACCAGAACCACATCGGCACGCTCTATGCCGGTGCACTCTTCACCCTGGCCGAGGTACCCGGCGGCGCGCTCTTTCTCACCAGCTTCGACAGCCGCCGCTTCTACCCCATCATCAAGGAAATGAACCTGCGCTTCCGCCGCCCGGCCAAGGGGGACATTACGGTCGAAGCACGCATGGGCAGCGAGGAAATCACACGCATCCAACAAGAGGCCGCAACCAACGGCAAGGCCGACTACCTGCTGGAGCTGCAGTTACTGGACGCCGACGGCGAAGTGGTTGCGCAAAGCCGTGGGCTCTATCAGATGCGGGCACATTGATCGGCCTTGCCCTGGATCAAAATGGCGGGTGACGAAAAGTCGCAGAGTGCGAGCCTCAGAGGAGGCCCCCGCCATGTTCCAGCACATCCTTGTCGCCCATGACCTCAGCCACGAAGCAGACATCGCCCTGCGCCGTGCCATCCAGCTGACCCGCCAGCACAACGCTCGACTGTCCCTGCTGCACGTTCTCGAGGACCATCTACCCAATGCCGTCCAGAGCAACCTGCGGGATGCGGCCCAGCACTACTTCGCTGAACGCCTGACGCAGCTGGGCGCCGAGAACTGCCAGGTGCTACTGCGCAAGGGCCGTCCGGCACAGGAGATTCTCGAGGAAACAGGCGACAGCCAGACTGACCTGCTCGTTATCGGCCGGCACCACCACAACGCACCCGAACTCTTCATCGGCACCACGCTGGAACGGGTCGCCCGCCACCTCACCACGCCACTGCTTCTGGTCGTCGGGGAACGACCTGAACAGCCCTACCAACGCGCGGTCGCCGCCCTGGACTTTTCCCTCTGCGCCTGCGACGCCCTGCGCAAGGGCTGCGCCCTGCTACCTCGGGAGGCCCATCTGACCGCACTGAATGTGATGGAGCTGGGCAACAGGTTGCTGTCCAGAAGCGCCAGCTCGGGCGATTTCTTGGAAACCCAGAAGGCGCTACTGGGGAAGCTGCTGGAAGATGAGTTAACCAGCCTGGCCGACCGAGCCCCCACCGTGGAGGTGGAAGTGCTGCGCGGCTCGCTCCCTAAGGCACTGGACGACGGCATCGCCAGCCTGCGCCCGCAACTGCTCACCCTCGGCAGCCACGGTCGCAGCCTGATTTCGCAGGCCCTGCTTGGCAGCCTCGCCCTGCGCTACCTGCAAAACCCACCCGCAGACCTGTTGCTGGTCAAATAACGCATTCGCCCCGGCAAACCGGGGCGCACAGGATGCGGTCCATTACCGGGCGATCAGCTTTCCAGCAGGTCGTGCAGCTCGACGAACTGCTGGGTCAGCTTATGGTTGCGATCGAGGTAGATCAGCGGTTTGCAGGCCTGGTGCGACTCCCGCATCTTCACCGACATCATCAGGTTGACCGGCAGCACCGGCAGCCCCTCCTCCAATAGCTCATCCAGCAACTGCTGGGGCAAGGTTGCCCGCGGCTGGAACTGGTTGACCACAATGCCCTCCACTTCCAGGCCCTCGTTGTGGTCCTCCTTCAACTCCTCGATTTCTGCAAGCAACCCGTAGAGCGCATTGCGGGAAAAGCTATCGCAGTCGAAAGGAATCAGGCAGCGATCAGCGGCGATCAACGCAGAAACCGTATAGAAGTTCAGTGCAGGAGGCGTATCCAGGTAGATTCGATCGTAGTCTTCGGCCAAGTCGTCCAGCAACTTACGCAACTTGTTGATCTTGTGCTTTGACTCGAGCTTGGGCTGGAGATCGGCCAGCTCGGCCGTGGCGGTCACCACGTGGAGGTTGTCGTAGGGCGTTTCATAGATATCCACCTTGCCCTTGCGGAAGGCGGTAGCCGAGAGCGTCTGCTTGAAGAAGTCGGCGATCCCCATGGGGATATCTTCACCGGTCAGGCCGGTGAGGTAGTGGGTAGAGTTGGCCTGCGCGTCGAGGTCGATCAACAGGGTGCGATACCCCTGCGAAGCGCTTACCGCCGCCAGGTTACAGGCAATGCTGGACTTGCCGACACCGCCCTTCTGATTGAAAACCACGCGCCGCATCGCACACCTCCCTGAGCCTGATAAGTGTCGGATTCTATGCAATGCCCATGACAAGGGCGAGGCCTCCGGCAATATGCTTGTGCTAAACAAGTGACCTCAAAAAGCCACTCGGAGAACTCCTCGATTGCTCGCCATCGACCAGGTTCCAGAAGCCCAGCGCGGTGAGCTCATCAGGATCAATTAGAAAAGGCCGCGAAAGCGGCCCTTTCCATTGCACGGATCTCAGCCGTGGTACTGCGCCGACAGTTCGTGCACTGCCTCGAAGAAGGCGCCAGCGTGGGCCGGGTCGACTTCCGGGGTGATGCCGTGACCGAGATTGAATACGTGGCCAGAGCCTTTGCCGTAGGCGGCGAGGATGCGGCCCACCTCGGCGCGGATGGCCGCAGGATTGGCGTACAGCACGGAGGGGTCCATATTGCCCTGCAGCGCGACCTTGTCACCAACGCGGGCGCGGGCGCTGCCGATGTCGCAGGTCCAGTCCAGGCCCAAGGCTTCGGCGCCGCTGTCAGCCATGGATTCCAGCCAGAGGCCACCGCCCTTGGTGAAGAGGATCACCGGTACGCGACGGCCGTCGTGTTCGCGGATCAGCCCCTCGACAATCTTCTTCATGTAGGCCAGGGAAAATTCCTGGTAGGCCGCCGCTGACAGGCTGCCGCCCCAGGAATCGAAAATCTGCACCGCCTGGGCGCCGGCCTTGATCTGGCCGTTCAGGTAGACGGTCACCGACTGGGCCAGCTTGTCCAGCAGGGCGTGCATGGCTTGCGGGTTGTCGTAGAGCATCGCCTTGGACTTGCGGAAGTCACGGCTGGAGCCGCCTTCGACCATGTAGGTGGCGAGCGTCCAGGGGCTGCCGGAGAAGCCGATCAGCGGCACCCGGCCATTCAGTTCGCGGCGAATGTTGCGGACGGCATCCATCACATAGCCCAGATCTTTCTCCGGGTCAGGGATCGGCAGGGCTTCGATGTCGGCCAGGCTGCCCACCACTTTCTTGAAGCGCGGACCTTCGCCGGTCTCGAAGTACAGCCCCTGGCCCATGGCATCGGGGATGGTGAGGATGTCGGAGAAAAGGATCGCCGCGTCCAGCTGGGGGTAACGGTCCAGCGGCTGGACGGTAACCTCGCAGGCCAGCTCGGGGTTCTTCATCAGGCTGACGAAGTCACCGGCCTTGGCGCGGGTGGCACGGTATTCCGGCAGGTAACGACCGGCCTGGCGCATCATCCAGACGGGAGTGACATCAACGGGCTGCTTGAGCAGGGCGCGGAGGAAACGGTCGTTCTTCAAGGCGGTCATGGCAGTGTCCAACAAAAAAGTGCGGGCATTTTCGCAAAGCCCAACGCAAAAGACACGGCGGGTGCCGTGCCTTTTGTCCATCGCGACGAAATGCCGCGTCGCGCCCTGGAGCTTAGACGCCCAGGTAGTCCAGGATGCCTTCGGCGGCGGTCCTCCCCTCGAAGATCGCTGTCACCACCAGGTCCGAACCGCGGACCATGTCGCCACCGGCGAAGATCTTCGGGTTGCTGGTCTGGTGCTTGAACTGCGACTGCGCGGGGGCGACCACGCGACCCTGGTTGTCGATGCTGATTTCGAACTGCTCGAACCAGGGCGCCGGGCTCGGGCGGAAACCGAAAGCGATCAGCACGGCTTCGGCCGGGATGATCTCCTCGGAACCCGGAATGGGCTCGGGGCTGCGACGCCCGCGGGCATCCGGCTCGCCGAGACGGGTCTCGACCACCTTCACGCCTTCCACCTTGTCTTCGCCAACGATGGCGATGGGCTGGCGGTTGAAGAGGAACTTCACACCCTCTTCCTTGGCGTTCTTCACCTCTTTGCGCGAACCCGGCATGTTCTCTTCGTCACGGCGGTAGGCACAGGTGACGGCCTTGGCGCCCTGGCGAATGGAGGTGCGGTTGCAGTCCATGGCGGTGTCACCACCACCCAGAACCACCACGCGCTTGCCCTTCATATCGACGAAGTCCTCGGGGGACTTCTCGAAGCCGAGGTTGCGATTGACGTTGGCGATCAGGAAATCCAGCGCGTCGTGCACGCCTGGCAGGTCTTCGCCCGGGAAGCCGCCCTTCATGTAGGTGTAGGTACCCATCCCCATGAAGACTGCATCGAACTCCTCGAGCAGTTGGTCCATGGTCACGTCCTTGCCCACTTCGGTGTTCAGGCGGAACTCGATACCCATGCCGGTGAAAACTTCGCGACGACGGCTCAGCACCTGCTTTTCAAGCTTGAACTCGGGGATACCGAAGGTGAGCAGGCCGCCGATTTCCGGGTTCTTGTCGAAGACCACGGGAGCCACGCCATTGCGCACCAGCACATCGGCGCAACCCAGGCCTGCCGGGCCGGCACCGATCACAGCGACACGCTTGCCGGTTGGCTTGACCTTGGACATGTCCGGACGCCAGCCCATGGCGAACGCGGTATCGGTGATGTACTTCTCCACCGAGCCGATGGTCACGGCACCGAAACCGTCGTTCAGCGTGCAGGCGCCTTCGCAAAGGCGGTCCTGCGGGCACACGCGGCCGCAGACTTCCGGCAGTGTGTTGGTCTGGTGCGACAACTCGGCGGCAGCCAGGATGTTGCCTTCCGAAACCAGCTTCAGCCAGTTCGGAATGAAGTTGTGCACCGGGCACTTCCACTCGCAATAGGGGTTGCCGCAGCCGAGGCAGCGGTGGGCCTGGTCAGCCGCTTGCTGCGGCTTGAACAGGTCATGGATCTCGACGAATTCCTTCTTGCGCTGGCGCAGCAGTTTCTTCTTCGGATCCTTGCGCCCGACCTCGATGAACTGGAAGTCGTTGTTCAGACGTTCAGTCATTAAAAAAACCTCATCAAACCACTTCAGGCGCTGTTGTCATTGCGGGTTGGCACGGGTGCTGGAGAGCAGCGAGGCAAGGCTCGCAGCCTTCGGCTTGACCAGCCAGAACTTACGCAGGTAATCGTCCAGGTTTTCCAGCAGGTGGGCACCCCAATCGCTAGAGGTTTCCTTGACGTACTCCACCAGCACGCCGTGCAGGTGGCTGCGATAAGCCTCCATGGACTCGTTGCTGATGCGCTGGATTTCCACCAGTTCGTGGTTGACCCGGTCGACGAAGCTGTTGTCCTGGTCCAGTACGTAGGCGAAACCGCCAGTCATGCCGGAACCGAAGTTATAGCCAGTCTTGCCCAGGACACAGACGAAACCGCCGGTCATGTACTCGCAGCAGTGGTCGCCAGTGCCTTCCACCACGGTGTGGGCACCGGAGTTACGCACGGCGAAACGCTCGCCTGCGGTACCCGCAGCGAACAGTTTGCCGCCCGTAGCGCCGTAGAGGCAGGTGTTGCCGACGATCGCCGACTCCTGGCTCTTGAAGGGGCTGCCCTTGGGCGGAGTGATCACGACCTTGCCGCCGGTCATGCCCTTGCCGACGTAGTCGTTGGCATCGCCTTCGAGGTACAGGTTCAGGCCACCGGCGTTCCACACGCCGAAGCTCTGGCCCGCGGTACCGCGGAAGCGGAAGGTCACCGGAGCATCCTTCATGCCCTGGTTGCCGTGCCGACGGGCGATCTCGCCGGAAATCCGCGCGCCGATGGAGCGGTCGCAGTTGCAGATGTCCATGTCGTAGAAGCCGCCGGTCTTGCCTTCGACGGCTGCCCTGGAGATGTCCCACATCTTCTCCGCCAGCAGGCCCGGATCGAAGGGCGGGTTTTTCTCAACGACGCAGAACTGCGGCTTGTCCGCCGGCACGTGGTCACTGCCCAGCAGCGGGCTGAGATCCAGGTGGCCCTGTTTCTCGGTATCGCCCGGCAGCATTTCCAGCAGGTCGGTACGGCCGATCAGCTCGCTCAGGCTGCGCACGCCCAGCTTGGCCAGCCATTCGCGGGTTTCTTCGGCGATGTAGGTGAAGAAGTTCATCACCATTTCGACGGTGCCGATGAAGTGGTCCTTGCGCAGCTTGTCGTTCTGGGTAGCGACGCCAGTGGCGCAGTTGTTCAGATGGCAAATCCGCAGGTATTTGCAGCCAAGGGCGATCATGGGTGCGGTACCGAAGCCGAAGCTTTCGGCGCCGAGAATGGCCGCCTTGATTACGTCGAGGCCGGTTTTCAGGCCGCCGTCGGTCTGCACCCGGACCTTGCCGCGCAGGTCGTTGCCGCGCAGGGTCTGGTGGGTTTCCGCCAGGCCCAGTTCCCACGGGCTGCCCGCATACTTGATGGAGGTCAGCGGGGATGCGCCGGTACCACCGTCATAGCCGGAGATGGTGATCAGGTCGGCATAGGCCTTGGCCACGCCAGCGGCGATGGTGCCAACACCCGCTTCGGCCACCAGCTTCACCGAGACCAGCGCCTGCGGGTTGACCTGCTTGAGGTCATAGATCAGTTGGGCAAGGTCTTCGATGGAGTAGATGTCGTGGTGCGGCGGCGGCGAAATCAGGGTGACGCCAGGCACTGCGTAACGCAGACGGGCGATCAAGCCGTTGACCTTGCCGCCGGGCAGTTGGCCGCCTTCACCGGGCTTGGCGCCTTGGGCGACCTTGATCTGCAGTACTTCGGCGTTGACCAGGTACTCCGGCGTCACACCGAAGCGGCCAGTAGCCACCTGTTTGATCTTGGAGCTCTTCACTGTGCCGTAGCGCGCAGGGTCTTCACCGCCTTCACCGGAATTGGAGCGGCCGCCCAGGCGGTTCATGGCTTCGGCCAGTGCTTCGTGCGCTTCGGGAGACAGCGCGCCCAGGGAAATACCCGCCGCGTCGAAACGCTTGAAGATGGACTCCAGCGGCTCGATCTCGTCCAGCGGCAGCGGCTGGTCGATGGTCTTGACCTTGAGCAGGTCGCGCAGCATCGACACCGGACGGGTGTCCACCAGCGCGGTGTATTCCTTGAACTTTTCGTAGTTGCCCTGCTGCACAGCGGCCTGCAGGGTATTCACTACATCCGGGTTGTAGGCGTGGTACTCGCCGCCATAGACGAACTTCAGCAGGCCACCTTGCTGGATAGCCTTGCGGTTGTTCCAGGCTTCGAAGGCCAGCAGCTTCTGCTCCGACTCGATGTCGACGAAGCGTGCACCCTTGATGCGACTGGCGACACCACGGAAGCTGAGGTCCACAACTTCCTCGGACAGGCCGACGGCTTCGAACAGCTGCGCGCCACGGTAGGAGGCGATGGTGGAGATGCCCATCTTCGACAGGATCTTCAGCAGGCCCTTGGAGATGCCCTTGCGGTAGTGCTTGAAGACTTCGTACAGATCGCCCAGCACTTCACCGGTGCGGATCAGGTCCGCCAGCACTTCATAAGCGAGGAAGGGGTACACGGCGGAAGCACCGAAGCCCACCAGCACGGCAAAGTGGTGCGGGTCGCGGGCAGTCGCGGTCTCGACCAGGATGTTGCAATCGCAGCGCAGGCCCTTTTCCACCAGGCGATGGTGCACGGCACCGACGGCCAGAGATGCGTGGGCCGGCAGCTTGCCAGGGGCGATGTGACGGTCGGTCAGGACCAGCAGGACCTTGCCGGAACGCACGGCTTCTTCGGCCTGGTCAGCCATGTTGCGCACGGCCGCTTCGAGGCCGAGGCCCTCGTCGTAGTTCAGGTCGATGATCTGCCGCTCGAAGCCCGGACGGTCCAGGCTCATCAGCGCGTTCCACTTGGCCGGGGAGATCACCGGGCTGCTGAGGATTACGCGGGTGGCGTGGTCAGGCGACTCGCTGAAGATGTTGCGCTCGGCACCGAGGCAAATCTCCAGGGACATGACGATGGCTTCACGCAGCGGGTCGATCGGCGGGTTGGTGACCTGCGCGAACTGCTGACGGAAATAGTCGAACGGCGAACGCACGCGCTGGGACAGCACAGCCATGGGGGTGTCGTCGCCCATGGAACCAACCGCTTCCTGACCCTGTTCGGCCAGCGGGCGCAGTACCTGGTCACGCTCCTCGAAGGTGACCTGGAACATTTTCATGTACTGCTTGAGCTGGTCGCTGTCGTAGCTGGCCACGCCGTGGTCGTCGTCGAGCTTGGCCTGAATGCGCACGGCACTCTGGCGCAGCCACTGCTTGTACGGATGGCGCGACTTCAGGCGGTTGTCGATGTCTTCGGTGTTGAGGACCTGGCCGGTCTCGGTATCCACCGCGAGGATCTGGCCCGGGCCGACACGGCCCTTGGCGATCACGTCTTCCGGCTTGTAATCCCACACACCGATTTCCGAGGCGAGGGTGATGTAGCCGTTCTTGGTGGTGACCCAGCGAGCCGGGCGCAGGCCGTTACGGTCGAGCAGGCAAACGGCGTAGCGGCCGTCGGTCAGCACGACGCCGGCAGGGCCGTCCCAGGGCTCCATGTGCATGGAGTTGTATTCGTAGAAAGCACGCAGGTCGGCATCCATGGTTTCCATGTTCTGCCAGGCCGGCGGGATGATCATGCGCACGCCACGGAACAGGTCGATGCCGCCGGTGACCATCAGTTCGAGCATGTTGTCCATGCTGGAGGAGTCGGAACCCACACGGTTGACCAGCGGGCCGAGCTCGTCGATGTCGGGCAGTTGCTCGTTGGCAAACTTGGTGCGGCGGGCTACCGCCCAGTTGCGGTTACCGGTAATGGTGTTGATCTCGCCGTTGTGGGCGAGGAAGCGGAAGGGCTGCGCCAGCGGCCACTTCGGCAAGGTGTTGGTAGAGAAGCGCTGGTGGAAGACGCAGATGGCAGTCTGCAGGCGTTCGTCACCCAGGTCCGGGTAGAACTGCTGCAGGTCGGCCGGCATCATCAGGCCTTTGTAGATGATGGTCTTGTGCGAGAAACTGCAGATGTAGTGGTCGGTGTCAGCGGCGTTGGCCACGGAGGAGCGACGACGGGCGCTGAACAGCTTGACCGCCATCTCCTGGTCACCCAGACCTTCACCGCCGATGAATACCTGCTCGATCTGCGGCAGGCGCTCGAGGGCCAGGCGGCCAAGGACACTGGTGTCCACCGGAACCTTGCGCCAGCCGATCAGTTGCAGGCCCGCAGCGAGGATTTCGCGATTCATGTTCTCGCGAGCCGCTTCGGCACGAGCCGGGTCCTGGTTGAAGAAGACCATGCCAACGGCGTACTGGGCAGGCAGATCGACCGCGAAAGTCTCCTTGGCAATAGCGCGCAGGAAAAGATCGGGCTTCTGGATCAACAGACCACAACCGTCGCCGGTCTTGCCGTCGGCGTTGATGCCGCCGCGGTGGGTCATGCAGGTCAGGGCTTCAATGGCGGTTTTCAGAAGATGGTGGCTCGCCTCGCCCTGCATATGGGCGATCAAGCCGAAACCGCAGTTATCCTTGAATTCATCAGGATGGTACAGACCTGCTTTCATAGGGGAACTCTCACCAGGGCTGCCTTAAGAAAAAGGCAGAATTGCTTTGTAATTCAACTCCTTACCATACGCACCGGACTTGTCGCCAGCTTTTGCGTAGGCAAAGGGAGGTCATTGTACATAGCCCATTGGTCGACCACAAATCTTAGCGGCCAACTAGTGAAAGTCGATGTCGCAAAAATGAATGAATGAACCAGGAGGCCGTGCTAGCGACCGCCTGGTCAGAAGGCGAGGGATCAGGCTCGCGCGGAACTAGCGAGCCATCTCCTGCTGGATACTGGCAAATGTCTTGGGCCAGGGTTTACCAGCCTGGACCTTGGCCGGCAAGGACTTGATCGCAGCCTGGGCAGCAGTGCGACTGGGGAAACTGCCAAAGGTCACCACGTAGAGCGTCTTACCCTGATATTGCTTCTTGAAGTAGTGGTACTGGCCGCCATTTTGCTGAACGAAGGCTTTGGCACTGCTCTCCGAACTGGTGCCAAGCACCTGCAGGGCGAAATGATTGCCAGTCTGGCTGCGATACCAACCATTGCCCGCACTCCCACCCACAGCAGCAGGCGCCGAGGCAGGCTTCTCAGCCGGCTTGGCCGCGGCCTGACTCGACGCGGGGGCCGGCTTGGGAGCCGGTGCCGAAACGGCCGCCGATGCCGGAGCCAAGGTGGCAGGTTTGTCGGGTGCGACCGGGGCAACAGGTACGGCCGCGACAGGCTGAGTCGGCATGGGCAACGGTTGCGACGACGCAATGGGCTCAACCGGTACAGGCGCTGGACTGGCTGTCGCCCCCTGGGGCGGTGCAACGGTGGTGACGGTAGGCGGCACATTGGTGATCGCATCGGGTGCCGGAGCATCTTCCGGCTCACCCTGGCCAGCTGCCTGCGCCAGCGGTTCGCGAATCACCGGCTGGGCTTCTCCCACCAACGGCAACGGCAGCGGCTGGGAGGAACCTGCAAACTCGACAGCCGGCGCGCCAGAATCATCCTGACTGCCAGCCTGGCCGGCTGGAGCCTGCCCCAACGGCACCTGGGCGGCTGCAGGTGCAGTCTCAGCATTGCCCTCGTTGCGCCCCTGCATCATCCAGGCAGCAATCACGCCAACCCCGACGACTGCAAGGGCCAGCAGGTGCTTCTTCGGCAGGCTGAAGCCGGTAGCGGATTTCCGCGACGCGCCACGCTCGGCAAGCATCGCTTCGACCATGAAATCACGTGCGACCTGGTTGATCGAGCCGGGCCAGCCGCCGGATTGCAGGTGGATATCTTCCACCTGCTCATCGCTCAGCAACTCGATGCCACGACCAGCACCCTCGAGGCGCTGAGCGAGGTACTCACGGGTTTCTTCCTGGCTGTAGGGCTGCAGCTCAATGACATGGAAGCGCTCCTCGCCTTCAGCCAGTGCATCGAGGCGTGCCAGCAAGGAGTCTTCACCGAACAGGAATACATGGGTGCGCGCCTCGACATTGCCCTCGGCCAAGGCCAGCAGGTTGTCGAGAGACGCGTCATCCAGCTCTTCGGCATCATCCACCAAGAGATACACCTCCTGGCCGGTCAGGGCGAGTTGGGCGACCTGGGCCAGAATGGAGCGCACATCGGCCTGGGCAACATTCAATCCTTGGGCGATCTGCCGTAGCAGGCCTCCGACTTCGACCGAATTGCGAGCCGACACCACGAGACTCTGCACGGCCTGTTTGTTGGTGCTGGCGACCAGGGCCTGACGCAGCAGGGTCTTGCCGCTGCCATGCGGGCCGCTCACCACGAGCATCAGTTGGCTATAGCGCGCTAGATGGTGGAGCTGACCGAGCACAGGCTTGCGCTGGGCAGGGAAGAACTTGAAGCCAGGCACCCGCGCCGCGAACGGGTCATGGGTGAACTGGTAATGACCGAGGTAGGCCTCGTCGGCGTGCAGGCTGCTCATGGGAATCCTTTACTCTCCAAGCTTGTCGGCCAGGGCGCGATAGTCGGCGGCCAGGGTGGCCTCCAGCGCATCGCGCGAATATTCGGCAGTCACGACGGCTTCACCTATTCGGCGCAGCAGCACCAGGCGTAACTGGCCATCGAGCACCTTCTTGTCTACGGCCATATGCTGGCGGAATTGTTCCGGCGTCATGTCCGTCGGCGGTACGACCGGCAAGCCGGCACTGCGCAGGAGGCGAATCGCCGCATCGCGCTCGTCTGTTGAAATCCAGCCCAGACGGCTGGACATCTCCAGGGCCATGACGGTACCCGCCGATACCGCCTCACCATGCAGCCAAGCACCGTAACCCTGCTGAGTCTCGATGGCGTGGCCGAAGGTGTGGCCCAGGTTGAGAATGGCGCGTAGACCAGACTCACGCTCATCCACCCCGACCACCCTGGCCTTGGCGGCACAGGAGCGCTCGATGGCTTCAGTCAGGGCACCGGCGTCGAGGCCGCGCAGGGCAGGCATCTTCTCATCGAGCCAAGGCAGGAACGACTCGTCACAGATCAGGCCGTACTTGATTACCTCGGCCAGGCCGGCAGACAGTTCACGCTCCGGCAGGGTGCGCAGGCTGTCCGTGTCGATGATCACCGCCTTGGGCTGATAGAAGGCGCCGACCATGTTCTTGCCCTGCGGATGGTTGATCCCGGTCTTGCCACCGACGGAGGAGTCCACTTGGGACAGCAGAGTGGTAGGTACCTGTATGAAGTCCACGCCACGCTGGTAACAGGCTGCAGCAAAGCCGGCCATGTCACCGATCACACCACCCCCAAGGGCAATCACGGTAGTGCGCCGATCATGGCGCGCGCCCAGCAAGGCGTCGAAGATCAGCTGCAGGGTTTCCCAGTTCTTATGGGCCTCGCCATCGGGCAGCACAATCGGCAATACCGAATAGCCCTGCAAGGTCTGGGTCAGTTTCTCAAGATAGAGGGGCGCCACAGTCTCATTGGTGACGACAGCCACCTGCCGACCCGCGATATGCGGCGCGAAGAGCTCCGACTGCGACAGCAGCCCGGAACCTATATGAATGGGATAGCTACGCTCGCCAAGATCGACCTGAAGTGTCCGCATGGGGCCCCCGACATAAAAAGGGCTAAAGGATAGCGCAGTTCCGCCCGCGCATTAACGGGGCGGCAGTGCCTGCAGGCGCGCCAGTATTTCTTGCACCACTAGGCGCGGCGGCCGCTCGTCGGTTTCGATGATGATATCGGCGATCTCGCGGTAGAGCGGATCGCGAATCGCCATCAGGTCGCGCAGGACCTTTCCCGGATCAGCCGAGCGCAGCAATGGGCGATTGCGGTCCCGAGCGGTCCGTTCGATCTGCTGCTCAACGGAAGTATGCAGATAGACAACCCGCCCGCCACAGCGCAACGCCTGGCGATTGGCCGGACGCAGCACTGCGCCGCCGCCAGTCGCGAGGACGACACCGTCCTGCTCGCAGAGCTCTTCGATCATCGCCTGTTCACGATCACGAAAGCCCTGCTCGCCCTCGACGTCGAATATCCAAGGGATATTCGCTCCGGTGCGCTGTTCGATTTCCTTATCGGAGTCCTTGAAGGGAAGTCGCAGTTCTTTAGCAAGCAAACGCCCGATGGTGCTTTTTCCTGCCCCCATCGGGCCGATCAGAATCAAATTTCGCACCGATATCAGCGACTCACCGCAATTGCCTGGTTGTTCATGATACGGGGAGTGAGGAATACCAGTAGCTCGGATTTCTTGTCCTGAACCACGTCGCGACGGAACATGCGGCCGAGGAAGGGCAGGTCGCCGAGGAAGGGCACCTTGTCCACCGCCTTGGTTTGGGTGTTGGAGAATACCCCACCTATGACAATGGTTTCACCATCGTTGACCAGTACCTTGGCATTGACTTCGTTTTTGTTGATCGGCGGTACGCCGTTCAGGGCGTTGGCGAAGTCCGGAGCATCCTTGGTGACCTTGACTTCCATGATGATGCGGTTGTCCGGAGTAATCTGCGGAGTCACCTCGAGGGACAGGGCCGCCTCCTTGAAGGAAGTGCTGGTGGCGCCGCTGGAACTGGCTTCCTGATAGGGAATCTCGGAACCTTTCAGGATCTTGGCAGTTTCCTTGTCAGAGGTGACCACCTTGGGTTGCGACACGATCTCGCCGTTGCCGGTCTTCTCCATGGCCGACAACTCGAGGTCGAGAATGGTGTTATCGGTGATGAAACCGATACCAATGCTCGAGGTAGCGCCGCTGGCGCCGAGGTCGACGAATGGAGAGTTCGCCAGGTTCACGTTGCCTGCCTGCGAAGCACCCGGACGACCGGCACCACCGCCACCGACAACGAAGTTGTTGTCACCGATGCTCGCGCCACGCCATTCGACACCCAAGGCCTTGTCGTAGTCGACGTTGGCTTCGACGATGCGAGCCTCGATCATTACCTGACGAACCGGGATATCCAATTGGGCAACGATGCGGCGCAATTCGCCCAGCTTGTCCTCGGTCTGGTAGGCGATGATGCTATTGGTGCGGTCATCCACAGTAATGGAACCGCGCTCATCGGTACCGTCGGCACTCGGGTCGCCGCTGGTAACGGACTGGAACAGCTTGGCAATGTCAGCAGCCTTCGCGTAGTTCACCTGGATCAGCTCACGACGCAGGGGAGCGAGTTCGGCGATTTGCTTCTGCGATTCCAGCTCCTGACGCTCGCGAGCGGCAATTTCGTCAGCCGGCGCGACCAGCAGCACGTTGCCGACTTTGCGCTTGTCCAGGCCCTTGGTCTTCAGCACGAGATCCAGAGCCTGATCCCACGGCACATTCTGCAGGCGCAGGGTGATGTTGCCTTGCACGGTGTCCGAAGCCACCAGGTTCAAGTCGGTGAAGTCGGCAATCAGCTGCAATACCGAGCGCACGTCGATATCCTGGAAATTCAGCGACAGCTTCTCGCCAGAGTAGGCAAACCGCTCCGCCCTGCGCTTCTCCACGTCATCCTGGGTCAGCGGCTTGATACTGACAGTGAGCTTGTTGTCGGTCTGGTAGGCCAGGTAGTCATAGAAGCCGGTAGGTTCGATGCTGATGCTGGCGTTGCTGCCGGAACCCGAGGCACTGACAAACTGCACGGGAGTAGCGAAGTCCTTCACATCCAGGCGTACACGCAGAGGCTCTGGCAGCTGGGTCTTGGAGAAGTCCAGGCGAATCTTGCCGCCCTGCTCTTGAATGTCCGGGCTGACGCTGGGATCGGAAAGGGTAATGACCACATTGCCCTCACCCTGCTCGCCACGCTGGAAGTCGATGTTTTCGATGGCGCGATCGGCACGGCCGTAGCTCTTGACCGGCTGCGAAGCCGTCAAGGGGGCAGCGGCCGGAGCTGGCGCGGACGCCACAGTGCGTGGAGCGGCTGACGTGGACGCGGAATCACCCACCAGGACATAAAGGTTTCGACCCTCCACACGGGTGCTATAGGGCACCAGGGTGGACAGGTTGATGATCAGACGGGTGCGATCCTTGGCCTCGACAACCGTCACGCTGCGGGCGTTGCCTACGCCCAACTCGCGGTTCTTGGAGCCCAGCTTGTTCGACACGCCTGGAAGGTCCAGGGCGATGCGCGCAGGCTGCTCAATGGTATAGCCACGGGGAGCGACCACCGGCTCGTCGAAAGCCAGTTTGAGTTCAACCCTGTCGCCCGGAAGGGCCGCAACATCCAGCGCCTGAAGGTTCGCAGCCAGCAGCGCTGGCGACAGCAGTGCAGCCAATAGCGTGATACCAAGGCGCGATAGCGAGCTTTTCATCATCTGGTTCCGTTGTGCAGACCGGTAGTTATTCTTCATCGGTGATTCACCTCGCCCTCAAGAGCGCTCTCTGAGCGCGAGACTGCGCGGACGTTCCAGCCATCCGCCTTCTCCATCCGGGACAATCTCGACCACGTCGACCTTGGCTTCATCGATGCCAACGATGCGGCCGTGGTTACGCCCCAGGTAGTCACCCACCTTGACCCGATGCACCCCTCCTGCACCATTGATCAAGGCAAAGGTTCCCGAGCCATTGGACAGGGTACCGACCATTTCGAAGGACTCGATGTTGAAGCCCTCAAGAAACTGCTTCACGCGGGTCTCGTCCGGGTGAACGTCCTTCGACCCCTTTTGCTGCTTGGCCAGATCGATCTTGATCGGCGGCTGGAAGGGGCTGCGCAATGCCGCGGCACTGTACGTGAAGGCCTCATAAGGCTGGAATTTCGGCAAGGGCTCGATGGCCCCCTTCGGACGGGCGCGCACTTCATCCATATAGGCCTGGAGGTCACCAAAGTCGCTGCCAGCACCGCAACCGGAAAGGCTGGCGAGCATCAGGGCACAAAGTGCCAGGCGGGCGCGAGGACTACTCATTTCTGCAGCCCCTTGTCGTTGTAGCGGTAGGTCTTGGCCAGGATTGACATACGCAACTTGGAGCTACTGTCCTGGCCAACAGGCTTGATGTCGAAATCATGCAGGGTGACGATTCGCGGCAGGCTGGCGACGCCACTGACGAAGGTCGCCAGGTCGTGGTAACCGCCAACCACCGAAATCTGGATCGGCAGCTCGATATAGAACTGCTGGGCAGCCTCCGGCAGCAACTTGATCTCTTCGAACTCGAGACCGCTGCCCAGACCGGTACGGGTGATGTCTTCCAGCAAGCCCGGCACTTCGGTGTCGCTGGGCAACTGGCGCAACAGGGCACCGAAGGAGGTTTCCATCTCCTTCATCTGCTCCTTGTAGGCTTCCAGGTTCGCGGCCTGGAAAGCCTTGGCAGCGAACTGTTCCTTTAGAGTCGCCTCTTCGGCACGCTTCGAGTCCAACTGGAGCTCAAGGTCCTTGAGATGGAAGTTGTAACCCAACACCAGCACCAGTATCAGCAGCAGTACGCAAGTGATGACCTTGACCGCAATGGGCCAGGACCCCAGGTTGTTGACGTCCAGATCGGCCAGATCAATCTTGCGCAGGCTTTCGAGGGAGTCGGAGAAACTCATTTCGCGGCTCCTTTGGTGGCGGCGTTCTTGCCGTTTTCCTCTTCGGAGCCCGGCTGGGTCTGCTGCACGGTCAACTGGAACACATTGGCCTGGTCCACAGCCCCCGCAGTAATCGCCTTGACCTCGGTGAGATTGGGCGAAACCAGCCACTCCGAGGCATCCAGATTACGCATCAGGTTGGAAACCCGGTTGTTCGACTCGGCGGCGCCAACAATAGCGATGCTTTTCCCAGTCATTTTCAGACCGGTGAAGAAGACACCATCGGGCAGGGTACGCACCAATTGATCGAATACACGACCAATGATCGGTCGGTTGCCCTGCAGGTCCTGAATGATCTTCATCCGCTCAAGGAGCTGCTGACGACGAGTCTTCAGCTCGCTGATTTCCTTGATCCTGGCATCCAGGACAGCAATTTCCTTGCGAACGAAGTCATTGCGCGCCTGCTGGTTCTCGATGGCGCTGTTCAGGTACTGGTCACCCAGGAACACTGCACCGGCGCCCAGCGCCAGAATGGCTCCCATTGCCACCAGGAAGCGCTGCTTGCGCTCCTCGCGCAGTTGCTCCCGCCAGGGGAGTAAGTTGATGCGCGCCATCAGTCGAAACTCCTCATCGCCAAGCCGCAAGCAATCATCAGCGCCGGCGCATCACTGGCCAGCGCGCCCGCATTGACCTTGCTACTCAGCGCCATGTCGGAGAAGGGGTTGGCAACCAGGGTCGGCGTGCCGATCTTCTGCTGGATCAGCCGATCCAGATCGGGAATCGAAGCCGTACCGCCCGCCAGGAGGATGTAATCCACATCGTTAAACTGACCTGCGGCGAAGAAGAATTGCAGCGAGCGGGAAACCTGCTGGACGACTGCATCCTTGAACGGTTGCAGAACCTCGCTGTCGTAGTCATCCGGAAGACCACCTTGCTTCTTGGCAAGACCAGCCTCTTCGACGGAGAGTCCATAACGCCGCTGGATCTCTTCGGTCAGCTGGCGACCACCGAAGAGCTGCTCGCGGGTATAGATGGTGCGCCCGTTGTGCAGAACACTGAGAGTGGTCATGGTGGCGCCGATGTCGACGACCGCTACCGTCAGCTCGTCGTGCGAATCGCCGAGCTGGGCCGAAAGCAGCGAATAGGCACGCTCCAGCGCATAGGCCTCAACGTCGACCACCCTGGCAGTGAGTCCTGCCAGCGCAAGCGCGGCCTCGCGCACTTCGACGTTCTCCTTTCGGCAAGCTGCCAGCAGTACGTCGACCCGCTCCGGGTTGCGCGCGGATGGCCCTTGCACCTCGAAGTCGATGGAAACTTCTTCCAGCGGATAGGGAATGTATTGGTCGGCCTCGATCTTCAGCTGGTTCTCCAGATCATCATCGGAGAGCCCGGCTTCCATTTCGATGGTCTTGGTGATCACGGCCGAACCGGCCACAGCCACCGCGACAGCCTTGACGCCGGTACGCGCCTTCGTGACCACACGGGAAAGCGCTTGCCCAACGCCCTCCAGCTCGGCGATGTTCTTTTCGACAACCGCGTTTGGTGGGAGTGGCTCGACGGCATAGGACTCCACTTTGAAGCGGCTTCCCGAGCGACTCAATTCAAGGAGCTTGACTGAGGTCGAGCTGATGTCGATCCCCAACAGCGAATTCGCTTTCTTATTGAAGAGCCCTAGCACGACCGATTTCCTATCAGCGTCCGAGACTTACGGACGATTTATGTTTTTCCACATTAAATAGCAGTCTTGACAGAAGCGCAAATGGCTCCCCTGGAAAAAAAACGCTTATAATGTGATCGGCTTTTGCCTTTTATCATCGCCTTTCGCTTAACTCATTCTTTTGTCTGGAAATCCATAAGCCTTGATGCGCCTGCTGAAGTTTTTCTGGTGGTCCTTCGTCGCCGTTTTCTGTGGCCTGCTGCTCAGTTTCAGCGGCGCCTACCTCTATCTTAGTCCCAGCCTTCCGTCCGTCGACTCGCTACGCAGGATTCAGCTCCAGATCCCGCTGCGCGTCTACAGCAGCGATGGCAAGCTGATCGCGGAGTTCGGCGAGATGCGCCGCTCTCCGGTGCGTTTCGCCGACATCCCGCCGGATTTCATCAAAGCCCTCCTGGCTGCCGAGGACGACAATTTCGCGAACCATTATGGCGTCGACCTCACCAGCTTGATGCGCGCTGCCACGCAATTATTGAAGACTGGCCACATCCAGACAGGCGGCAGCACCATCACCATGCAGGTGGCGAAGAACTACTTCCTCACCAGCGAAAGAAGTTTCTCCCGCAAGATCAATGAAATATTGCTAGCCCTGCAAATTGAACGGGAACTCAGCAAAGATGAAATTCTTGAACTTTATGTGAACAAGATCTACCTCGGTAACCGCGCCTACGGTATCGAAGCCGCCGCACAGGTCTATTACGGCAAGTCCATTCGCGAACTCAGCCTGGCACAGATGGCGATGATCGCCGGCCTACCCAAGGCCCCCTCGCGCTTCAATCCGCTGGTCAATCCGACCCGCAGCAAGGAACGACGCGACTGGATCCTCGGACGCATGTACAAGCTCGGCCGAATTGATAATGCCCGCTACCAGCAAGCGCTCAACGAGCCGATCAATGCCAGTTACCACGTTCCCACGCCTGAACTGGCCGCACCCTATATTGCCGAGATGGCCCGCGCCGAGATGGTCGGCCGCTACGGCAGTGACGCTTACACTGAAGGCTTCCGCGTCACCACCACCGTCCCCAGCGACCTCCAGCAAGCCGCCAACACGGCCCTGCGCGAAGGTCTGATCGAGTACGACCAACGCCACGGCTACCGCGGACCGGAAACCCGCTTACCGGGCATGACCAAGGAAACCTGGCTGCAGGAACTGACCAAGCAGAAGTCGCTTGGCGGCCTGGAGCCGGCCATCGTCACCCAGGTAGAGAAGAGCGGCGTCCTGGCCCTGACCCGGAGTGGCCAGGAAGAAGCGGTGAGCTGGGACAGCATGAAGTGGGCTCGCCCCTTCCTTAACACCAACAGCCTCGGCCCACGCCCACAACAGCCCGCGGACGTCACCCAGGTCGGTGATCTGATTCGCGTGCAGCGCCAGGCCGATGGAAGCCTACGCTTCGTTCAGCTTCCCGCTGCGCAGAGCGCACTCGTTTCACTGGATCCGAATGACGGCGCCATTCGTGCCCTGGTCGGCGGCTTCTCCTTCGAGCAAAGCAACTACAACCGCGCCGCGCAGGCCAAGCGCCAGCCGGGCTCAAGCTTCAAGCCGTTCCTTTATGCCGCGGCCCTGGACAACGGTTTCACCGCCGCCAGCCTGGTGAACGACGCGCCCATCGTCTTCCAGGAAGCAGGTATGGAAGAAGCCTGGCGCCCGAAGAACGACAACAACACCTTCCTCGGCCCGATCCGCCTGCGCGAAGCCCTGTACAAGTCGCGCAACCTGGTGTCGATCCGCGTACTGCAGGCCATTGGCATCGACTATGCGCTGAACTACATCAGCCGCTTTGGCTTCAACAAGGATGACCTGCCGCGCAATCTATCCATGGCGCTTGGCACGGCCAACCTCACTCCGCTGGAGATCGCCGGCGGCTGGAGCGCCTTCGCCAACGGCGGCTATAAAGTGCAGCCTTATCTGATCGATCGCATTGAAAGCCGCGACGGCAAGGTCCTGTTCGTCGCCAATCCGCCGCGAGTTCCAGAAAACGAAGCGCAATCCAGCGAAGTCGCACAGGCGAATGCCGCGCCAGACACCCTGCTTGCCTCCACCGACACCTCAGCACCCCAAAGCCAGACACCTGCCACTGCAGAGCGCATCGTCGACCCCCGCACTACCTACATCCTCAATAGCATGCTGCAGGATGTGATCAAGCGCGGGACCGGTCGCCGCGCCCTGTCCATGGGTCGCAACGACATCGCTGGCAAGACCGGCACCACCAACGAGTCGAAGGACAGTTGGTTCTCCGGCTACAACGCCGACTACGTCACCACTGTCTGGGTTGGCTTCGACCAGCCGGAAAGCCTGGGCCGCCACGAGTACGGCGGCACCGTCGCGCTGCCGATCTGGATGAACTACATGGGCACCGCCTTGAAGGATAAGCCGGCCCACGTCCAGCCCGAGCCCGCCGGCCTGCTTACCCTGCGCATCGATCCCCTCAGCGGTCGCGCTGCCAGCCCCGGCGCGCCAGATGCGTTCTTCGAGCTGTTCAAGAGCGAAGACACACCGCCGCCAATGAGCGAGCTGGATCCGGGCCTGGCCATCCCCGGCAGCCCGCTGCCCGCCGACGAAGCTGCACCCATAGACCTGTTCTGAGGAACAGGCGCCCAATAAAAAGCCCCGCGATGCGGGGCTTTTTATTGTTTCTCTACTTAGCCGTTGAACACCTCATCCACCGACGTCAGCGGATAGTGTTTCGGATAGGGCAGGGTCGCTACACCGGACTCGATGGCGGCCTTGGCCACAGCATCGGAGACGACGGTGATCAGGCGCTTGTCCATGGGCTTCGGAATAATGTACTCACGACCGAATTCCAGGGACGCCACGTTGTAGGCATCGCAGACGTCCTTCGGTACCGGCTCCTTGGCCAGGTCGCGCAGGGCATTAGCGGCGGCGATCTTCATTTCCTCGTTGATGCGGGTGGCGCGCACGTCCAGGGCACCGCGGAAGATGAAGGGGAAGCCCAGCACGTTGTTGACCTGGTTCGGATAGTCGGAACGACCGGTGGCCATGATCACATCGCTACGGGTCTCGTGAGCCAGCTCCGGCTTGATCTCCGGATCCGGGTTGGAGCAGGCGAAGACGATCGGGTTGGCCGCCATGCGCTTGAGGTCTTCCGGGCTCAGGAGGTTGGCGCCGGACAGGCCGACGAACACGTCTGCACCGTCGAGTGCTTCGGACAGGGTGCGCTTGTCGGTCTCGTGGGCGAACACGGCCTTGTACTGGTTCAGGTCGTCGCGACCGGCGTGGATCACGCCTTTACGGTCGATCATGAAGATGTTCTCGACCTTGGCGCCCATGCTCACCAGCAGCTTCATGCAGGAGATGGCGGCAGCACCGGCGCCGAGGCAGACGATCTTGGCTTCGGCCAGAGATTTGCCGGCAATTTCCAGGGCATTGAGCATGCCGGCAGCGGTCACGATGGCGGTGCCGTGCTGGTCATCGTGGAATACCGGAATGTCGCACTGTTCGATCAGGGTGCGCTCGATTTCGAAGCACTCGGGCGCTTTGATGTCTTCGAGGTTGATACCACCGAAGGTAATGGAAATGCGCTTGACGGTGTCGATGAAGGCCTGCGGGCTTTCAGCGTCCACTTCGATGTCGAATACGTCGATGCCTGCGAAACGCTTGAACAGAACGCCTTTGCCCTCCATCACCGGCTTGGAGGCCAGCGGGCCAAGGTTGCCCAGACCGAGGATGGCAGTGCCGTCAGAAATAACCGCTACCAGATTGCCCTTGCCGGTGTACTTGAAGGCCAGCTCAGGATCACGCGCGATTTCGCGTACCGGCTCGGCAACGCCCGGGCTGTAAGCCAGCGACAGGTCGCGGGCGGTGACGGTCGGCTTGGTCAGCTCGACACTGAGTTTCCCGGGGCGGGGTTGGGCATGGTATTCGAGAGCGGCCGTTTTCAGATCAGACATTTTGGCATTTCCGCTTTTGCTTGTGACAGACGTGACGGGCGAGCATACGCAAGATGCATGGGGCTAACAAGACCGTTCAGTCACCCGGCGTCAACCCCTCTAACGTACGACTTTTAGCCAATCTCCTGGCCTCGGCTCGCCGATTGGATACAAATTATTGAGCAATCGAATACGATTTTCCAGATCCACTTGCGTGCCCGGCAGTTTGCTCTCTCTAGCCAGGCCGGCAATGGTCTGCCCCGACTTCACCTGCATCAGGTGCAGTCGTAATGGCTGGGCCAGGGCGTGCTCTTCCTTCTTCAGCGGGCGGAAGCTCCTGATCACGGACATGAAGTGATCGTCCTGGCTTTCCAGTGAGGCCTGATTGCGAATGGCACCAACGAACAGGTACGCCTTGTCGTCTTTGTAGATCACCGCCACTCGCCGCGCCGGAGTCCCCGGAAGCACCGCAGTCGCCCCCTGTAGTCCGGCTTGCTGCAACGGCTCCTCCATGGATAGGCGCTGGCCGGTCTTTTGTCGCAGGTAGTCTGCGGGCGTCAGGGTTGGCTTGCGGCCATCCAGGGTCATGGCGATGAATGCCTGTTGGTCGGCGCTGTGGATGATCACCGCATCAGGTCGATTGACCAGCCCCCAGCCGTCCGGCAAATGCAGGGTGAAATCCAGTTCAGCGTGGTAGAAGTCCTGGTCACGACGCACGCCAGTTTCCGCCGAGTCGCCGAAAGGCAGCCCCTCGAGGTGCTTGAGGAAGACTTCCCGGTTCACCACTTGATTACCGCCAGCCAGCGCGCTTGCCGGCCCCACCACCTGCTGCAGGCGGGTATCGTTGTCAGGGTGCGTGTCGAACAGTCCGTGATAACCCGACGGCGGCGCGGACTGGCCCTTGCGCCGGGCCTGGTCGCGGGCAAACTCCTCCTGGTTTTTCAGCACCTTCACCACTTCGATCATGGCCTGAGGGTCATAACCACTGCGCGCCAGGTACTGCGCTCCGAGACCGTCAGCCTCCAGCTCCATATCGCGCCCATAGCCACGCACGAATGCGGTACCCAGCACATTGGTCAGGTCGCCGGCGGCACCGACACCTGTACCGATAGCCACCGCCTGCCCGAGGATGTTCCAGGCGGTGGACTGGCTCTGCTGCTGCACGCTGTGCCGCGCGGTGACGTGCCCCACCTCGTGCCCCAACACCGCGGCGAGCTCAGCCTCGGAGTTCAGGTAGGCCAGCAGCCCGCGGTTGATATAGATGTAGCCACCCGGCAGAGCGAAGGCATTGATGTCGGGTGAATCAACCACGGTGAACTGGTAGGGGATGTTACTGCGGTGACTGTGACGGGCGACACGCGCCCCCACTTCCTGCACATAGGCCTGCAGCTTTTCATCCGCGTATCGCGGATTCTGCTTGGCGATTTCCTGGTTGTAGCGGCGTCCGAGATCCAGCTCCTGCTGCTCGCTCATCATCACAAAGTTGGTCTTGCCGGTTGCTGGGTTGACTGCGCAACCGACCAGTTGGGAAGAAGCAAGCAGTAGCGCCATGACGAGCGCAGCGGATCTCATCGAATCACCTCGAGCATTCCATTGTGGGTAAGGGGGAGCATCCAGCGGGAATCCCTCGTATTAACGCCGCCCCTGCGCGCGCGGTCAATTACCCAGCCCCGCGCCTCTACACGCCGCCCCACCAGGCGCTGCAGCGCGGCCGCATCGAACTGGCGCAGCTGCTTCAGCTCGATCCGCAATACCAGCGGCCCCTCCAGTTGAAGCCAGACGCCGCCGCGGTTGCGATCAACCTTCGTCACTCGCCCCTGCACCAGCGCAAAGCCACTCCGCCGCAGCTGCCAGGGCGACTGCAGGGGCGGGCGACGCCAAACCCCACGGCCAGCCCGACGAGCCGCGCGCTCGGCAATAGCGTGGCAATCACTCAAGGCGACGTTGGGGCCAATGGCGATGCGAAACGCCAAGCCCTCGGCAAGCAGGTGCTCCTCGAGGTTTCGCCCGCGACTGTCATACAAGTGCGCCAATGTGCGACCGTACTTGTCTTTCGATTCACGCCCGAGCCGAAGCCCCACCCGTCCGCCACTGGACTTCACCAACTCGTCCAAGCGCTGGCGAGCCGCCTTGGCGTAGGGCTCATCCGACCGCCCCTTGCGCGCCAACTCGGGCGCATTCAGACCGATCATACGAATGCTTCGCCCATCGATCAGACGCACAGTGTCGCCATCAACGACTTTTCGGACTTTATAAGTAGGAAGCTTACCCGGAGCCGGGCAGGCGGCCTGCAGGGCGAAACTCAGTGCCCAGAAAAAGAAAAAGGCGCCTGCTAGAGGCGCCTTTTTTGTCAGCGGGGGCTTGGCCACTGGGCCTTCCCGGGCTGCTCGGACCCTTACTTGGTGCCGAACACGCCGAAACGCTGCTTGAAGCGATCGATACGGCCGCCGGTGTCCAGAACCTTCTGCTTACCGGTGTAGAACGGGTGGCACTCGGAGCATACGTCGAGGCTGATGTTCTTACCCAGGGTGGAGCGGGTTTTGATGACGTTACCGCAGCTGCAGGTAGCTTCGATCGCTACGTACTCGGGATGGATTTCCGGTTTCATTGCTTGATCCTCAGGTCTGGCGTGCCGCCACCCGACCCTATGTCGAGCACCGCACGGAAACAGGCGGCGGATGATACCAGAGTGCGGGGGCGTTGCAACCAGGCGGCCGCACCGGCCGTCGCGGCGGGCCATGCTAAGATCGCGCCTTTTCGGAAGGGACCGCCCGCTTGCCCGACGCCCTCATTCTGCGCCTTGCCCTGCCCTCTCCGCTGCGCCGCCTGTTCGACTATCGGGCGCCTGCCAGCGTGCCGCGTGCCGCCCTGCAGCCAGGTGTGCGCCTGCGCGTCCCCTTCGGCCGTCGCGAGATCATCGGCGTGCTGGTGGAGTTGGCGGAGACGAGTGAGGTGCCTGCGGACAAGCTCAAGCCAGCCCTCGAACTGCTGGACAGCCAACCGCCCCTGCCGCCGCCGCTGTTCAAGCTGTGCCTGTGGACCGCCCAGTACTACCAGCACAGCCTGGGCGACACCCTGAGTTGGGCGTTGCCCGTGCTGTTGCGCCAGGGTGAACCGGCCGAGGCGCGGCAGGAGCGCTTCTGGCATGCAGCCCCCGGTGCCAGCGTCGACGATCCGCGCCTGGCCCGCGCGCCACGCCAGCGCCAGGCCCTGGCTACCCTCGCCCAGCACCCCCATGGCGTAGCCCACCAACTGCTCGCCCAGCTGCAGTTGAACAAGGACAGCCTCGATATCCTGCTGGAGAAGGGCCTGGCCCGCGTCGAAGTGCGCCGCCATGCCCCCAGCGAACGCCACGGCCCGCTCCTGGCCCAGCCGGAACTCCCGCTGAACCCGGAACAGCGCGCTGCCTTCGATGCCGTCCACGCCTCCTTTGGCAGCTTCAACGCCCTGCTCCTGGCGGGCGTCACCGGCAGCGGCAAGACCGAGGTCTACCTGCAACTGATCCGCCAGACCCTTGAAGCCGGCAAGCAAGCCTTGGTGCTGATCCCCGAGATCAACCTTGGCCCGCAGACCCTCGAGCGCTTTTCGCGACGCTTCAACGCGCGGATTGCCCTGCTCCACTCGGCGGTCAACGACCGCGAGCGTCTGGATGCCTGGCTAGCCGCCCGCGACGGCGAGGCCGATATCGTCATCGGCACGCGTTCGGCACTGTTCACACCGCTGAAAAATCCAGGCCTGATCATCATCGACGAGGAGCACGACGCCTCATATAAACAGCAGGAAGGCCTGCGCTACCACGCCCGCGACCTCGCCCTGGTGCGCGCCCGCCAGGAGAACATCCCGATCCTGCTGGGCTCAGCCACACCTTCCCTGGAAAGCCTGCAGAATGCCCACGCCGGTCGTTACGGCCTGCTGCGCCTGACCCAGCGGGCCGGTGGCGCCAAGCAGCCACGCTTCCTGCGCCTGGATGTGAAGAGCCTGCCGCTGGACTCCGGCATCTCCATACCGCTGCAGCAGGCAATCGCACAGACCCTGGCCGCCGGCCAGCAAGTGCTGGTGTTCCTCAATCGCCGCGGCTTCGCACCTACCCTGCTGTGCCATGACTGCGGCTGGATCAGCCAATGCCCGCGCTGCGATGCGCGCATGACCCTGCATCAGCGCTTCAACGAACTGCGCTGCCACCATTGCGGCCACACCCAGCGCCAGCCGGCATGCTGTCCTGATTGCGGAAAGGTTGACCTTCGCCCCGTCGGCGCCGGCACCGAGCGCGCCGAAGAGCGTCTGGCAATCCTCTTCCCGAAAACACCGGTACTGCGCATCGACCGTGACAGCACCGCGCGTAAAGACGCCATGGACAAGTTGTTCACCACCATCCAGCGCGGTGAGCCCTGCATCCTTGTCGGCACCCAGATGCTCGCCAAAGGGCACCACTTCCCGAGGGTGACCCTGGTGGCCATCCTCGATGCCGACGGCGGTCTGTTCTCCGCCGACTTCCGCGCCAGCGAGCGCATGGCCCAGTTGATCGTCCAGGTCGCCGGACGCGCTGGCCGTGCGGAGGAGCCGGGCCGGGTGATCATCCAGACCCACCTGGCCGATCATCCGCTGCTGGTACAACTCACCGAACAGGGCTATTTCGCCTTTGCCGAGCAGGCGCTCTCGGAGCGTCGAGCCGCTGGCCTGCCACCGTTCGCCCACCTTGCCCTGCTGCGTGCCGAAGCGCACAAGCCTGGCCAGGCGGAAGCTTTTCTCGACAGCGCCTGCCTCGAAGCCGAGCAACAATTGGCCGAGATGAGCCTCAATGGCGTCGAACTCCTGGGGCCGGTGCCCGCCCCCATGGAACGCCGTGCCGGCCGCTATCGAGCGCAACTGCTGTTGCAGGCCCATGCCCGCGCGCCGCTACATCGTCTGCTGACGCCCTGGAGCCAGGTATTGGACCAGTTGCCTGGCGGTCGCACAGTGCGCTGGTCGCTGGATGTCGACCCTATTGACCTGTTCTAGGGCGGACCAACCGACCGACTGCACCCACTGGTCCTTGCAGCGCGCAGCTTAAAACTTGAAGCTGCTGCCGCAGCCCACCGATAATGCACAGTTTTCAACCAGTGCCAGCCCTCTCCGGGGCGGCCGGAAGAGCAGAAGATGAAAGACACCATTCGCCAGCTGATCCAGCAAGCCCTGACCCGACTCGCCACCGAGGGCGTGTTGCCCGAGGGCCTCAGCCCGGCCATCCAGGTGGAAAACACCAAGGACAAGAGCCACGGCGACTTCGCCAGCAACATCGCCATGATGCTGGCAAAACCCGCCGGCATGAAGCCGCGCGACCTGGCCGAGAAGCTCATCGCAGCCCTTCCCCAGGACGAGCAAGTGGCCAAGGTGGAAATCGCCGGCCCCGGCTTCCTCAACTTCTTCCAGAACACCCAGGCCCTGGCCCAACGCCTGGAGGCCGCCCTGGCCGACGACCACCTCGGCGTGCGCAAGAACGGCCCGCAGCAACGCGTGGTCGTCGACCTGTCGGCACCGAACCTGGCCAAGGAAATGCACGTCGGCCACCTGCGCTCCACCATCATCGGTGACGGCGTAGCCCGGGTCCTCGAGTTCCTCGGTGACACCGTCATCCGCCAGAACCACGTAGGCGACTGGGGCACGCAGTTCGGCATGCTGCTGGCGTACATGCAGGAGCAGCCGGTGGGCAGCGATGCCGAGCTGAGCGACCTGGAATCTTTCTACCGCGCCGCCAAGAAGCGCTTCGACGAGTCCGAGGAATTCGCCAACCGCGCCCGCGAACTGGTGGTCAAGCTGCAGGCCGGCGACCCCGATTGCCTGCGCCTCTGGAACCGTTTCAACGACATTTCCCTGAGCCACTGCCAGGCCGTCTACGACCGCCTGGGCGTCAAACTCACCATGGCCGACGTTAAGGGCGAGAGCGCCTACAACGACGATTTGCCGAACGTCGTTGCCGACCTGCGCGCCAAAGGCCTGCTCACCGAGAGCGACGGTGCCCTGTGCGTATTCATGGACGAGTTCAAGAACGCCGAAGGCAACCCCCTGCCGCTGATCGTGCAAAAGGCTGGCGGCGGTTACCTCTACGCCACCACCGACCTGGCCGCCACCCGCTACCGCGCCAACGTGCTCAAGGCCGACCGTGCGCTGTACTTCGTCGACCAGCGCCAGGCCCTGCACTTCCAGATGGTCTTCGCTGCTGCGCGCCTCGCTGGATTCGTGCCCGCGTCGTTCGAGATGGAGCACATGGGCTTCGGCACCATGAACGGTGCTGACGGCCGCCCATTCAAGACCCGCGATGGCGGCACCGTGAAGCTGATCGATCTGCTGGATGAAGCCGAACAGCGCGCCTACGACCTGGTTAAAGGCAAGAACCCTGAGCTGGACGAGGCCGAGCTGCGCCTGATTGCCCGCGCCGTAGGTATTGGCGCCGTGAAGTACGCCGATCTTTCCAAGCACCGCACCAGCGACTACAGCTTCAACTTCGAGCTGATGCTGAGCTTCGAGGGCAACACGGCCCCCTACCTGCTATACGCCTACACCCGCGTAGCCAGCGTGTTCCGCAAGCTCGGCAAGGACTTTTCCGAAGTCGATGGCCAGATCATCCTTGTCGCCGACCAGGAACAGGCCCTGGCTGCCAAACTGGCGCAGTTCGCCGACACCCTGGGCAACGTCGCCGAGAAGGGCGTCCCGCATCTCCTCTGCGCCTACCTCTACGACCTGGCCGGCCTGTTCTCCAGCTTCTACGAGAACTGCCCGATCCTCACCGCCGACGACCAGGCCACCCAGCAGAGTCGCCTGCGCCTCGCCGCGCTGACCGGCCGCACCCTGAAACAGGGTCTTGAGCTGCTCGGCCTGCAAACCCTGGAACGCATGTAACGGACTATGGCGAAGAAAAAAGCTGCACCCAAGCGCGGGGCCAGCCGCTACCAGGCGCCGGCCAAGAAACCAGTGCCCGGCTGGGTCTGGCTCGCCATCGGACTGGTCATCGGTGGCTTCGTGGTTTTCCTGAACCAGCTCGAGCCGGGCCGCGATGAAGTACGCCGGACCAAGCCAGAGCAGGCCGCGACTGGTGCCGCCAGCGGCAAGGCCGGCAGTGATGCCGGCAAGCCCCAGGCCAAGCCGACGACACCGCCCCCCCAGGAACCGGCGAAGCCGAAGTACGACTTCTACACCCTGCTGCCGGAGTCGGAAGTGATAGTGCCGCCGGAAGCGGTGCCCAAGGAGACGCCGCCCACACCGGCCGAGCAGAAGCCGGTCACGCCGGAAGAAGCCGCCAAGATCGACGCGGCGCGCGCCCAGGCCGCCCTCAACGGCGAGACACCGCCCCCGCCGCCGGTGGTGGCCAAGGCGCCGGTCACCAACCAGTTCTTCCTCCAGGCCGGCTCGTTCCGCAAGCGCGACGACGCCGACCGCGTGCGCGCCCAGATCATCCTGCTCGGACAGAACGTCCAGGTGGAATCCGGCACCGTTCGCGAAGAAACCTGGTACCGCGTGCTGGTTGGCCCCTTCACCAATCGTGAGCAGCTCGCCTCGGCACAGAAGCAGCTCGCCGGCAGCGGATTCAGCAATTTGCTGTTACAGCAGCGCCAGAGCCGTTGAGTCCATTGATAACCTTGCCCGGTTGAAAACCCGGGCAAGGCCCCCCATCTGAGTTTCCATTCGGGCATTTCGCCCCGCTGCGTGGAGACTCTCCCCTTGACCACCATCGTTTCAGTCCGCCGCAACGGCAAAGTCGTCATGGGCGGCGACGGCCAGGTTTCCCTCGGCAACACCGTCATGAAGAGCAACGCCCGCAAGGTCCGCCGCCTCTACCACGGCCAGGTCCTGGCCGGCTTCGCCGGCGCCACGGCCGACGCCTTCACCCTGTTCGAACGCTTCGAGGGCCAACTGGAAAAGCACCAGGGCCACCTGGTCCGGGCCGCCGTCGAGCTGGCCAAGGACTGGCGCACCGACCGCTCCCTGAGCCGCCTGGAAGCCATGCTCGCCGTCGCCAACAAGGATGCCTCGCTGATCATCACCGGCAATGGTGACGTGGTCGAACCCGAGCACGGCCTGATCGCCATGGGCTCCGGTGGCGGCTTCGCCCAGGCCGCTGCCCTGGCGCTGCTGCAACACACCGAACTGTCCGCTCGCGAAGTGACCGAGACCGCCCTGAACATCGCCGGCTCCATTTGCGTGTTCACCAACCAGAACCTGACCATCGAGGAGCTGGACAGCGCCGAGTAAGGCCACTGTCCCGCAATGGAGCAATTTTCATGTCCATGACGCCCCGCGAAATCGTCCACGAACTCAACCGCCACATCGTTGGCCAGGACGACGCCAAGCGCGCCGTCGCCATCGCCCTGCGCAACCGCTGGCGCCGCATGCAACTGCCGGCCGAACTGCGCGCCGAGGTGACACCGAAGAACATCCTGATGATCGGCCCGACCGGTGTCGGCAAGACCGAAATCGCCCGTCGCCTGGCCAAGCTGGCCAATGCGCCGTTCATCAAGGTCGAAGCCACCAAGTTCACCGAGGTCGGTTATGTCGGCCGTGACGTCGAGTCGATCATCCGCGACCTGGCCGATGCCGCCGTGAAGATGATGCGCGAGCAGGAAATGCACCGAGTGCGCTACCGCGCAGAAGACGCCGCCGAAGACCGCATCCTCGACGCCCTGCTGCCCCCGGCCCGCACCGGCTTTGGCGACGAGCAGCCACGCGAGGACTCCAACACCCGCCAGCTGTTCCGCAAGCGCCTGCGCGAAGGCCAGCTGGATGACAAGGAAATCGACATCGAAGTGGCCGAGTCCCCCGCGGGCGTGGAAATTATGGCCCCGCCCGGCATGGAGGAAATGACCAACCAGTTGCAGAACCTCTTCTCCAACCTGGGCAAAGGCAAGCGCAAGACCCGCAAGCTGAAGGTCAAGGAAGCCATGAAGCTGGTGCGCGACGAAGAAGCTGCACGCCTGGTCAACGAGGAAGAGCTGAAAGCCACCGCCCTGGAAGCGGTTGAGCAGAACGGCATCGTCTTCATCGACGAGATCGACAAGGTAGCCAAGCGCGGTAACGTTGGCGGCGCCGATGTATCCCGTGAAGGCGTGCAGCGCGACCTGCTGCCGCTGATCGAAGGCTGCACCGTGAACACCAAACTGGGTATGGTGAAGACCGACCACATCCTGTTCATCGCCTCCGGCGCCTTCCACCTGTCCAAGCCCAGCGACCTGGTGCCGGAACTGCAGGGCCGCCTGCCGATCCGCGTCGAGCTGAAGGCACTCTCCCCGGAAGACTTCGAGCGCATCCTCACCGAGCCCCACGCCTCGTTGACCGAGCAGTACAGCGCGCTGCTGAAGACTGAAGGCCTGAACATCGAGTTCGCTCCGGACGGCATCAAGCGCCTGGCGGAGATTGCCTGGCAGGTCAACGAGAAGACCGAGAACATCGGTGCTCGACGCCTGCACACCCTCCTCGAACGCCTGCTGGAAGAGGTGTCTTTCAGCGCTGGCGACCTCGCCGCGCAGCATGACGAGACGCCGATCCTCATCGACGCCGCCTACGTCAACGGCCATCTCGGCGAGCTTGCACAGGACGAGGACCTTTCGCGCTACATTCTCTGATAGGCGCGTATCACGGACAGCCGGCACTCGCCGGCTTTCTGTTTTTGGAGACTTCGAAATGCGAATCCCCAGCGGTATCGAACTGCACAAGACCTCCAGGACCCTGACCCTGAAGTACGGCCCAGAGGAAAGCTACACCCTGAGCGCCGAGTTCCTGCGCGTGCACTCTCCCTCGGCAGAGGTCCAGGGTCACGGCAAGCCCATCCTCCAGTATGGCAAGCTGAACGTCGGCCTGAGCAAGCTGGAACCGGCCGGCAACTATGCCCTGAAATTGACCTTCGACGACGGCCACGACAGCGGCCTCTTCACCTGGGACTACCTCTATCAGCTCGCCACCCGTCAGGACGCGCTGTGGAACGACTATCTGCAGGAGCTCGCAGCCGCGGGCCGTTCGCGCGACCCCGACGAGTCGGTGGTCAAACTCATGCTCTGAAGCGGTGCAGGCCGCGCCCCATTCCGGCCCTTGCCGCCCAAGGTTAGGGCGCATTTTCTAAACGCTCGCGACATACTCCCGCTGCAGCGAACTCTCTGCGGTCCGCTTGCGCAAACTGACAAACTCGGGTAACCAAGTTCTGGCAGGTTCCATGCATTTGGCATCGCCAGATACAGAGAAATACGCGAAGTTCGCTTCGCCTTCCCGGTAACCCGAGCGTGTCAGCGCGCTATTCCGCCAGGGCGCTGTTCGACTCAGGACAATGGAGCGTCGTAGATGAGCAACAAGAACAATGAAGACCTGCAGCGCCAGGCCTCGGACAACACCCTGAACCTCAATCCGGTGATAGGTATCCGCGGCAAGGACCTGCTGTCTTCAGCGCGGATGGTGCTGTTGCAAGCCATCAAGCAACCTTTCCACAGTGCAAAACACGTCGCCCATTTCGGCCTGGAATTGAAAAACGTGTTGCTTGGCCAGTCCGGCCTGCAACCGGAAGCCGATGACCGTCGCTTCAATGATCCGGCCTGGAGCCAGAACCCGCTGTACAAGCGCTATCTGCAGACCTACCTCGCCTGGCGCAAGGAGCTGCATAGCTGGATCGAGCAAAGCGAACTCTCTGAACAGGACACCAGTCGTGGCCACTTCGTCATCAACCTGATGACCGAGGCGATGGCGCCCACCAACAGCATGGCCAACCCGGCGGCAGTCAAACGGTTCTTCGAGACCGGCGGCAAGAGCCTGCTGGATGGCCTCTCCCACCTGGCCAAGGACATGGTGAACAACGGCGGCATGCCGAGCCAGGTCAACATGGATGCCTTCGAGGTCGGCCAGAACCTCGCCACGACCGAAGGTGCGGTGGTCTTCCGCAATGATGTGCTGGAACTGATCCAGTACAAGCCCATCACCGAGAGCGTGTACGAACGCCCGCTGCTCGTGGTGCCGCCGCAGATCAACAAGTTCTACGTCTTCGACCTGTCGCCGGAGAAGAGCCTGGCGCGCTTCTGCCTGCGCAGCAACCTGCAGACGTTCATCGTCAGCTGGCGCAACCCGACCAAGGCGCAGCGCGAGTGGGGGCTATCCACGTACATCGAGGCCCTCAAGGAGGCCATCGACGTCATCCTGAAGATCACCGGCGCCAAGGACCTCAACATCCTCGGCGCGTGTTCCGGCGGCATCACCACGGTTGCCCTGCTCGGCCACTACCAGGCCATTGGTGAGAACAAGGTCAATGCCTTTACCCAGATGGTCAGCGTGCTCGACTTCAACCTCGATACCCAGGTTGCGCTGTTCGCCGATGAGCAGACCCTCGAAGCCGCCAAGCGCCGCTCGTACCAGGCCGGCGTACTGGAAGGCAAAGACATGGCCAAGGTCTTCGCCTGGATGCGCCCCAACGACCTGATCTGGAACTACTGGGTCAACAACTACCTGCTGGGCAACGAACCACCGGCCTTCGACATCCTCTATTGGAACAACGACACCACGCGCCTGCCTGCAGCGTTCCATGGCGAACTGGTGGAAATGTTCAAGACCAATGCCCTGACCCGCCCGAATGCCCTGGAGGTCTGCGGCACGCCCATCGACCTGAAGCAGGTCACCAGCGACTTCTTCTGCCTTGCCGGCACCACCGACCACATTACCCCCTGGGAAGCCTGCTACCGCTCGGCGCTGCTGCTGGGCGGCAAATGCGAGTTCGTGCTGTCCAACAGCGGCCACATCCAGAGCATTCTCAACCCACCAGGCAACCCCAAGGCACGCTTCTCCACCGGCAGCGAGATGCCGAAGGATCCGAAGGTCTGGCTGGAGAATGCGACCAAGCACGCCGACTCCTGGTGGCTGCATTGGCAGCAGTGGATCGGCGAACGCTCCGGCAAGACCAAGAAAGCCAGCTTCACCCTGGGCAACAAGGCCTTCCCGGCCGGTGAAGCCTCGCCCGGCACCTATGTGCACGAGCGATGAGAGATTGCGCCCTGCGCACCACTGCCCATGGCACCAGGATGTGCCTTGCGCGCCGCTGGCAGCTGCCAGTGGCGCTGGTCAGGCACAGCCTGGCGGATTCGGGAGGAGCCACGGTTGGTTCCTCCCGACTTTCTAATCAATAGGGCTCCGCGCATGCCGCTACCTTTCGTTTTCCGAACCATCGAGCTGGACGGCCAGACCATCCGCACTGCTGTCCGCCCGGGTCAGTCGCACATGACGCCGCTGCTGATCTTCAACGGCATCGGCGCCAACCTCGAATTGGTGTTCCCCTTCGTCCAGGCACTCGACCCGGACCTGGAGGTGATCGCCTTCGACGTGCCCGGTGTCGGCGGATCGTCCACCCCGAGTAGGCCCTACCGCTTCTCCAGTCTGGCCAAGCTCGCCGCGCGCATGCTGGATTACCTGGACTACGGCCAGGTCAGCGCCATTGGGGTGTCCTGGGGCGGCGCCCTGGCCCAGCAGTTCGCCCACGATTATCCGGAGCGCTGCAAGAAGCTGATCCTCGCGGCCACCTCGGCCGGTGCCGTGATGGTGCCGGGCAAGCCCAAGGTGCTCTGGCGCATGGCCAGTCCGCGACGCTACATCCAGCCGTCCTACGGCGTGCATATCGCCCCGGACATCTACGGCGGCGCCTTCCGCCGTGATCCCGGCCTGGCCATGGCCCACGCCAGCAAAGTGCGCTCATCCGGCAAGATGGGCTATTACTGGCAGCTGTTCGCCGGGCTCGGCTGGACCAGCATCCACTGGCTGCACCGTATCCGCCAACCAACCCTGGTGCTGGCCGGCGACGACGACCCGATCATCCCGCTGGTGAACATGCGTTTGCTGGCTTGGCGCATCCCCAATGCGGAACTCCACGTGATCGACGACGGCCACCTGTTCCTGGTGACACGCGCTGAAACGGTGGCACCAATCATCATGAAGTTCCTCGCCGAGGAACGTCAGCGGGCGGTGATCCACCCCCAGGCTGTGCCGCTACGGAGCGGTTAACACCGCAACCGCTCCCTTGTGGGGCGGTGCATTGACGCCCGAACCAGAGCGGTGCGCATTGTCATCAACTTGAATTCTGCCCGCGATAGTCTGGAATGCACTTCGGGCTGCTGATGGTACAACCCTTGCTGTAGACCTCCAGAACCACGGACCGAATACGGAGCGTTGCCCCATGCGAGAAAAACAAATCCCGGGCACCTTGCCGGTACCTGCCGCTTTCATGAATGCACAGAACGCGATTGTCGGCTTGCGCGGCAAGGATCTGTTTTCCACCGTACGCAACCTGGCACTGCAAGGACTGCGGCATCCGGTGCACAGCGCACGGCATGTGCTCGCCTTTGGCGGCCAGGTCGGTCGCGTGCTGCTTGGCGATACCCTGCACCAGCCAAATCCGCAGGACAGCCGCTTCGTCGACCCCTCCTGGCAGCACAACCCCTTCTACCGCCGCGGCCTGCAGGTCTACCTGGCCTGGCAGAAACAGCTCAGCGCCTGGATTGACGAGAGCGACCTCAGCGACGACGACCGCACCCGCGCCCGTTTCGTCCTCGCCCAGTTGAGCGACGCCCTCTCGCCCACCAACAGCCTGCTCAACCCGCTGGCCGTGAAGGAGCTCTTCAACACCGGTGGTTTCAGCCTGATCAAGGGGCTCAGCCACCTGGTCGACGACCTACTGCACAACGACGGAATGCCCAGTCAGGTCAGCAAGCACGCCTTCGAGGTTGGCCGTAACCTCGCCACGACCTCCGGCGCGGTGGTCTTCCGCAACGAGCTGCTGGAATTGATCCAGTACAAGCCGATGAGCGAAAAGCAGTACCTGCGCCCGTTGCTGGTGGTGCCGCCCCAGATCAACAAGTACTACATCTTCGACCTCGCCCCGGACAAGAGCTTCGTCCAGTACGCCCTGAAGAACGGTCTGCAGGTGTTCATGGTGAGCTGGCGCAACCCCGATGCACGCCATCGCGAATGGGGCCTGTCCACCTACGTGCAGGCGCTGGAGGAAGCCTTCGAAGCCTGCCGCGCGATCACCGGCAGCAAGGAAGTCAACCTGATAGGCGCCTGCGCTGGCGGCCTGACCATCGCAGCACTTCAGGGCCACCTGCAAGCCCGCCGGCAGTTGCGCAAAGTCACCAGTGCCACCTACCTGGTCAGCCTGCTGGACAGTCAAGTGGACAGCCCCGCCGCGCTCTTCGCCGACGAGCAGACCCTGGAAGCGGCCAAGCGACGCTCCTACCAGGCAGGCGTGCTGGACGGCAAGGACATGGCCAAGGTCTTCGCCTGGATGCGTCCCAACGACCTGGTGTGGAATTACTTCGTCAACAACTACCTGCTGGGTCGCGAACCCCCAGCCTTCGACATCCTCTACTGGAACAACGACAACACCCGCCTGCCCGCGGCGCTGCACGGCGACATGCTGGACTTCTTCAAGCACAACCCGTTGGCCCGAAGCGGCGGCCTGGAAATCTGCGGCACCCCGATCGATCTGCAGAAAGTCACGGTGGACAGTTTCAGCGTCGCTGGCATCAACGACCACATCACGCCCTGGGACGCGGTCTACCGCTCGACCCTGCTGCTGGGCGGCGACAGCCGCTTCGTACTGTCCAACAGCGGCCACATCCAGAGCATCCTCAACCCGCCGGGTAACCCCAAGGCCAACTTCTACGAGAATGGCAAGCTGACCTCCGACCCACGCGCCTGGTACTACGACGCCAAACACGTGCAAGGCAGTTGGTGGCAGCAGTGGCTGGGCTGGATCCAGGAGCGCTCCGGCGAGCAGCGGGAAACCATCATGGCCCTGGGCAACCAGGACTACCCGCCCATGGAAGCCGCGCCCGGAACCTATGTACACGTGCGCTGACACCCTTGGAGGCCGGCCGGGCAATGCACCGGCCGCCCCTTCCCCCTTCTACGGAACGTTTGGCAAGAACCCTGGATGAAAACCCGCGACCGCATCCTCGAATGCGCCCTCGACCTGTTCAACCGCAACGGCGAACCCAACGTCACCACCCTGGAAATCGCCACCGAACTGGGCATCAGCCCTGGCAACCTCTACTACCACTTCCATGGCAAGGAACCACTGGTGATGGAGTTGTTCGCGCGATTCCAGGACGAACTCGCGCCGTTGCTCGACCCACCCGCCGACGCACAACTCGACGCCGAGGACTACTGGCTGTTCCTGCACCTGATTGTCGAGCGCCTGTCCCAGTACCGTTTCTTGTTCCAGGACCTGTCCAACCTGGCAGGACGCCTGCCGAAGCTGGCCCGCGGCATGCGCAATTGGCTGAACGCCCTCAAGCGGACCCTGGCCTCGCTTCTGGCCCGGCTCAAAGCGGAGCATCAGCTGACCAGTGATACCGAGTCCCTTGGCCAACTGGTGGAGCAGATCACCCTCACACTGTTGTTCTCCCTGGACTACCAGCGAGTGCTGGGCAGTGGCGGCGAAATTCGTCTGGTGGTCTATCAGGTGATGATGCTCGTCGCCCCGCATCTGCGGCCCGGCGCGCGACGCGCCGCAGAGAGCCTGGCGAGGCGCTATCTGGAAGGCTGAAACGCAAACGCCCGGACAAGCCGGGCGTTTGCGTCATACCGATAAAGCTCAGGACTGGCTGGTCGGCGGTGTTGCCGATGCTGCCGGAGCCGGTGCCGCCGGTGCCACGCTGGGAGCCGGAGCAACTGCGGCGACCGGAGCAGACGGCGCCGGGCTCGCGGCAGGTGCAGCAGGCTTGGCAGCCTTTGGCGCAGCGGGCTTCTTCACTGCCGGTTTCTTCGCGGCGGCAGGCTTGGCAACCGCCGGCTTGGCAGCGGGTTTCGCTGCGGCCGGTTTGGCAGCGGCAACTGGCTTCGCGGCGGCTGGTTTAGCAGCTGGTTTGGCAGCGGCTTTTACTGCCGGTTTGGCCGCAGCGGCCGGCTTGGTAGCCGGTTTCGCCGCGGCTTTGGCAGCAGGCTTCGCAGCAGCGGGTTTGGCGGCCGCGGCCTTGGCTGCAGGTTTCGCAGCGGCGACCTTGGCAGCCGGTTTGGCAGCGGGTTTAGCCGCAGGTTTGGCAGCAGCCTTGACTGCAGGCTTGACCGATTTGGCCGACACGCCCGTGAGTTTCTCGAGCTGCTTGGTCAGGGCATCCACCTTGCCTTGCAGATCCTTCACTTCAGTGCGGCTGGGCACGCCAAGACGGGAAATGGCACTGTTCAGACGCTTGTCGAAAGCTTCTTCCAGCTCGCCCCATTTGCCGATCGCCTTGCCCTTGACCTCTTCGACCTTGGACTTGGCCGTACCCACGCGGGAGCCGACCTTCGACTTGACCGCGTCTACTTGCTTGTCCACCTCGGTCTTGGCCTGCTTTTCAGCCTTCTCACCGTCCTTGACCAGCGTGTCGAACAGCTTGTTGCCGTCGTTGCTGATCTTCGAGTAGGCCCCCAAGCCAGCCAGCCAGATCTGGCGCGAGTATTTCTCGATCTCGCCGATCCAGGAGTTGGTGTCTTTATCGGTTTTCTTTTTGCCAGCCATCCTGCTCTCCTTATTTGGTTCGCGCGACGTGCTCGAGCAACGCGCTCAGCTCATCAAGCTTAGCAGAGAGTGCCTCAACGTCCTGCCGGGAGGGAATACCAATGCGGTTGAGGGCACTGGCCACTCGGTTGTCGAAAGCCTTCTCGATCTTGTCGAGTTGAACCTCGACCTTTTCCTTCACACCGGTGACGCTGCTCTTGACGCTGTCGAACTGAGTGTTGGCGGCTTCGACCTGCTCGTCCACCAGCTTCTTGCCCTGCTTCTCGACGCCTTCGCCGGCCTTCACCAGCTCCTTGAAGTAGTCGACACCCTCGGCGCCAGCCTTGGCGTAGGCACCCAGGCCAGCCAGCCAGATCTTGCGGGCATAGAGCTTCACGTCGGCAACGACGGTGGACTTGCTTTCGGCTTTCTCGACTTTCTTCTTGACGGCTACTTTGGCCATGGTGCACCTCACGCGGAATGGTAGATGACTCGCCCTTTTTCAGGACTTGAGCGCAAGGTAGCGAGGAAAATTAGAAACCGCATACTAGCCGCGAGATGGGGCATTCCGGGCGAGGCGCGGGCGGGAACGAATCCATTGACGAAGGGCCACGAAGCGGCCCCGGAAGAGGTCCTGGTTCAGACCAGATACTCATCCAGCGCCTTCTCGATTTCCCGCTTGATGCTCCCGCTCATGGCCGACAGCAGCAGGCCCAGCTTGACCTCCACACGGACCTTGGCATCACTCACCTCGATCGCCCCTTCGGCGCCACTGCGCTTGAACTCCAAGGTGTCGCCGCGCCACTGGTAACGCACGTCGTACTCGCGCGCCAGGCGCTCAGCCAGTTTTTCGGCTTTCTCCCGGACGGCCTCGTGGCCTAGGGCATGGGAACGTTCGACGTGGATGCGGGACATTGGCAACTCCTGACTGCGGCTTTCGGTCGCGCGACTATAGCGCGCCCACCCTGGCCGCCGCACGCCGTTGCCAAGACAAAGCCGGACGCGGGCATTAGAATGGCCGCCATTCAATTCCGGTGGCAGCGACATGAACGATCCTCGCAAAGGCAAAGACGCCGAACCCACGACCCACTTCGGCTATCAACAGGTCCCCGAGAGCCAGAAGGCCGACAAGGTCGCCGAGGTGTTCCACTCGGTGGCAGCCAAGTACGACCTGATGAACGACCTGATGTCCGGCGGCGTCCACCGCCTGTGGAAGCGTTTCACCATCGAGCTGTCCGGCGTCCGCCCGGGCAACCGCGTGCTGGACATCGCCGGCGGCACCGGCGACCTCACCCGCCAGTTCTCGCGCCTGGTGGGCGTGACCGGTGAAGTGGTGCTGGCCGACATCAACGCCTCCATGCTCAAGGTGGGTCGCGACAAGCTGCTGGACAGCGGCGTCGCCGGCAACGTCAGCTTCGTCCAGGCCGATGCCGAGAAGCTGCCCTTCCCCAACAACCACTTCGACGTGGTCACCATTGCCTTCGGCTTGCGCAACGTCACCCACAAGGACGAAGCCATTCGCTCCATGCTGCGCGTGCTCAAACCGGGCGGCCGCCTGCTGGTCCTGGAGTTCTCCAAACCCACCAGCGGTCTGCTGTCCAAGGCCTATGACGCCTACTCCTTCAGCCTCCTGCCGCTGATGGGCAAGCTGATCACCAACGACGCCGAAAGCTACCGCTACCTGGCCGAGTCGATCCGCATGCACCCGGACCAGGAAACCCTGAAAGCGATGATGGTCGAGGCCGGCTTCGAGCGCGTCACCTACCACAACATGACCGGCGGCATCGTCGCCCTGCACCGCGGCATCAAACCCTGATGCTGACCCAGGCGCTGCTGGCCGGTATCGAGCTCGGCCTCAACCGGGTGCTGACCCTGGACAGCACCGCGTTGCCGCGCATGGCCGCGCTGGAAGGCAGCGTCATCGAAGTCGACTGCCAAAACCCCGCGTTGACCTTGTTCCTGCTCCCCGGAGGCGATGGCCTGAAGCTTTCCGCCCACTGGTCCGCTCCCGCCGATTGCCGCCTGCGCGCACCGGCCAGCAGCCTGTTGAAGCTGGCTACCACGCGGGAGAAGACCGCCGTCCTGCACAGCCCGGAAGTCACCCTGGAAGGCGACAGCGCTGCGCTGCTGGAACTGGCCGCCATCCTCCAGGACCTGGAACTGGACTGGGAGTATGAACTGTCGCGCTGGCTCGGCCCGGTCGGCACCCAACTGCTCGCTGGCCACTTGCGCAGCCGGGCCAACTGGGCCGGACAGGGCCTGGACAGCCTGCGGCAGAACCTCGCCGACTACCTGGCCGAGGAGTCACGTACCCTGGTGGGCCGCCGTGAAGCCGACGCGCGCTTCGCAGAACTGGATCGCCTCAAGCTCGCCCTCGACCGCCTCGACGCCCGCGTCGAGCGTCTGAACCAGAGACTCAAGCCCAACGCATGAAGCTGCTCGCCGCCCGCCGCCTGTTGCGCATCCAGCAGGTCGTCATCCGCTACCGCCTCGATGACCTGCTGCTCGAACTGCCGCTGCCCTGGTGGCTGCGCACGCTGAGCTACGCCCTGCCCTGGCGCTGGCTACCGCGCAAGGAACTGACCCTTTCCCGTGGCGAGCGCCTGCGCCTGGCCCTGGAAGACCTCGGCCCGATATTCATCAAATTCGGCCAGTTGCTCTCCACCCGTCGCGACCTGATGCCGCCGGATATGGCCGATGAACTGGCGCGCCTGCAGGACCAGGTACCGCCCTTCGCACCGGCGAAGGCCGTCGCGCGCATCGAGGAACAACTCGGCGCCAAAGTCAGCGAAGTGTTCGCCCGCTTCGACGTCGAGCCGCTGGCCTCGGCTTCGGTGGCCCAGGTCCACGCCGCCCAGCTCAAGAGCGGCGAGGAAGTGGTCGTCAAGGTGATCCGCCCCAACCTGCGGCCGATCATCCGTCAGGACCTCGCCTGGTTGTTCACCCTCGCCGGCCTGGCCGAGCGCGTGTCCGCCGATGCCCGCCGCCTACGCCCGGTGGAAGTGGTGAGCGACTACGAGAAGACCATCTACGACGAGCTCGACCTGCTCCGCGAAGCGGCCAACGCCAGCCAGCTGCGGCGCAACTTCGACGGCTCGCCGCTGCTCTACGTCCCGCAGGTCTACTGGGACTGGTGCCGCCCCAAGGTGCTGGTGATGGAACGCATCTACGGCATCCCGGTGACTGATCTGGCCACCCTCGCCGACCAGCGCACCGACATGAAACTGCTGGCCGAGCGCGGCGTGGAGATCTTCTTCACCCAGGTGTTCCGCGACAGCTTCTTCCACGCCGACATGCACCCCGGCAACATCTTCGTTGCCACCCGCCAGCCTTGGAACCCGCAGTACATCGCCATTGACTGCGGCATCATCGGCAGCCTCACCCCCGAGGACCAGGACTACCTCGCGCGCAACCTGATCGCCTTCTTCAAGCGCGACTACCGGCGCGTGGCGCAGTTGCACATCGACTCCGGCTGGGTGCCGCCGGAAACCAAGGTCAATGACTTCGAGGCGGCCATCCGCACCGTCTGCGAACCGATCTTCGAAAAGCCGCTCAAGGACATCTCCTTCGGTCAGCTGCTGCTACGCCTGTTCCAGACCGCGCGCCGCTTCAACATGGAAGTCCAGCCGCAACTGGTGCTGCTGCAGAAAACCCTGTTGAACATTGAAGGCCTGGGCCGCCAGCTCTATCCCGACCTGGACCTGTGGAGTACTGCGCAGCCGTTCCTCGAGCGCTGGATGCGCGAACGGGTCAGCCCTTTGCACCTGCTGCGCAACCTGCAGCAACAGGCCGAGCAGGTGCCGCACCTGTCGCAGATCGCTCGCGACACCCTGGAGCGCCTGGCCCAGCCCGCAAGCACCCCGCAGAAGGTGGAACAACCGATTGGCGCCCAGTGGCCGGCACGCCTGCTCGGCGCCCTGCTGATCGCCGGTGCAGCCACGCAAGGCCTGGCCCCCACGGCCGAAACCTGGCCCAGCTGGCTGATGCTGGCCGGCGGTCTATATCTGGTGCTGCGCCGATAGCCAGCCCCGAGTGGCACTGGCACACTATTTCGATCCGAGTGCCGGCCCCGTGAGGCCGGCCCAGTTGTGGAAGACACGATGAAAGACTGGCTGGAAGAGATTCACTGGACTACCGAAGGCCTGGTCCCGGCGATTGCCCAGGACCACAAAACGGGCCGCGTGCTGATGATGGCCTGGATGAACCGCGAAGCCCTCGCCCTCACCGTTGCCGAGAATCGCGCCATCTACTGGTCACGCTCCCGTGGCAAGCTGTGGCGCAAGGGCGAGGAGTCCGGCCATGTGCAGCGCCTCCACGAGCTGCGCCTGGACTGCGACGCCGACGTCGTCATCCTACTGGTCGAGCAACTGGGCGGCATCGCCTGCCATACTGGACGCGAAAGCTGCTTCTACCGTGTCTTCGAGGACGGCGGCTGGAAGACCGTCGACCCCGTGCTCAAGGACCCGCATGCCATCTACGCCGCAGGACACAGCCATGAGTGATACCCTCGCCCGCCTGGCCGAGGTGCTGGAAGAGCGCAAGAATGCCGCGCCTGACAGCTCCTATGTCGCCAGCCTGTACCACAAGGGCCTGAACAAGATCCTGGAAAAGGTCGGCGAAGAAGCGGTGGAAACCATCCTCGCCGCCAAGGACGCCGCCGTCAGCGGCGACCACAGCGACCTGATCTACGAAACCGCCGACCTCTGGTTCCACAGCTTGGTCATGCTCGCCGCCCTCGGCCAGCACCCCCAGGCAGTGCTCGATGAACTGGACCGTCGCTTTGGCCTGTCCGGGCACGCCGAAAAGGCTGCCCGCGAGCCTTCCGCCTGACAAAGACAATCAAGAGGAAAACTCCATGGGTATTTTCGACTGGAAACACTGGCTGGTCATTCTCATCGTCGTCGTCCTGGTATTCGGCACCAAGCGCCTGAAGACCCTTGGCTCCGACGTCGGCGACGCCATCAAGGGCTTCCGCAAGGCGATGAACACCGAAGAAGAAGGTGCCAAGCCCGAGCAACCCGCCGCACAGCAATCCAACACCCCGCTGAACCAGCCGCACACCATCGACGGCCAGGCTCAGAAGGTGCAGGACCCGGTGACCCGCAAGGACTGATGCCCCATGTTCGGTATCAGCTTTGGTGAACTGCTGCTGATTGGCCTGATCGCCCTTCTGGTGCTCGGGCCTGAACGGCTGCCCGGCGCGGCGCGCACTGCCGGCCTGTGGATCGGACGCCTGAAACGCAGCTTCAATGCGATCAAGACCGAGGTCGAACGCGAAATCGGCGCTGACGAGATCCGTCGCCAGCTGCATAACGAACACATCATGGCGCTGGAGAAGCAGATCAAGGAGAGCATTGTGCCTCCGACCGCCGAATCCCTGCTTTCCGAAGCCGAGCCTGAAAGCGACGCTGCGAACCCCGCACCCGCAGCGCCGGCAGCACAAGCAGCACCGGCAACAGCGGCGCCAGCTCCAGCTGCGGCGACGACTGCAACTGCGGCAGCGCCGGCTCCGGTTGCGCCGAACCAGCCCGGCCCGAGTACGCCCGCCCAGGCGCCCAACGCCACGTCGGCTCCCCAGCCACAGGCCCCCATCGAACCGCAGCAGCCGTCCCGCATCCCATGAGCGACCAGAAGCCGGAACAAGACCAGGAAATGCCCTTGGTCTCGCACCTCACCGAACTGCGTACGCGCCTTTTGCGCTGCGTGGTGGCGATCTTCCTGATCTTCGCCGGCCTGTTCTACTTCGCCCAGAAGATCTACACCCTGGTATCCGCGCCCCTGCGCCAGTACCTGCCGGAAGGCGCGACCATGATCGCCACCGACGTGGCTTCGCCCTTCCTCACGCCATTCAAACTGACCATGATGGTGGCGCTTTTCCTCGCCATGCCGGTCATCCTGCACCAGGTCTGGGGCTTCATCGCACCCGGTCTGTACAAGCACGAGAAGCGCATTGCACTACCGCTGCTGGTGTCGAGCATCGTCCTCTTCTACGCCGGCATGGCTTTCGCCTACTTCCTGGTGTTCCCGCTGATTTTCCACTTCTTCGCCAGCGTGACCCCGGAAGGCGTGTCGATGATGACCGACATCAGCAGCTACCTCGACTTCGTGATGACGCTGTTCTTCGCCTTTGGCGTGGCCTTCGAGATTCCCGTGGCGGTAATCCTGCTGATCTGGGTCGGCATCGTCGACGTTGCCTACCTCAAGCGCATCCGCCCCTACGTGATCATTGGCTGCTTCGTCGTGGGCATGATCCTGACCCCGCCGGACATCTTCTCGCAGACCCTGCTGGCCGTGCCCATGTGGCTGTTGTTCGAAGTCGGCGTGTTCTTCGGCGGCATGATCCGCAAGCGCGGCGACCATCCGGATGACGGCGCCGAAGAACCCGAAGACGGCGACCAACCGCCTGCTACCCACCCGTGAATCTGCTTCTACTCGAAGACGCCGACTTCATTGCGGCGGACCGTGCGCACCTGGAAGGCCGGCGCCTGAAGCACCTTCATGAGGTGCACCGCGCCGAGACCGGCGACAGCCTGCGAGTTGGCCGCCTTGGAGGGCAAATGGGCCAGGGCCACCTGCTGCGCCTGGAAGCCGACTGTGCGGAGTTGGAAGTCAGCTTCGACCAGCCGCCTCCTGCGAAGCTGTCCATCACCCTGCTGCTGGCGCTGCCACGGCCAAAGATGCTCCGCCGCGTGTTCCAGACCGTCGCCGCCATGGGCGTTCCGCGCCTGGTGCTACTGAACAGCTACCGCGTGGAGAAGAGTTTCTGGCAAACCCCCTTCCTCGAACCGGCTGCCATCCGTGAGCAGTTGATCCTGGGGTTGGAACAGGCGCGGGATACCGTCCTGCCCGAGGTAATCATCGAGAAGCGCTTCAAACCCTTCGTCGAGGACCGCCTGCCGCAACTCGCCGCCAACACCCTGGGTCTTGTAGGCCATCCTGGCGACTACCCGCCCTGCCCGCGCGCGGTTAGCCAGCCCATCACCCTGGCCATTGGCCCGGAAGGCGGCTGGATTCCCTATGAAGTGGAGAAACTGCGCGAGGCCGGCCTACAGCCGGTGCAACTCGGCGAGCGCATCCTGCGCGTCGAGACAGCGGTTACCGCATTGCTCGCCCGGCTTTTCTGAGGCAGGCTGACGGCATCCTTTCGACATCGAGATTGAGCCATGCGCCCGCTGACCATCGACCTCGACCAACTCGCCTTCGCCCTCAACACCGCCGGCCTCGACCATTACCTGGACCTGCTAAGCGGCAAGGTCCTGCTGATTCCCGAAGAAGACGCCGACCCCGAACTCGACGCCCTGCTGCGCGACGAGCCGGAGCGCTTCCTGCTGGTGGAGCCGCTCGGCCAGGGCGATGAGCTGGCCTTGATGCAGGAATTCCTCAGCGAAGTGGTCCATCCCCACGCCTTCGCCGCCCTGCAACAGGCCCTCGCGGGCCGCAAGCCCGTACGCACCTTCCGCCACGTGTTGATGGAATACCCGGTACTGCTGGAAGCCTGGCACCAGTTCGAAGCCGCCCGCCTGCGCGAGCTGGCCCAGGACTGGCTGGAAGAGAACGAGCTGCAACCGGCGATGCCGCTGCACTGAAGCCACTCACTCCTGCGGACTCGCAAGAGGGCCTCGTCTGTGGGGGCGATTTCAATCGCTTAGCAGACCGAAGGTCTGCCCTTCGAGCCTGTAGGGGGGCAGCGTTGCTGCCCTTAGCGAATGAATTCGCCCCCACAGGATCGATCAGAGCACCTGCCGCAGGAAGCTCTGCGCGCGCGGGTCCTGGGGCTTCTCGAAGAACTGCGCGGGGGGCGCATCTTCCAGGAGCTTGCCGTGATCGAAGAACAGCACCCGATCGGCAACCTCGCGGGCGAAACCCATCTCGTGGGTCACGCAGACCATGGTCATGCCTTCCTGGGCGAGCTGCTTCATCACGTCCAGCACTTCGCCGACCATTTCCGGGTCCAGTGCCGAAGTGGGCTCGTCGAACAGCATCACCTTGGGCTCCATGCACAGGGCACGGGCAATGGCGACGCGCTGCTGTTGGCCGCCGGACAGGCGCGACGGGTACTCGTTGGCCTTCTGCGCAATGCCGACCTTGGCCAGCAGCGCCTGGGCCTTGGCCTCGCGCTCGGCCTTGCCGCGCTTGCGCACAACCTTTTGGGCCAGGCAGAGGTTCTCCAGCACGGTCATGTGCGGGAACAGGTTGAAGTGCTGGAACACCATGCCCACCTCGCGGCGGTAGGCGTTCACGTCGGTTTTCGGGTTGGCGAGGTCGACGCCGTCGATGCTCACCGAACCGGAATCCAGCTCCTCCAGGCCGTTCAGGCAGCGCAGGAAGGTGGATTTACCCGAGCCCGAGGGGCCGATCACCACCACGACCTCACCACGCTTCACCTGCGTGGTGACGTTATCCACAGCCCGCACTTCATGGCCGCGGGCATCGAAGACTTTCACCAGATTACGGACTTCAATCACTTTTCCCGAGCCTCCGCTCCAGACGGCTGGCGATTTGCGACAGCGGCAGGTTGATCACGAGGTAGAGGGCTGCGACACAGAACCAGATCTCGAAGGTGGAGAAGGACGTGGTGATCGCTTCGCGGCCACTCTTGGTCAGTTCGGTGATGGCGATCACCGACACCAGCGAGGTGTCCTTCACCAGGCTGATGAACTGCCCGGCCAGCGGCGGCAGCACGCGCTTGAAGGCCTGCGGGAGGATCACATGGCGCATGGACTGGCCTGCGGTCAGGCCCAGAGAGCGCGCCGCCTCGTTCTGGCCACGAGCGATGGACTGCACGCCAGCGCGGACGATCTCGCCCACATAGGCGCCGGTGAACAGCGCCAGCGCCGCCACCCCGGCGAACTCGCGGGAGAGGTTTAGCACAGTGCCGATGAAGAAGTAGAAGATGAATATCTGCACCAGCAGCGGCGTACCGCGCACCAGCTCGACGTATACGGTGGAAAGGTCGCGCAGGGTGGGGTTGCTGGACAGACGGCAAAGGCCGGTCACCAGGCCGATCAGCAAGCCAAAGACGCCGGACGCCACGGAAATCCACAGGGTGGTCCAGAGCCCCCAGAGCAACGGTCCGGCAGCCCAGTGGCGTGTCACACCGATCAGGTCGCCTTCGGAAACATCGTCGCCCTGACTCACCTGCAGGCTGTCGCGGGCCACTTCCAGCACCTGTTCCTCCCCCCCCTCGGCAGTCAGGGTCACACGGGCGTTGTCTCCGGCATCGGCAATGGCGCTGACGGTGCCGTAGTCGGCTGCGCGCTGACCTTCCTCTGCCTGGTAGGCGAAGTACTGGGGCACGCGATTCCAGCGCCATTCGTAGGAAATCAGTGAAGTGGAGTACCAGAGGCCCCAGCCCGTCACGACCAGGATCAGACCGGTCAGGACGTGCCAGGGCCAGGTGCGGCGATGTTTGCTAGTCACGGGAAATCTCGCTCATGGCGGGGTACAAAAGGCAGGCCCGGCCTTGTGGGCCGGGCCTGTCAAAGCCAGCGTCAGCTGGCTTATTCCATCTCTTTCAGCCAGTCGGTCTTCTTGAACCACTTGGCATGGATGCGATCGTAGGTGCCGTCATGGCGGATCTGGTGCATCCAGTTGTTGATCCAGTTGATGCTGTCGTAGTCACCCTTCTTCAGGCCGAAGGCCAGGGGCTCGAAGGTGAAGGGCTCTTCCAGGAACACCAGCTTGCCGGCGCCGGCCTTGTTCACCGCCACCACGTTGTACGGGGCGTCGTAGATGAAGGCATCCGCCTTGCCGTTGACCACGTCCATCACCGCTTCCTGCTCGTTGTCGAAGCCGTGGTACTGGGCCTTGGCGATCAGCTTCTTGGCGACCATTTCGCCGGTGGTGCCGATCTTGGACGTGATGCGGTACTTGGCATCGTTCAGGTCCTTGTAGGACTTGATGTCACCTTGCAGCTCCTTGCGGATCAGCAGGGTCTGGCCGACCACGATGAAGGGCTCGGAGAAGTTGATGCGCAGGTTGCGCTCCTGGGTCAGGGTCATGCCGGAACCGATCATGTCGAACTTATCGGTCAGCAGGGCCGGGATGATGCCGTCGTAGCTGGTGGATACCAGCTCCAGCTTGACGCCCATGGCCTTGGACATGGCTTTGAGCAGGTCGACTTCGAAGCCGATGATCTCACCACGCTTGTTGGTCATTTCGAATGGCATGTAGGTCGGGTCCATGCCGACGCGCAGAGTGCCGCGCTTGACTGCATCATCGACCATGCCAGCGTGGGCCAGGCCGGTCAGGGTGCTGGCGGCGAACAGCAGTGACGCGAGAAACTTTTTCATTCTTTCTCCTAATGGAGCAGCTCGTTGTTGTTGTGCAGCCCACGAACGACGGGGCATGGCGCGCATGCTAAACCGCATCTACGTGGATGGCGAGTCGCGGGAAGCAGATATCGGACCAGCTCAGCTTTCGAGCAGGAAAGTCACCGGCCCGTCGTTGACCAGGTGCACCTGCATGTTGGCCCCGAAGCAGCCGGTCGCCACCTGCGGATGCTTGAGCCGCGCCTGCTGCACCAGGTAGTCGAACAGCTCCTCGCCGCGTGCCGGTGCGGCAGCGCTGGAGAAACTCGGGCGCAGCCCGCTCCTGGTATCGGCGGCCAGGGTGAACTGGGAAACCAGCAGCAGGCCGCCGCCAACCGCACCGAGAGACAGATTCATCTTGCCCTCGGCATCGGCAAACACGCGGTAGTTGACCAGCTTGTGCAGCAGCTTGTCGGCGCTGGCTTCGGTGTCCTGGGGCTCGACGCCCACCAGCACCAGCAGCCCCTGGTCGATGGCGCCGACCACGTCCCCTTCCACCTCTACACGGGCGGCACTGACCCGTTGCAGCAGCGCCTTCATCAGGCGTCTTCGTCTTGCGGCATGTTTAGCAGGCGGCGAGCCATCTGGTTCGACGCACGGACCAGGGCGTCGGTGATGCCGGCCTCGGACGCGGCATGACCTGCGTCGCGGACAATCTGCAATTCGCTGTTGGGCCAGGCTTTGTGCAGCGCCCAGGCATTGTCCAGCGGACAGATGGCGTCATAGCGGCCATGCACGATCACGCCCGGCAGATGGGCGATGCGCGGCATGTCGCGGAGCAGCTGGTTGGGCTCGAGGAAGGCGTTGTTGACGAAGTAATGGCACTCGATGCGGGCGATGGACAGGGCGCGCATCGGCTCGCTGAAGCGTTCCACCACCGGCGCACTGGGGCGCAGGGTGGCGGTGCGGCCTTCCCAGGTGGACCAGGCCTTGGCGGCGTGCATCTGGGCGATCTGGTCCGGTCCGGTCAGGCGCTTGTGGAAGGCCTGCATCAGGTTGCCGTGCTCCTCGGCCGGAATCGGCGCCAGGTAGTCCTCCCAGTAGTCCGGGAACAGGCGGCTGCAGCCTTCCTGGTAGAACCAGTGGAAGTCCTCCGGGCGGCACAGGAAGATGCCCCGCAGGATCAAGCCGAGCACGCGCTCCGGGTGCGCCTGGGCGTAGGCCAGGGACAGGGTGGATCCCCAGGAGCCACCGAACAGTACCCACTTGTCGATGCCCAGATGCTGGCGGATGCGTTCGAGGTCGGCCACCAGGTCCCAGGTGGTGTTCTTTTCCAGGCTCGCGTGGGGCGTGGAGCGGCCACAGCCGCGCTGGTCGAAGGTGACGATGCGATACAGGTTCGGATCGAAGAAGCGCCGGCTCAGCGCATCGCAACCGGCCCCCGGCCCACCGTGGATGAACACTACCGGCAAGCCTTCCGGCGTGCCGCTCTCGTCCACATAGAGCACGTGTGGCGCATCCACCGCCAGCTCGTGCCGGGCGTAGGGTTTTATCTCCGGATACAAAGTCTGCATGCTGGGCTCCCGAAACTGTGCGTAAGGTCGACCCTTGGGCGAGTCCGGCCTTTTAATCTGCCGGGCATCATAACGAGGAAAAAGGAGTTCAGCATGCTACTCAGGAAGTTCGCGCTGCCGACGCTCTGTGTTCTGGCAATCCTAGCCGGTTGTGGCCGAAACGACCCGGCCGCGGAGCTGGATGCGGCGGTGCAACAACTGCAGGACAACCTCGAAGCGAAGAAAACCAGCGCGGTACTGGAGCAGTTGCACCCGCAGTTCATTGCCCAGCAGCAGAACGACCGCGACTGGGCCAAGCGCACCATGACCCTGCTGTTCATGCGCCACAAGAACGTCAGCGTGCTCGCCCTCAGCAAGGCCAACCGGCTCGACCCGACCTACCACGAGAAAGGCTACTCCGAGGTCCAGGTGGCCCTCACCGGCGCCGAAGGGCTGATTCCCGACAGTGCCCGCCACTATGGAGTGAAGCTGGAGTGGTGGCTGGACGATGGCGAGTGGAAGCTCGCCCGGCTGGACTGGCAATGAGCGCGCCGCTCACCCATCGCATCCGCGCCGCCGGCCTGCTGGTGCGGGACGGCCGCATCCTGCTGGTCAAGCACGTGGTGGGCGACGACACCTACTGGATCCCGCCGGGCGGCGGCTTCGAATCCCAGAGCGACGAATGCACCCGCGACACCGTACGCCGAGAATTCAGGGAGGAAACCGGACTGGACGTGGAGGTCGGACCGCTGGTCTACGTGCGCGAATTCGCCGAACCGGCCCTGGGCCGCTTCCACATGGAGCTGTTCTACCGGATCGACGCCTGGCGCGGCGAACTCAGCCTGGCCAACCTGAATGGCCTGGGCGGCGACGAGTTCGAGATTCGTGAACTGGGCTGGGTCAGCCGCGAGGAACTCGCTGCCCTGCCCTTCTACCCGGCGGAGCTGCTAGACGATGTGTGGGAGCGGGTGGCAGCCGAGGAAGTGGTGATTCGCCACCTGGGCCTGCAGCGCTAGCGCGCGCGACCAGCGCCGAATACCGGCGAAGGCGCCAAACAACAAGGGTCATAGAGCCATTGGCTATGGCAGCAATCAGCTCTTGGTCTGGTATGCCGGCGCCATGGCACTAAGTTTGGGAGTTTGGGGGCATTCATCTTCACGAGGACAGCCACCATGGACCCAAACCTGCTGGAGGTCGACTATCTGGTGATCGGCGCAGGCGCTGCGGCAATGGCATTCGTCGACACCCTGCTCAGCGAATCTGACGCCACCGTGCTGATGGTGGACCGGCACGCCCAGCCCGGCGGCCACTGGAACGATGCCTATCCATTCGTGCGACTGCACCAGCCCTCCGCCTGCTACGGGGTCAATTCCCGCGAACTCGGCAGTGGCAGGAAGGACGCCTCCGCACTGGGCAATGGCCTGTACGAACTGGCTTCCGGCACGGAGATTCTCAGCTACTACGCGCAGGTGATGAATCAGCAGTTCCTGCTGTCGGGGCGCGTGCGCTACTACCCCATGTGCGACTACATCGGTGACCGCGCGTCCGACCATCGCTTCGTCTCCCGGCTCAGTGGCCGGGAATACCGGGTGCAGGTGCGGCGCAAACTGGTGGATGCCACTCACGCCCGGACCCAGGTGCCTTCCACCCACCCCCCGAAATACCGGGTCGCCAGTGGGGTGGCCTGCGTGCCCCCCAATGACCTGCCGCGAATCGGCCAGCCGTGCCCGGCCTACGTGGTGGTTGGCTCGGGCAAGACCGGCATCGATTCCTGCGTGTGGCTGCTGCAGAACGGCGTGGCGCCGGAATCGATCTACTGGATCATGCCCAAGGATGCCTGGCTGGTGGACCGCGCAAACATTCAGCCCGGCCTGGAGTATTTCGAACAGGTGGTCCAGAGCGTCGCGGCACAGTACGACGCCATCGCCGACGCCACGTCCCTGCCCGACCTGTTCGACCGGCTGGAGCAGTCTGGCCAACTCCTGCGCATCGACCCTGCCGTCACACCGACGGCCTATCGCGGGGCGACCGTATCGCAAGCAGAACTGGGCGCCCTGCGCGGCATTCGGCACAAGGTGCGCCTGGGCCATGTGCAAGCGATAGCGCCGGGACGAATCGAGCTCGAGCGAGGCACCCTCGGCGTACCCCCCGGCGCCTTGCATGTGGACTGCAGCGCAAGGGGCCTCGACGGCTGGGACCCGGTGCGGGTATTCGACGCCGAACGGATCAACCTGACCCTGGTCAGCAACAACCAGCCGGTCTTTTCCGCGGCGCTGATCGCTTATGTCGAATGCCACTTGGCGGACGACCATGAGAAGAACGCCTATTGCGGACCGGTTCCCACGCCCCGGTTACCCGAAGACTGGATCAGGATCTGGGCGAGCTACATGAACAACTTCGTGCGCTGGCGCGCTGATCCGGGATTGACCCAGTGGCTGGGGAAATCACGCCTGTTTCTGATGACCACCGTCATGCGCGATCTGCGCCCGGAGGACACGGAACGACATGCCCTGCTCCATAAGCTGGCGAATGCCCGACAGCGGGGAGTGGAAAACCTGCCGCGGCTGATGGCAATGCTCACCTGAGCACGGGACGCGAACATGACCACGCCGCACCTGGAAACCCTCAGCGTCAATGGCATTCGCATGCGGGTCGCCATGCAGGGTGCCGGGCCACTCGTGCTGCTGTGCCATGGGTTTCCGGAGCTCTGGTACTCCTGGCGGCACCAGCTCGACGCGCTCTCGACCGCCGGATTCCGGGTCGTCGCCCCGGACATGCGCGGCTACGGCGGGACCGACGCGCCGCTGCACGTGGAGGCTTACACCCGGCTGCATCTGATCGGGGACATGGTGGACCTGGTCCGGGTGCTGGGGGAAAGTCAGGCGGTGATTGCCGGCCACGACTGGGGGGCAATGGTCGCCTGGGGCGCTGCGCTGACCAGACCGGACCTGTTTCGCGCCGTCATCGGCATGAGCGTACCCTTCGCGCCACCCGATCCCACGGACGTCCTGAAAGCGCTGGAAGACCGAGGTATCCATGACTACTACCTGCAGTACTTCCAGGCACCTGGTGTTGCGGAAGCCGAGTTGGAGCGGGATACCGAAGCGACCATCAGGCGGCTGCTCCATTGCGGCTCCGGGGATTGGCACGGTGTGCCGGCCTTTGGCCGCCTCCCCGGGCAGGGCTTCCTCGACCACATGGAAGCACCCAGGCGGCTGCCGGCCTGGCTAACCGAAGACGACATCGCGCACTACACGGGGGAATTCCGCCGCACGGGTTTTCGCGGCGGGCTGAACTGGTACAGGACCATGCGGCTCTCCGCTGAACTGATGGCACCCTGGCGCGGCTGCATCGTCCGGCAGCCGTCGCTGTTCATCGCCGGAGCCCGGGACTCCGTGCTTGGGTTTCCGATGATCCCCCAGTTGATCGCTGCCTTCCCGAAAACACTACCCGCGCTGCGCGGGTGCCACATGCTCGAGGGAGCCGGGCACTGGATACAGCAGGAGCGAGCCACGGAAGTCAGCAGGCTGATGGTGGCGTTTCTCCGCGCCCTTTGATGCGGTGTGGACGCCGAGAGCACTTCCCGCGTACACATCGGCTCGTCCAGGTCATCTGCCGTAGCGCTGATGCCCCCACGCCAACATCGCCTGCAGCAGCTTGCGCAGCACCGCCTGGGTCGGCACAGCCAGGTCTTCGCGGTAGTCGAAGGGCACCTGCTCGTCCATGTAGGTGCATTGGGCCAGTTCCAGCTGCACCGCGTGGATGTGCTGGTCGGGCTGGCCGTAGTGGCGGGTGATGTGGCCGCCCTTGAAGCGCCCATTCAGCACATGGCTGTAGTCCTGCGCATCGGCGCAAACCGCCACCAGCGCCTCGGCCAGGGCCGAATCGCAGCTGGCACCGGCGTTGGTGCCGAGGTTGAAGTCCGGCAGCCGGCCATCGAATAGGCGCGGAACGAAAGAGCGGATGGAGTGGGCGTCGAACAGCAGCGCGTAACCGAACTCGGCTTTCATGCGCGCCAGCTCATCACGGATGGTCTGGTGGTAGGGCGTCCAGATTTCCGCCAGATAACGCGCGCGCTCCGCCGCCGTGGGCTCTTCGCCCGTGCGGTAGAGCGGCTCGCCATCGAACAGGGTGGCCGGATAAAGGCCGGTGGTGGCCGTGGCATAGAGCGGCATGTCATCGGCCGGGCGATTGAGGTCGATGACATAGCGCGAATACTGCGCCACCAGCGTGCTCGCGCCCAGCTCGGCAGCGAAGTCATACAGGCGCGGAATGTGCCAGTCGGTATCGGTAAGGTCCCAGCCGGCCTCCACCATGCCGGCCTCCACCGCTGGCGTCAGGTGGATGCCGGGGTGCGGCATGCTGATCAGCAGCGGCGCGCGGCCGCGGCTGAAGCTCAGAACGTTATCCACAGTCGATCTCCTGTCCGTGTCGAATCACCCGCTTGGGCAGGTCGCCGCCCAACCAATAGGCGAGTTCCGCCGGGCGCTGGATGTCCCAGGCGATGAAGTCGGCCACCTTGCCCACTTCCAGGCTGCCGTGACTGTCGGCCAGGCCCAGGGCCTTGGCCGCGTGCAGGGTGGCGCCGGCAAGCGCCTCTTCCGGGGTCAGGCGGAACGAGGTACAGGCCATGTTCAGCATCATCCGCAGCGACAGTGCCGGGGAAGTGCCAGGGTTGAGGTCGGTGGACACCGCCATGGCGACGCCGTGCTTGCGCAGTGCATCGATGGGCGGCAGCTGGGTTTCCCGCAGCAGGTAGAAGGCGCCCGGCAGCAGCACGGCGACCGTTCCGGCCGCCGCCATCGCAATGGCGTCGTCCTCGGTCATGTACTCCAGATGGTCCGCCGACAGCGCCTGGTAGCGCGCGGCCAGGGCAGAGCCATGCAGGGACGAGAGCTGCTCCGCATGCAGCTTCACCGGCAGACCCAGCTCACGGGCCACCTTGAACACTCGCTCCACCTGGGCCGGGGAAAAGGCCAGGTGTTCGCAGAAGGCATCCACCGCATCCACCAGCCCCTCACCGGCCAGGGTCGGCAGCATCTCGTTGCAGATGTGGTCGATGTAGTCGTCGGCCCGGCCGGCGTATTCCGGCGGCAGGGCGTGGGCCGCCAGGCAGGTGGCGCGCACGGTCATCGGCAGGGTCTCGCCCAGGCGCCTGGCGACCCGCAGCATCTTGCGCTCGCTGGCCAGGTCCAGGCCGTAGCCGGACTTCACTTCCAGGGTGGTAACGCCATCGCGCAACAACTGACGGGCGCGACGGGTAGCGCTTTCCAGCAAGTCGTCCTCACTGGCCTCGCGGGTCGCGCGCACGGTGCTGGCGATGCCGCCACCCTGGGCGGCGATCTCGGCGTAGCTGACGCCTTCCAGGCGCTGCTCGAACTCCCGGCTGCGATCACCACCGAAGACCAGGTGGGTGTGGCAGTCGATCAGCCCCGGGGTGACCCAGGCGCCGTTGAGGTCGACGTCCACGTCATAGGGAATCGCCGGCAGTGCCTCGCGCGGGCCGATCCACTCGATACGACCGGAATAGGTAACCAGCACCGCGTCTTCGATGATCGCGTACTTGCCGTCCTTCATGGTCGCGGCATGGCAGTTCTGCCAGAGGTGTTTCATTGCAGTCCTCCGGTGCGAGCGGCAATCCCTTCCAGCGCGGCACCGTCGCGCAACAGGTCGGCGGCACGGGCGATGTCCGGCGCCAGCCAACGGTCCTGGTCATAGGCGGGCACACGCTCGCGCAGGGTTTCCCAGGCGGCAGCGGTGCCGGCACCGAAGCTCCTGGGGGTGTGGAACTCAAAGGCCTGGGCGGCCAGCAAGTATTCGATCGCGAGAATACGGCCGCAGTTCTCCAGCGCCCTGCCCAACTTGAGGGCTGCGCTGGTGCCCAGGCTCAGGTGGTCTTCCTGCAGCCCGGACGTGACGAAGTTATCCACAACCGCGGGTTGCGCCAGCTGACGGTTCTCGCCCACCAGGGCCGCAGCCACGTATTGGGCGATCATCATTCCCGAGTTGACCCCGGGCTGACTCACCAGGAAGGCCGGCAGGCCACTGACCAACGGGTTCACCAGGCGATCCAGGCGGCGCTCGGCTATGCCGCCCAGCTCGGCCACGGCGATGGCCAGCAGGTCCGCCGCCATGGCGATCGATTCACCGTGAGGGTTGGCCTGGGACACCACTTTGTAGGCGTCCGGCGTGCCCAGCAGCAGCGGGTTGTCGTTAGCCGAGGCCAGTTCGGTATCGACCTGGCGCGCAGCATGGGCCAGTTGGTCACGGCAGGCGCCATGCACCTGCGGGATGGAACGGATGCTCAGGGCGTCCTGGGTGCGGACGCCGCGACTTTCGGCGACCACCTCGCTGCCCGCGAGCAGGGCCAGCAGGTTGGCGCCTACCGTCTGCATGCCCGGGTGTGGCTTGAGGGCGATGATGTCCGGGTCGAAAGCCGCGATCTGCCCGCGCAGGGCTTCGAAGCTCATGGCGCCGATCACGTCGGCCCAGCGCATCAGGCGTTCGGCGTCGTCCAGGGCCAGGCAGGTCAGGCCGGTCATGCAGGGCAGGCCATTGACCAGGCAGAGCCCGTCCTTGGCGCCCAGACGCACGGACTCCAAGCCTTCGGCGGCCAGGGCCTCGACGGCAGGCACCACCTGGCCGCGATAGCTCACCTCGCCAACGCCGAGCAAGGCGATGCCGACATGGGCCATGTGGGTCAGGTAGCCCACGGACCCCTGGGACGGCACCCGCGGGGTGATGCCACGATTCAGCAGGGCCAGCAGCGCCTCCACCACCTGCCGCTGCAGGCCGGAGTGGCCGTGGCTGAAGTTAGCGATTGCGCAGCAGATGATGGCGCGCGTCTGCTCGTCTGCCAGGACCGGACCAACCCCGCAGGCATGGCTGAGCAGCGTGTTACGCGACAGCGCGGCGAATTGTTCGGCGTTCAGCACAATGTCGCTCAGGGCGCCGAGGCCGGTGCTGATCCCGTAGGCGCGCTCGCCCCGTTCGACGATACGTTCGACGATGCCACGGGCATTCTCGATGCGCGCCCAGGCTGCCGGGGTCAGCTCCAGGCGGGCGCCGTGACGGGCCACGGCCACCACCTGGCGCCAGTTCAGCGGTGAATCGCCCAGCAGGACTTTCTCGGGTAACGACATTCGGACGTTCCTTACAGATTGGCCACGCGGCGCTGGACGAAGCGGTCGACGTAATCGTCCGCGGGCTGGTGGAGGATTTCACGCGGCGTACCGACCTGAATCAGTTGGCCGTCCTTGAGGATGGCGATGCGATTGCCGATGCGCACGGCTTCGTCCAGGTCATGGGTGATGAAGACGATGGTCTTCTGCAGGGTCTTCTGCAGTTCCAGCAGCTGCTCCTGCATATCGGCGCGAATCAGCGGGTCGAGGGCGCTGAAGGCTTCGTCCATGAGGATGATGTCGGTGTCGGAGGCCAATGCACGGGCCAGGCCGACGCGTTGGCGCATGCCACCGGAAAGCTGGTGCGGGTAGGATTTCTCGTAGCCTTTCAGGCCCACGGTAGTAATCCAGTGCTGGGCACGCTCCAGGCAGTATTCCTTGGTCTCGCCGCGCACCTTGAGGCCGTAGGCGACGTTGTCGATCACCGACTTGTGCGGCAGCAGGCCGAAGCTCTGGAACACCATGCTGATCTTCTTGCGGCGGAATTCGCGCAACTGCTCCATGTCGTAGCGCAGGATGTCCTCGCCATCGACCAGGATCTGCCCGCTGGTGGGGTCGATCAGGCGGTTGAAATGGCGCACCAGGGTGGACTTGCCGGAACCGGACAGGCCCATGATCACGAAGATCTCGCCCGCACCGATGGACAGCGACAAATCGTTGACCCCGACCACGCACCCGGTGTTGTCCAGCACATCGGCTTTGCTCTTGCCTTGCTGGATCAGTGCCAGGGCCTCCTCGGCGCGCTGGCCGAAGATCTTGAAAACATTCTTGACGACAATCTTGCTCATGTTCTCGCCACTCATTTGCTGGCTGCGTGCCGCGAACGGCCGTAAGCCTGGGTGATGCGGTCGAAGACCACAGCCAGGATGACGATGGCCAGGCCTGCTTCGAGGCCCTTGCCGACGTTGAGCGTCTGGATGCCCACCAGGACGTCTTCACCGAGGCCTCGGGCGCCGATCATCGAGGCGATCACCACCATCGACAGGGCCATCATGGTGGTCTGGTTGATACCGGCCATGATGCTCGGCATGGCCAGCGGCAGCTGCACGCCGAACAGTTGCTGCCAACGGTTGGCGCCAAAGGCGTTGATGGCTTCCATCACTTCTCCGTCAACCTGGCGGATGCCGAGATCGGTCAGACGGATAAGCGGCGGCGCGGCGTAGATCACGGTGGCGAAAATGGCTGGCACCTTGCCCAGGCCGAAGAGCATCAGCACCGGGATCAGGTACACGAAGCTGGGCATGGTCTGCATGATATCCAGCAGCGGCATCAGCACCGCGCGCAGGCGGTCGCTACGGGCCGCAAGGATGCCCAGGGGGATGCCGATCAGCACCGAGATGAAGGTGGCCACCAGCATCAGCGCCACGGTCTGCATCAGCTTGTCCCAGAGCCCCACCGCACCGACCAGGAACAGCAGGCCGGTGATCACGACCGTCGGCAGGATGCGCCGGGTGGCATGCCAGGTGATGCCGGCGACTATCGCCAATATCAGCCACCAAGGCGTGGCGCGCAGGGTGCCTTCCAGATAGACGATGGCCCAGAGCAGGGTGTCGGAGATGTGGCGGAACACATCGCCGTAGTTGGTCACCAGGCTGTCTACCCAGCCATTGACCCAGTCAGCGATGGAGAAGGTGAAGCGTTCGGGGAACATAGCTCGCTCCGGTCATGTGGGGGGCCTTCTCCACCCAGGGAGAAGGCCGGAATCAGTAGTGCCCAGCGGCCTCAGAGAGCGGCTTCGATTTTCTTCGCCGCATCCTCGCTGACCCAGGCGCGCCACACCTCCGGGTGCTCCTTGAGGAAGAGCTTGGCCAGGTCCGCCGAGTCCATTTTTTCCTTGGCCATCTTCGCCAGGTTCTGGTTCAGCAGGTCGATCGGCAGGTTGACCTTGGTCAGCACCGCCACCAGCTCCGGGGCCTCGTCGTGGAAGGTCTTGGACAGGCCGACCTGGATGGTCACGCTCTTGTCCACGCCGGCCTTCTCTTCCAGCTTGACCAGGTCGGCCTGCCCCATCAGCGGCGTCGGCGACCAGTAATAGAAAAGAATAGGCTCGCCACGGCGATAGCTCGACAACACGGCGGCATCCAGGGCCGGGCCGGTGCCGGGACGGAAGTTGGTGAACTTCTCTTCCAGGCCGTAGCTCTTGAGCATTTCGCTGTTGTCCAGCTCACAGGTCCAGCCGGCCGGGCAGTTGTAGAAACGGCCCTTGCCCGGCTCTTCCGGGTCACGGAACAGCTCGGCGTATTGGCCGAGGTCGGCGATGGCTTTCAGCTGCGGTGCCTTGGGTTCGAGGCCACGCTTGGCGTCACCCTCGATCACGTAGCGCGGCACGTACCAGCCTTCGGTGGCGCCGACGATCGGTGCGCCCACGCCCACCACCTTGCCGGCAGCAGCGGCCTTGTTCCAGGCATCGCTACGGCCGATCCATTCCTCGGCGAACACCTGGATATCGTTGTTGCCCAGGGCCTGTTCCATGGTGATGGAGTTGCCCGGCAGGCTGTCGGTCTCGCAGCCGTAGCCGTTCTTCAGCACGAACTGCAGGAGGTCGGTGAGCAGCATGCCGCTCTCCCAGTTGAGCCCGGCGAACTTCACCGCCTTGCCGGATTCGCACCAGCCCTCCGCCTGGGCGGAAGCTGCCCCGGCCAGCAGGCCAGCGGCACACATCAGACTCAACACTCGCTTCTTGAATTGCATGTTCCGACGCTCCTGAAACTTGGAATGGAATGAGGCAGTTCGTTCATCGACAGGAGCCGGTCGTGCCGGCTCCCGCTGCCAGTAACTGGCATTTGTTGTTTTAAGAACCGGCCACGACTCGTGATCGTCCCGGGTAACTCGCGCAGCGGCGAGGCTCCTGAGCCAGGCTGGAACGCCTGCATCCCAACCTCCGGCTCCTTGCTTCAGGCTCACAAGCTCGGCAGCAACTTCGCCGGCATCAGGCTGTTCAGGCAGCCGCTGGCCAGCAGGTTGCTGGCGGTTTCGATGTCCGGGGCGAAGAAGCGGTCTTCCTGGTAGTAGGCCACCTGGGCGCGCAGCAGGCCGCGGGCTTCTTCCAGCTTCGGCGAGCTCTTCAGGCCGGTGCGGAAATCCAGGCCCTGGCAGGCGCCCAGCCATTCGATGGCGAGGATGCCGCGCACGTTCTCGGCCATGGCCCAGAGGCGCTTGCCGGCGTTCGGCGCCATCGAGACATGGTCTTCCTGGTTGGCGGAGGTGGGCAGGCTGTCGACGCTGGCCGGGTGAGCCAGGGCCTTGTTGTCGCTGGCCAGGGCGGCTGCGGTGACCTGGGCGATCATGAAGCCGGAGTTGACCCCGCCGTTTTCCACCAGGAAGGGCGGCAACTGCGACATGTGCATGTCCATCATCAGCGAGATGCGACGTTCGGACAGCGAGCCGATTTCAGCGATGGCCAGCGCCAGGTTGTCAGCGGCCATGGCCACCGGCTCGGCGTGGAAGTTGCCGCCAGAGATCACGTCCCCCTCTTCGGCGAATACCAGCGGGTTATCGGAAACCGCGTTGGATTCGATCTCCAGCACCTCGGCGGCCTGGCGCAGTTGGGTCAGGCAGGCGCCCATGACCTGCGGCTGGCAGCGCAGGGAGTACGGGTCCTGCACCTTGTCGCACTTCTCATGGGAGCGGGCGATTTCGCTGCTGGCGGTGAGCAGGTCACGGTACGCGGCTGCTACATCGATCTGGCCGCGCTGGCCACGGGCGGCATGGATGCGCGCATCGAATGGGGCGCGGGAGCCGAGCATGGCCTCGACGCTGAGGCCGCCGCAGACGGTGGCGCCCGCGAACAGGTCCTCGGCCTCGAACAGGCCGCGCAGGGCATAGGCGGTGGACACCTGGGTGCCGTTGAGCAGGGCCAGGCCCTCCTTGGCGGCCAGGGTCAGCGGCTCCAGGCCGGCAACCGCCAGGGCTTCGGTGGCCGGCAGCCATTGGCCTTTGTAGCGCGCCTTGCTCTCGCCGAGCAGGATCAGGGACATGTGCGCCAGGGGCGCCAGGTCGCCGGACGCGCCCACCGAGCCTTTCAGCGGAATGTGCGGGTAGACCTCGGCATTGATCAGTGCGACCAGGGCGTCGATCACCTTGCGGCGGATACCGGAGAAACCACGCGCCAGGCTGTTCACCTTGAGCAGCATGATCAGGCGCACCATGGCATCGTCCAGCGGTTCGCCAACACCGGCGGCGTGGGACAGCACCAGCGAGCGCTGCAGCTTTTCCAGGTCGGCCGGGGCGATACGGGTCGAGGCCAGCAGGCCGAATCCGGTGTTGATGCCGTAGGCAGTGCGGCCTTCAGCGACGATGCTCTCGACGCAGGCAACACTGGCGTCGATGGCCTTGCCGGCGCTGGCGTCCAGGGTCACCTGCACGGGCGCGTGGAATACCTGGCGCAGCTGCGCCAGGGTCAGGGTTCCGGGTTTCAGGTTCAGCGCGTTCACGCTCAGTCTCCTTTGCCGATCATGGGCAGGTTCAGGCCCTGCTCACGTGCGCAATCAATGGCGATCTGGTAGCCCGCATCGGCATGGCGCATCACGCCGGTGCCCGGGTCGTTGGTCAGTACGCGAGCGATGCGTGCAGCGGCTTCGTCGGTACCGTCGCAGACAATGACCATGCCCGAATGCTGGGAGAAGCCCATGCCCACGCCGCCACCATGGTGCAGCGACACCCAGGTCGCGCCGCTGGCGGTGTTCAGCAGGGCGTTGAGCAGCGGCCAGTCGGAGACGGCGTCGGAACCGTCCTGCATGGCTTCGGTTTCGCGGTTCGGGCTGGAGACCGAGCCGGAGTCCAGGTGGTCGCGGCCGATGACGATGGGCGCCGACAGCTCGCCGCTGCGCACCATTTCGTTGAACGCCAGGCCGAGCTTGGCGCGCAGACCCAGGCCAACCCAGCAGATACGTGCCGGCAGGCCCTGGAAGCTGATGCGCTCGCGGGCCATGTCCAGCCAGCGGTGCAGGTGGGCGTCGTCCGGAATCAGTTCCTTGACCTTGGCGTCGGTCTTGTAGATGTCCTGCGGATCACCGGACAGCGCGGCCCAGCGGAACGGACCGATACCACGGCAGAACAGCGGGCGGATGTAGGCCGGAACGAAGCCTGGGAAGTCGAAGGCGTTGGCCACGCCCTCTTCCTTGGCCATCTGGCGGATGTTGTTGCCGTAGTCGAAGGTGGGCACGCCCATCTTCTGGAAGTCCAGCATGGCTTGTACGTGGACGGCCATGGACTGCTTGGCAGCCTTGACCACCGCAGCCGGGTCGCTCTTCGCGCGGTCGCGGTACTGCTCCCAGCTCCAGCCGATCGGCAGGTAGCCATTGAGCGGGTCGTGGGCGCTGGTCTGGTCGGTGACCATGTCCGGGCGTACGCCGCGACGGACCAGTTCCGGCAGGATCTCGGCGGCGTTGCCCAGCAGCGCGATGGAGATCGCCTTGCCTTCGGCGGTGTACTTGGCGATGCGCGCCAGGGCGTCGTCCAGGTCCGACGCCTGCTCGTCGACGTAGCGGCTGCGCAGGCGGAAATCGATGCTGGTCTGCTGGCATTCGATGTTCAGCGAGCAGGCGCCGGCCAGGGTCGCCGCCAGGGGCTGGGCGCCGCCCATGCCGCCCAGGCCGGCGGTGAGCACCCAGCGCCCGGAGAGGTTGCCGTTGTAGTGCTGGCGGCCCGCCTCGACGAAGGTTTCATAGGTGCCCTGAACGATGCCCTGGCTGCCGATGTAGATCCAGCTGCCGGCGGTCATCTGGCCGTACATGGCCAGGCCCTTGGCATCCAGCTCATTGAAGTGTTCCCAGGTGGCCCAGTGGGGTACCAGGTTGGAGTTGGCGATCAGCACGCGCGGGGCATTGGCGTGGGTCTTGAAGACGCCGACCGGCTTGCCGGACTGCACCAGCAGGGTCTCGTCTTCATTCAGCTCTTTCAGAGACTCGACGATCTTGTCATAGCACTCCCAGTTGCGCGCAGCGCGACCGATGCCGCCGTAGACCACCAGTTCCTTCGGATTCTCCGCCACCTCGGGGTCGAGGTTGTTCATCAGCATGCGCAGCGGCGCTTCGGTCAGCCAGCTCTTGGCGTTCAGCTTGGTGCCACGCGGGGCGCGGATTTCGGTGTCACGGAATTTGGTCATGGCAGACTCCTCATTAAAGGGTAGTAGCGGGGGCGGCGATCAGAGCCAGCCCATGAATTGCGCCAGGTAAGCCAGCGGGATGCTGAACACCAGGCTGAGAATGGTGCGCTGCAGCCAGACCACCAGCAGGTCGCGCAGGCTCAGCGGAATCCGCGTGGCGAGCACGCAGGGAATCGAAGCAGAGAGGAACAGCACGCTGCTGACCGAAACGATGGCGGCGACGAACTTGACCACGACGTCGGCATCTTTCAGCAGCATGGCGGGCAGGAACATTTCGGCCAGGCCGGCAGAAATCGCGCGGGCCACTTCCATCGGTTCGTTCAGGCCGAACAGCCAGGTGACCGGGTAGAGCAGGACACCGACGGCGTCGAACAGCGGGGTGTATTTGGCTGCCAGCAGGCCCAGTAGGCCGACGGCAAGGATGCTCGGCAGGATCGCGGCGGTCATGCGCAAGCCATCGACGAAGGTTTCCCGCAGCGAGACCACAAGGGGCGGCGCGACGCTCGCCTGCTCCATGCCGGCCTGCCAGGCACTGCGCAGGCGGCCCACACCAGGCTGCAGCTGCGGCTCGGGAATGGGCTCGGACGGCAAGCGGGAAAGCGGATAGATGCGCGCACTGACGGCAGTCACGGCGAAGGTCACGGCCATGGCGCCCCAGAAGTACAGGTTCCACTGGTCCATCAGGCCCAGGGTCTTGGCGATGATCACCATGAACGGGGCGGAAACCGTGGAGAAGCCGGTGGCGATGATGGCCGCCTCACGCACGTTGTAGTGGCCCTGCTGGTACATGCGGTCAGTGATCAGCAGGCCGACGGAGTAGCTGCCAACGAAGGAGGCGACGGCATCGATCGCCGACTTGCCCGGCGTGCGCCAGATCGGCCGCATCACCGGCTGCATCAGCACACCGATCAGCTCCAGCAGGCCGAAACCGATCAGGAACACCAGCGACAGCGCGCCCAATGGCACGATCAGGGCCAGGCTGAGCACCAGCTTGTCGAACAGGAAGGGCAGCATCCCAGGCTGATAGATGGCTGCCGGACCGAACTGGAACAGGTAGGCCACGCCGATCAGCAGGCCAATCACCTTCAACACGCTGAACACGAGCCGCGTCGTGCCGTTGCGCCAACTGCCGCTGTACCAGGGCTCGATCGCGCCAAACAGCATGAACAGCAGCGCAAGACCGATCACCAGGGGCCGCGCATGCGTCTGCAGCGCCGTGGCGGCGTGGTCCAGCAGGATGGTCGAACGGCCCGCGATCTCGAACGGCACGAAGAACAGGACCAGCCCGATCAGGCTATAGCCCAGCAACCGGGCCAATGCAGGTCCGCGGGAGGAGGCTAAGGTTGGCAATAGCTCTTCGGGCATCTTTTTTCTCCGTCGGCGATTGAGGTCGGGCTGAATGTCTGAACACATCTCTACTTGTACATACAAGCATAAGCAAGCAAAGGGCCAACTCCTTTGCCGCGGAGGTGAATCCACGGAAAAGCCTTCAGCTACGGGGGATGGAGAGAATCGGGAAGCCATGCGGCGCCAGCGGAGCCAACGCCGCAATCTGTTACCAGAATGAAAAATGCCCGATTTCGAAGCACTCAGGCCCCAGATTGGGGCCTTAGGTAACAGTCACTTCAAGGATGCGTCTACGCGCTGGGCGACTTCCGCCGGCACCCAGCTCGACCAGATGTCCCTGTGTTGGCGAAAGAAGGCGTCAGCCATCGGACCGGCCTCGACGTGCTCCTCGGCCATGCGCGCCAGGATGCCGTTGAACAGCGGCAGCGGGATCTCCACCTGTTCGAACACCTGCACCAGCGCCGGCGCCTTCTCATGCAGGTCGCGGGAGACGCCGATAGAGAGCTTCGCCGGTAACGAACGCGTTCCGATGGGCTTGGGGTGCTTCGGGTCGATCAGCGTTTCCCAGGCCTTCTGATCGAACGGCGGTTCCTCCAGCTGCACCAATGGGTAACGCCCCATCAGCGGCGTCGGCGACCAGTAGTAGAAGAGGATCGGCTGGCGTTGGCGGATGGCCGAGGTAATGGCCGCATCCAGCGCCGGGCCGGTGCCCGTGCGGAAGTTCACGTAGCTGTCTTCCAGTCCGTAGGCCTTGAGTTTCTGACTGTTGACGCCTTCGCAGGTCCAGCCGGTTGGGCAGTTGTAGAAGCGCCCCTTGCTGCGATCTTCCGGGTCCTTGAACAGCGCCTTGAAGCGCGGCAGGTCGCTCACCGAACGCAGGTCCGCGGCGGGCGCGCCCTCCCCCTTCACCAGGTAATCCGGCACCCACCAGCCCTCGGTGGCCCCCTTCACCGGCTCGCCGACGGCGAAGACTTCACCGGCCGCTTCGGCCTTGCGCCACAACTCGCTGCGGCCAGCCCACTGCTCGGCAATCACCTGAATGTCGTTCTGCCGCAAGGCGTTTTCCATGGTCAAGGTGTTACCGGGCAGCACGTCGGTCTTGCAGCCGTAGCCCTTCTCCAGCAGCACCCGCAGCACTTCGGTGGTGAACATGCCGCTTTCCCAGTTCAGGCCAGCCAGCATCACCGGCTTGGGATAGGGACATTCGGCGGCTTCGGCCTCCAGCGAGGCAGGCAGGACCAGGGACAGGACAATGGCAACGAGAACGCTGTGGCGGGGCATGGGCGGCTCCGGTAGGCGTGGCGGGCGACAGGGTTAGGTGTAGACCCTGTGGCGCGGTCGTGCCCGATTACGGAGCGGAGGAAAGGCGACTACTGTAGGGACGAATTCATTGGCTATGTCTGCGTTAGTTGTTGCAACGATGAAGGAAGTGCTCTAGTGCAGACCTTCGAGGCTTCCGCGCCAGCCTGACACAACCCTCATCCGAACGCGGCCCGCCCCAGCCCCTCTCCCAGAGGGAGAGGGGTGACTCGCGCCGGCGAGGCACGAACCATCCTGAAGCCCACACGGGCCTGATACCAGGCAGGCAAGGTGAGGCAG